>DLGN01000273.1:8498-9451 GCA_002482715.1 Oxalobacteraceae bacterium UBA7693
AGGTTGGCAAGGCGCTTTCTACAATGCCTCTAAATTTGTTATTTCTGGTGGACTTGTCGTCCTCGCAGGCGACTTACAAACAAAAATGAAACTTCCAGCCGAGCAAGCCTGGTCTATCATTTTCGCCATCATGAGCGTGGGATTGATTGCCATTGCGATTTATCACCTGTGGGCACTGCCAGCAAATCCACAATCGAATACCGCACCAACTACGATCAAAGAAGGTTTCGCCACTCTGCGAGAAGTGATCGTTGATTTCTTCAGAAAACCTGGTGTTTGGATGGGTATATTATTTATCTTATTGTTTCGCGCAGGTGAAGCGCAAGTATCTACAATTGCACCTTTATTTTTGCTAGATTCTCCAGCTGCCGGCGGACTAGGATTAACGACCGCACAGGTCGGTTGGGCATATGGTGCAGCCGGTACGATCGCATTTATCGCAGGAAGTATTGTCGGCGGCTATTTTGCTGGCTGGTTAGGTTTAAGACGAAGTATGGTTTTCTTAATCATAGGAATGAATCTTCCTAATCTGGCGTTCTTCTTTCTCTCCAGCGCAATGCCGAGTGATTTAACGATCATTACCGCCGCTATTTTCATTGAGAATTTTGGTTTTGGATTTGGCTTTGTGGGTTTAATTCTCTATATGATGCAAGTGCTCTCCGTTGGGAAATATCAAACGGCACACTATGCCTTCGGCACCGGCTTCATGGCACTTGGGCTAGTTTTATTCCGCACCTTCAGCGGTGATATTCAAGCAGCTTTAGGTTACAAAAACTTCTTTTTATGGGTCATTATCTCGGCGATTCCTGTCTTAATACTATCACTGCGTATTGTTCCGGAACCAAAGGATGAATCAATTGATTCAGACGCAATCACAACAACTGAACCAGTTAAAGCTGCCTCTTAAAACGCTATTTAACCCAGATTTCCCATTAGGATTTGTGATGATGGCG
>DLGN01000077.1:0-1963 GCA_002482715.1 Oxalobacteraceae bacterium UBA7693
ATACGTGCCTTCAGCCGGATGGTTGAAGTTCTTTGTTAAATTGGTTGTGGCTTTGTTTTTAATGGGGTTGGTTGGCTTTGGATTGGCTGCGCAACTCGATTGGATTGCATTGCAGAGCAATCGATGGATAAGAGCGGCCTATATGGGCGGCGTGATTGTCACCTGTATGTTGGTGTATTTCAGCTCTCTATTTGTGATGGGATTTCGCTTGCGTGATTTTAGAAAAGTGTCGCGCTAGTTTGTTATTTGTAACACTAGTTCCTCCTCAAACAAAAAAAGAGAAGCCGAGCTTCTCTTTTTTTGTTTCGACTTGGTTTCAGACAGTTTTAACCGCCGATTGCTTCCCACTTTTCTAATGCTGCCATCAGCAACTCATCAATTTCCGCAAAGCGTTCGTTGAGTTTTTTAATGGCGTCTGGTGTTGCGTCTTTATAGAAATCACCATCGGCGAGTTTTTCAGAAATGGTCTTTTGTTCGGCTTCCAGATTGCTGATTAAAGTCGGCAATTCATCCAATTCTTTTTGCTCTTTATAGCTGAGCTTTTTCGGCTTGGCTTCGACTTTTGCAGCGGGCGCAGTCATGCTGCTGACTGGTGACTTGCTGTCGGTTTTTTGCTTAGCCGGTGCAGCGACTGCTTTGCCTGCTGGGGAATTTTTGTAAGTTTCCCAATCGGTATAGCCACCGATGTATTCTTTCCAGAGACCGTCGCCTTCTGACGCAATGACTTGTGTCACCACGTTGTCGAGGAAAGTTCTATCATGGCTGACCAAGAATACCGTGCCGTCGTAATCTTCCAGCAATTCTTCCAATAACTCCAAGGTGTCGATGTCGAGATCGTTGGTCGGTTCATCGAGCACCAAGACGTTAGCTGGCTTGGCAAACAAGCGTGCTAACAAGAGACGATTGCGTTCGCCACCGGATAAAGTTTTGACGGGTGAACGAGCGCGCTCTGGTGCGAACAAGAAGTCACCGAGGTAAGACATGACGTGTTTGCGCTGACCATTGATTTCGACAAAATCGCTACCGGGTGAAATTGTTTCTGCCAGACTGACTTCTTCATTCAACTGCGTGCGCATTTGATCGAAGTAGGCAATCTGCAATTTGCTACCTTGTTTCACAGTGCCGCTATCCGGCTGATCTTCACCCAAAATCATTTTCAATAGGGTCGTTTTACCGGCACCATTTTGACCAATCAAACCGATCTTATCGCCACGCATAATAATGCTGGAGAAATTGTCGACGATATTTTTAGGCCCAAAGCTCTTACAGACGTTTTCGAGTTCCGCCACGATCTTGCCGGAGCGCTCACCAGTCGTCACATCAAGGCGAACCTGACCTTGTTGATCACGACGCGCTGCACGTTGCAGACGCAATTGTTCTAGGCGTTTAACTCGACCCTCATCACGCACGCGACGGGCTTTCACACCTTTGCGTATCCAGATTTCTTCTTGCGCCAAGAATTTATCAAACTTCGCCGCTTCGACTTCTTCGATTTCTAATTGTTCTTCTTTGCGTACTTGGTAAGTAGTGAAGTTGCCCGGGAAAGAAGTGATCTTGCCGCGATCCAATTCGATAATACGGGTCGTCACATTGTCGAGGAAGCTACGATCATGGGTAATGAACAGGACGCTGCCTTTAAAATCTTTCAACAAGCCTTCTAACCATTTGATAGAAGAAAAATCCAGATGATTGGTCGGCTCATCGAGCAGCAAAACATCAGGCGCACTGACCAAAGCACAAGCCAATGCCACGCGTTTTTTCATACCACCAGACAGCGTGCTCATGATCGCGTCTTTAGATAAATTCAATTTTTCTAAAGTCGTCTCAACGGTATTGCCTAAACTCCAGGCATCGGCCGCATCGAGCTGTACTTGAATATCATGCATGCGTTCCATCAATGCGTCGTCGTTATCACCGCCAAATTGGCCAGTGATCGCTTCATATTCTTGCAAAAGTTTCGGTT
>DLGN01000077.1:1984-3274 GCA_002482715.1 Oxalobacteraceae bacterium UBA7693
AAGCCAGAAGCGACCGCGTCAAACACCGACTGATCCGGATCAAATTGCGGTTCTTGCTCAACATAAGCAATCTTGATGTTTTGTTGCATCACCAAGAGACCATCATCGAGTTTAAATTTACCCGCAATGATTTTAAGTAAAGACGATTTGCCGGTGCCATTACGACCGATTAAACCCACGCGTTCTGAGGTTTCAATGGAAAATTCTGCGTGATCGAGGAGGGCAACGTGACCAAAAGCCAATTGCGCGTTACTAAGAGAGATGACTGCCATAAAAAACTTCTGCCGAGCTAAAGAGAGCCGATGCGGGTAATTAAGGATCGTTTAAAACGAGGAAAGGCGCTATTGTACGCTAGTTGCATTCGGTTTCATCGTTTGGCTTGGATGGCAATTGATTGTTGTTGGTCTGTCAGGTAAGATGGCGGGCTTCCTTCCTTGGTGGTTTTTAGTATTTGACTAAGGAATCGCGAAGTCTGTGAAAAAGCTTTGCATGGTTTTTAAGAGTCTCTCCGTAGCACAATGGATAGTGCACATGCCTCCTAAGCGTGGGATACAAGTTCGATTCTTGTCGGAGGGACCAAATTTCCCATATTTATGTCAATTTCAGTTAGTAAATTGACACAGTTCAAATTTCCACTTTGCGCTAAATCGGTTAGCATGTTGCTCTAATAATGAGTCGACGTTGCCTTTGAATATTCCGATCGCAATCCCGCTACGATAAACCACAAGAATTTGAGAGACTAATATGGCAAAAGCATCATTTCAATGGGATGACCCACTGTTACTGAGTTCCCAATTGAGCGACGATGAGCGAATGGTTCAAGAAGCGGCACGTGTGTATTGCGAAGAAAAATTAGCGCCGCGAATTTTGGACGCTTTCCGCAATGAGCGTACCGATCCTGCGATTTTCCGTGAGATGGGCGAGTTGGGTTTGCTCGGTTCGATGATTCCAGCCGAATACGGTGGTGCAGGTTTGAATTATGTTTGTTATGGCTTGGTCGCGCGTGAAGTAGAGCGTATCGATTCTGGCTATCGTTCTATGATGAGTGTGCAATCTTCCTTGGTGATGGTGCCGATTAATGAGTTTGGTAGCGAAGCGCAAAAGCGTAAGTATTTACCTAAGTTGGCGACAGGGGAGTGGATCGGTTGTTTTGGTTTGACTGAGCCAGATCACGGCTCTGATCCGGGCAGTATGGTGACGCGTGCTAAGACGGTCGACGGCGGTTATTTGCTGACTTACGCCAAAATGTGGATTACGAATAGTCCGATCGCTGACGTGTTTGTCGTTTGG
>DLGN01000117.1 GCA_002482715.1 Oxalobacteraceae bacterium UBA7693
ATCCCAACTCATCTTCACTTAGCTGTTTTTCTTCACTACTTTGCACAAACTCTTCTGCCGTAATTGTCATATTGTCTGCATCAACAATAAACGAACAAACTGCAGAAATATCATCTTCCTTACTATTCGTTTTCAGTATGATCGAATCCCAGCCTTGATTTGTTTTCTCGGTGGTTGTTGATCCCAAAAGACCAAGTTCAGAGGTTAATAAAACTAAGTCCGACGCCTTCACATGATGAAAGCTAACTCTAAAACAATGTGCAAATTTCTCTAAATTTTGATCTAATTGGTTCACTGGCGCCAAGGTTGGGGCAGAAACAACTTTAGGTTTCAGCTCACCTTGCACGAAGGATTGCAGCAACATCCTTACATCACCGACTGCATCTAAATCAACTGGTGCTCCCAGACGATGCCCGTCCAGCTGCATTTTTAAAATGTCTTTTGCCGCAAGAAACGCATCCACGTGCTCGGCCGTCAAGGACATTTCACCTTTACGAATTTTATCGAGTAAAGACTCCAGTATGTGTGTCACATCAGACATGTCACTTAAGCCGAATGTTGATGCGCCACCTTTTATAGAATGCGCTGCGCGAAAAATAGCATTCAAATCTTCTGGATCTGGAGATGAGATATCAACACCCAACAATAACTTCTCTTTTTCTGCGAGAAGTTCTTCAGCCTCATCAAAAAAAACTTGGAAGAACTGACTCATGTCAATCGTCATTATTTCACCCCGTTAGTCACACAAATATCTCGCAAAATTCACTGCTTGATTAATGTTCATTCACTTTGTAGTGATTTCTTCATTAATGCTCAATCGCGACTAATTCACCAACAATTATCCAATAACTTTCTTTACTACCTCTGTCAGCTTCTGCGGATCAAAAGGTTTCACTAACCAACCATTAGCACCAGCCGCACGGCCCTTCGCCTTCATTTCATCGCTAGACTCTGTCGTCAGCATTAAAATAGGCACACGCTGATAAGTCGCCAAAGCACGCAAAGATTTAATCAGTGTCAAGCCATCCATACGTGGCATATTTTGATCCGTCAACACCAAATCGACCACTTGCCCCTTCGCTTTCTCAAGCCCATCTTGACCATCTACCGCTTCAATCACTTGATATCCAGCTGCCTTCAAACTAAATGCAACCATTTGGCGCAGGGATCCAGAATCGTCCACTGCTAAAATTGTTTTGGCCATCATTACTCCATTCAGAAAATTGAGAAGAATTCTTCACTCAACCGATACTTAAAATAACTCGATATCACCACTATTTAAATGCTGTTGATTCACTGTTTTCCGCAACAAACTTTTTAATTCAACTCTTTGTTGCTCAAGTTTTTCGGTGATTTCGTCTAATACAACTGCAATTTCATCCATACCACCGTCAGAAGGAATAACATTCCCCACCATATCCAAGGTCGATAAAAGCTCTCGCAGTCCAGCGCTTCTTTGCACAGTTCGTGAGATCAATTGATTTGTTAAGTCTTGAAATTGAAGACTAGTCACAGCACGACTAATATGTACTGCGATGTCAGATTGAATTTGCGCTAGTTTCTCTACGTTTGCTTGCGGTATCAGTCCTGTATCAACCAAGCCTAAGATTTGTTCTTCTTGAGAGGTGATCGAGGCATGTAAATCTAAAAAATTCTCGCCTAATTTCTCAATCGCTTCAGCCAACAACAAGGTTGTCTGAATCAAATCAGTTTCAACTTCCAAAAGATGAGCAGCACCGTGATCTGAAACACCAGATAAAAGTTGCTTAACCTGTGAACCCAAGTTTTTTCTCTTTGACATGTTCAGCGTCCCATTCTGCAAACCAAACGTTGTAATTTATGCGGCATTAACAATACATTTAATGCGCTAAATTATTTTTTTATTTCAAGAGCTTGCTCAGTCGAACTACTTAGATCAACTTCCCCACCATCCTGTGATGCAGACAATTCAGCTTTCTTGTTCATCACAATAATACTAATGCGACGGTTAATAGGATTTAATGGATCGTCTTTATCAAACAAAACCGAAGATGAAAGACCAACTATTCTTAAAACTTTCTTTTCATCCATACCGCCATAAATCAACTCACGTCTCGAAGCATTTGCTCGATCAGCCGACAGTTCCCAGTTACTGTATCCAAACTCTCCACTTCCGTAAGGTGCGGCATCGGTATGACCAGATAAACTAATTCTATTCGGAACGTCATTTAGTGCAAGTCCAATTTCATGCAAAATGACTTTAGTATAGGGCTGCAAATCCGCTTTAGCCGATGCAAACATTGGCCTGTTTTTTTCATCAACAATCTGAATCCGCAGTCCTTCTGTTGTAATATCAAGCAAGAGTTGCTTTTTGAATTGTTTCAGCGTCGGATTTGACTCTATCGCTGCCTCAATTTTTTCCTTTAAACCTTTAAGGCGCTCCGCATCGGCCCTTGCCAACGCAGCTTCCGCTGCTTGCAAATTGTAGGTTTTCTTAACTGCCTCAATTTCACCTTTTCTAGTTTGCCCGTCACGAATGGACAAATCTTTCCCACCACCTTTAATCACACTTGAACTATCGCCGCTACCATCACCGCCGGCCATCGCAACTTTTAAAGGTGTCTGAAAATATTCGGCAATCCCCTGCAAATTACCTTTTGCCGTTGAGCCTAGCAGCCACATCAATAGAAAGAACGCCATCATCGCCGTAACAAAATCTGCGTATGCGATTTTCCATGCACCTCCGTGGTGCCCTCCAGCGACTTTTTTTATCCGTTTAACGACAATTGGACGTAGCTCTTCATTTGCCATGATCGATCACCAATTATCTACTTCGATTTGGACTGCTTAATATGTTCTTCCAACTCAGAGAACGTTGGTCGTTCCGTTGAATAAAGCACTTTTCGGCCAAACTCAACTGATAATGCAGGAGCATATCCGTTAAG
>DLGN01000234.1:0-1555 GCA_002482715.1 Oxalobacteraceae bacterium UBA7693
AAAAGCCTCTTTATTTAAAATCATACTACCCGGATTTTCCCCCTTCACCATCTCTAGCGATGCGCGTGGATTAATACGGCGGATATGTGCGCTGAACGGGCATTTACCACCACTCATATCTTCATCGTAAGTAAAGTCACTCAACAATTTATCTTTGCCACGTTGATCTGCACCTAATAAAGCCATATCAAATTTGGCTTTGCTTTCCGCATCAGGTGCCTTGACCAAAGGAGCGCCATTATCGCGCCAACGACCAACAAATTTTGCGGCTAATAATTCTTTACCGCCGGGGTATTTCTTGCCATGTTCATCGAGATAGGCATCAAAAGTCGCAACATTTTCATGCAATTTTCGATACACCATGTAAGTGCCATTGCGCGACAAAAGCACAGGTTGCGGTGCCGGCGGATATTCATGGGCCTCGTCTATATGCCCTAATAAAAATTCACCAGTCGCCAAGGGTTCCCAACTACCATCGGCCATTTGTTTACCACGACCATGCACATTTAAATCGTAATTGGGTGTTCCTTCGAAAACCGGATCACCAATCCCATCGGTATAGCCGAAATGCTCTTTCGAAGTAGGCTTACCATCTTCCATCACGACTTGGACATCCTGATAATCGAGTAACTGACCATCATCAGCACGATGCCCACCCAAAATTACTACGCCACCTTGATGTTGCGCAACTACCGATACTAGCCACTGATAACTTTCTTCGAGTAATGCCGGAAGTCTGGCGTTTAATGAAATGAAAATATGCACATCTCGTTCACGAGTCTCACGATTTCCTACCCAAATCGGGTCCCAATGCTCGGGAGAGCTTGCGCCATCGTCGCCCAAGATATCGCGCCTATCTTTCATACCAGCGACAAATTCACCTGAAAAGCCAATTAAAGAAGAACGTGGCAAATCAAGCTCTTTCAAGCCTTGATAAGCAAATGCGATGTTGACTGTCCAATTGGGTTGTTTGATTTGCCCTTCTCCATCCCCCCACTCCACCGAGGTGGTAACACGCTTGGTCACTGCTGCGACAAAAGCACGACCAAGTTCAGAATCGCGAATATTTAAAAAAACATAGCGCGCAACAGGATAGCCAAAACGTCCATATGCACGAATAACATTACCTTGAATATCAGTCAGGTCTAATTGTTTAGTCACAGCATCACCTTTTTATAGTCTGTATTTACCGGCAGACCAAGTCGGCGCGGCGAGATTGGTCGGAGCTACGCGCTGCATGAAAGCTTGCAAATTAACTTTGATTGCAGAGGCGTCTAAACCCTGATTCTCAATCGTAAATTTTGCAAATTCCTGCTTCAGGTAAAGTGCTTTCAATTGCTCTTCTAAAGATTCATCATTCGAACCATTAAAAAACAGCGACGCTGGTAACTGACATTTCTTCATGTAAGTAATAAATGATTCTGCATCACGTACCGATTCAAAGCCATAGCAGTACTGCCAGATCTCTTTGACTCGATCGCTAATCGCATGCCACATTCCGCGCAGATAGCCATCGAGATCAGCGTTTTCCCCGCCATGAAAATTACAAGAAAAA
>DLGN01000234.1:1598-2045 GCA_002482715.1 Oxalobacteraceae bacterium UBA7693
AGGTAACGATTCTTTAAATGATCTTCTTTAGGCACCGTATTGCGGCGTAAAGAATCGGGCACTGCGGGCAAAAAATCACTGAAGGTATCGAGCGCGCCACCAGTTGGTAACGACTCTGTATAGACATCATCTAAGACGAAGAAACGACACAGATAAGTTTGTGGCACCTTCGCCATAGGACTGTTTTGCTCGAAGTTCCAATGCTGCAGATGATCGCGAATCACATCCGCAAAGGCGATTTGGTCTTTGGTATAAGCATTTTTTATAGGAGATAAAATGGTCAAAGCATAAGCTTTACCGCTGACATTACCGGCCATGTTGTTCTCCCTTGATATTCTGCTCATTCGTGAGTTCCGCACCACGATCCAACATCGCTTGCTCTGCAACTTCTTGTTTTAAGCGACCATCGTGCCAACGCTGACGACGCTGCACTTGGTAAGCCGACAT
>DLGN01000234.1:2071-6310 GCA_002482715.1 Oxalobacteraceae bacterium UBA7693
GTAAGCCGACATACTGATAATCGGCGTCGGATGCATTTCACCTAGATCGTGCTGTAAGCCACGTAACAAGGCGTTATAGCGTTTCATGAATTCCTCATCACAACTATCCAATGGCTGCTTTTGAAATGCAATCAATGCGTCTTTCACCGCCTTTGCACTTTTAATGTCATTCGATGCCGCTAATGGATATGCATTGTAGTAATGAATCGTTTCAATCTGGTTGTAGCGAATATAGTTATGAAATGGTGTCAAAGGCACAGACTTTGGATAGCGGATATTCCACTTCCAAAACAAATCCAAACCACCTGGAATTGCAAAGGTGAACGAATCCACATACTGATCCCAGCTGCCATTAAAATTACTGAAAAACAGCATGTAGGAATAATTCAATTCTTCCTTCGGCTGTTTGGGATCAAGATGCGGAAATTGATTCTTACCGACGATGACCCAACGTGCGTAGTGAATCAAGGACAAGGTAATTAAACCTTTCAAGGTTGATGGCTTTTTTAAAGCGATCCAGAAAATGAGTTTATTCAGCCAGACTGTGTACCAACGAATTGGTGTAATCACATTCATGGCATAAGCTTTGCCCGCGATATTTGACATGCTTTCCCCTATTCAATTAAAGATCCTCGTTTAACGAGTTGTTTTACTAGTGACGAATCCCATCCTCAACACTTTAACCATGCCATTTTTACTTATTAATAATATAAAAGTGTGCAATTTCAATTTAGCAAAGTCAATCCATACAAAATTTATTTCTTGATTTCGTCGTATTTCTGCGTAAGTCAAAGAAAAGTAAACAGAATTAAGCAAATTGAATGCCATCTTTACTCGAAGCTGAGTTTCACTTAGATGACGAGTCGAACAAGTACTGTTCCCGTACCGACCTTCCCTATTTATGTAAAGCATACTTGACATAATTTTTAAATCGTTTACTATGTGCTCCATGCTTTACATAGCAAAGCGTTTTTGAACATGTAAAGCAAACACCAGAGACATGAAATAGCACGGCACAAATTGCCTTGCTTTTTTTATGCTAATTGATGTCAAGCTAACTTTACATATTATTTTTCACAAAATAAAGGAATGTTATGTTCAATAATGAATATTCAAAGAAAGACAAAGTCAACGCAAAGAAATACGGCAACGAACTAGGGATCAGCATCGTGATATACACGGTCGTACTGTTCGGTTCCATTTACATTGCGAAGCCAATGGAAAACAGTTTGCTACGTACACTGATCGTGTTAACACCGACGATCCCAGCACTCGGCGCATTCTGGGCGATCATTCGCCATTTTCAACGCATGGATGAATATATGCGGGTATGGCTACTCGAGGTAATTGCACTCGCTGGTGGGATTACTGCCTTTTTTAGTTTTAGTTATGGCTTTTTAGAAGGCATGGGCTATCCCAAACTCAGTGGCTTCGTGATCTATGTCATTTTCATGGGAAGCTGGGGACTGATCACACTCCTGCGCAAATATGTTCTGGAGCGAGAATAATGAAAAACATCGTCAAAGAATTACGCACAGAAAAAGAATGGAGTCAGGCCACCTTGGCCGATCACTTGGAAGTATCACGCCAAACCGTCAACGCGATTGAAACCGGTCGCTATGATCCCAGTTTGCCGCTCGCTTTTACCATCAGTAAGTTATTTGGTAAGCCGATTGAAAAAATATTTTTCGAAGATTAAAGATAAAAAGCAGAGTCTTGCCGAAGCAAACTCTGCTCTTATTCATATGAACAATGCAAAATGGCCGATATCTGTCGTTAATGCGAAGGCAGGAACCCGGTGAGGTAGGCTGTCAGCGCAGTAAGCCAAACTAGACTGCATAGAATCTCCATGACTGTCTTTGAAAATTAAATTTGCCTGAATTTAAATTTGATCAAAGCCGGATCAGTGAAATTTCTTGCTTCACTTCTGTTCACTCGCACCGATAAATCGATATACCGTTGCGCCCAATACAGCACCAACAATCGGTGCAAGCCAGAATAGCCATAATTGCGCGACAGCCCAGTCTCCAACAAACACAGCAACCGCGGTACTACGCGCCGGATTAACGGAGGTGTTCGTTACTGGAATACTGATCAAGTGTATCAACGTCAAACACAAACCAATGGCGATTGGTGCGAAGCCAGCTGGTGCACGTTGATCTGTTGCACCTAAAATCACAATCAAGAAAAACATCGTCAAAACAACTTCAATGAGAAATGCGGCCATCATAGAATAACCACCAGGTGAATGTTCAGCAAAACCGTTCGATGCAAAGCCCTTGCTGACATCAAAACCCGGCGCACCACTCGCGATTAAATATAAAACTGCACCCGCCGCAATTCCACCTACGACTTGCGCTGCGATATAGGGTAGTAACTGGTTTGCTGGAAAACGACCACTAACCCATAAACCTATCGACACCGCAGGATTCAAATGACATCCAGAAATATGCCCGATCGCATATGCCATGGTTAATACAGTCAAACCAAAAGCCAGCGACACGCCGACAAAACCAATCCCTAGTCCTGGAAACCCTGCGGCTAACACTGCACTACCGCAGCCACCAAGGACTAACCAAAACGTACCAAAAAATTCTGCACCATATTGTTTCATTATTCTTCCTCGTATTTTATGTTGAGATTGATCGTCGTCCAGTTCGCACTACAAAGAAATCTAAGCCACCGCACATCGATAAATGGTTTAGCGATTTTGAAAACTCAAGTACAAATACAGTATGAATCTAATACGACCCGTGTATAAATTAATTAAAAAATTAAGCATGGACATCTTGAAACCAGATTAACTTTAGGTCAAGTGTCGCAGTCTCCATTTAACAAAAGTTCGCTTTTATTATTTTTTGGACTTGCGCAACATTGTGCAGGCTAGTGCCGGCCATCGCATGATTGAATCGGTGAAAGGCGGCCAAAGGCTGTACAGCGGTTATGCGAGACGAACCCAACGATGCCAGCGTCTACTTTGCGTAAGTCCTATATTTTTCAAATAATTATCCATTCATAAAACTGACTCACATCAAGGGAAGCTTAAAGCAGCGTCGATTCTGTTCGCTAATCAAATAAATTCCACGTAGGCTAAGCGCATCATGCTCGCTTCGAAATAGAAATCACGCGATTTTCATCTTAATGCAAGAGTCAAATTTCAAGCGAACACAATTCACTCACAACGAAAAAGAGGATACTTATGTCACACGATTGCGCACGCCCAATGACGGATGCAGGAACCTATGCTTTTGACGCACGCGGCGTTGCAAAACGCTTTCGGCATGCTGCCATCTTTGGCGCTTTATCAGCATTAATGCCTGGTGAAACGATGCGTTTCTGCAATGACCATGACCCAATACCGCTACTACACCAAATTGGTGATCACTTCGGCGATAAAATCAAGATGGCGTATATATCACGCGAGCCTGGCGAGATTGTGATTGATTTTCTGGTGACGGCTTAATTCGTTTATTTGAACGTTAGTTTGAACTAGGGTGTGTTGAGCTAAACAAACCAACATGTTTTGGAAAAACAATTGCAGGATTCAGGCTTGCTAAGCTCTGATAGAGTTTCTTTCTATCGTAAGCAAAATTGGGGCTCAGTACATGACTAGTCCCATCCTGCATTTGTATCCGGATCGAACTCATCATCGCGTCTTGATCGGTCGACTGTTTAATTTCAATGATGTCAAACGGATCAACAGAAAAAGTCCACTCCTTGAACATCGGATGATAAGAAGCAAATTCCGTTCGACTTAGCTTGATATAAAACTCAGCGGGATTTTTTTGCAACCAGGCAATCAGCGAAAGTAACACCAGCTCTGTCACGATAAAAATAATCCCTATGATATTTAAGAATTCATCAAAACGATCACTAGATCTTACGATGATTAAAAACAATCCGAACATCACAGGAGCAAAAATCATATTAAACGCCGCTACTTTTGCCTGCTGCTTTCGGCTTCTCGCAAAATAAAAGAGTTGGTATTCTGACTTCACGATTGACGCCTCAAAGAATTTTCTTGACTACTAATGTGTATCTATAGCGCTGCGCCAAACGTCATTCAAAGAGGCGGCTGCAAAGCGTGCAAGCTTCCTTCACCTGGCGTCATAAAAACGATACGACAAGATTCCTTAACTTTAGCGGTATGCCAAGTTGCTTGAGGAACTGTGAGAGTCGATCCCACTTCGTCAAATTGCACAGTAATAATTTCACCATTTTGTTGCAAGTGAATCTCTG
>DLGN01000395.1 GCA_002482715.1 Oxalobacteraceae bacterium UBA7693
TTGAAACTGTGTAATCGCGTTTCTTTCTTGTTCTGAAAACGTGGGCGTTTTCAATTCTTCTTGCCAATTCGGGCTGACCCAGTCTGCCCATTGTTCTAGCACCTCGGTGGCGACGTGAGTTTCTGGTGCTTGGGTTTGAAAATCGCGCTGCGCTTCGAAGGAGGCCGCGATTTCAAGGTAGTCGATTAATTGGTTTCTGACGCGTTGTAAAAGTACACGTTCGCTAGGACGAGGGCTACTTGTTGACATGATACTTTCTGCTTTTGTTGCAGATGTTGATGATGATTGATGGATAAAAATAAAGCACGAGACAGTGAAGTCTCATGCTTTATCGTTCACGCGTTAAATTATTTCGCGCGTACTTTACCTAGAGGATCGCCGGCTTTCCATGCTGGCATTTTGGCAGCATCACCAACAGCACGACCTAAGTTCAAGGTGAATTGTGCTTGCTGCACCATGCCTGACAAATCCCAGTTTGGATCGTATTCATCGGCAGCTTGATGGTAGCGTTTGCTATAGGCTTTGGCTTTTTCTTTAGCGCCTTCAGGATCTTTAATGTAGTCCTTGCCACCACCGATAGAAAACGCTGGTACGCCTGCTTTAGCGAAACTGAAATGGTCGCTGCGGAAATAGCCGCCAGC
Source organism: Oxalobacteraceae bacterium UBA7693 (assembly GCA_002482715.1). GTDB lineage: Bacteria > Pseudomonadota > Gammaproteobacteria > Burkholderiales > Burkholderiaceae_D > Undibacterium. The sequence goes on from DLGN01000395.1 coordinate 642, forward strand.
TAAATCTGGCTCGCTCGGTGTGATGCTTAATTGCATGGACTTGGCGACTTTTTCTGCGATGGCACCGAGTTCAGTGCGTTCGCTACCACGTGTGCTGATGTCGCGTGTAATGCCAATAAAGTTCAAGCTGTCAAGGTTGAGGTTGGCTGCGGTTTTATCCAAGGGCCACAGCGGTTGTGCTGCATACAGTGCACTACCTAATAAACCTTGCTCTTCTGCTGCGACCCATAAGAACATTTGGCTACGTTTAGCAGGTGATTGCATTGCCGCCTTTGCCATCGTCAATAAACCAGCGGTACCCGATGCATTATCGACCGCGCCGTTGTAGATGGTGTCACCACTGTTACCTTGTTTGCCTAAGTGATCCCAGTGCGCGCTGTAGATAACCACTTCGTCTTTCAATTTAGGGTCGGTACCTGGAACGACCGCGGCAACATTGTATTGATCCACCGTGCGAATATCGGCTTTTGCTGTGCCTGTTAATTTGGCTGCTAAAGTCACTGGTTTGAAATCGCTACGTTCTGCGGCTGTACGCATTTTTTCTAAATCTTGACCCGCGCCGGCGAACAATTGACGTGCTGTTTCGTTGCTGATCCAACCTTGAATGCTGGTACCCAAGGCTGCACCTTGCAACTGAAACTTTTCTGCCGTACCACCATTTTGGACGACGGACCAGCCGTAACTAGCAGATGCGTCAGTGTGAATCAATAAAACACCGGCAGCACCGCGACGCATGGCTTCTTCGTATTTATACGTCCAGCGACCGTAGTAAGTTAGCGCTTTGCCGCCGAAACGTTTGCTGTCTTCTGCCGTTGGTTGTGGATCGTTAACCATCATGATCAAGATTTTGCCTTTGACGTCTTGGCCTTTATAGTCGTCCCACTTTTCTTCTGGTGCAGAAATGCCATAGCCGACAAAGACGAGTTCCGTATCAAACTGATGTTCTGGCTTGGCATCACCTGGTGCCCATACCCAATCTTTACCAAATTCAATCGCTAAGGGCTTACCGCCAGCGAGCAGTTGTACCGAGCTTTGTTGTGGCTGCGCTTTGACGCCCGCGATTTTGACTAATTGGCGATAGCTGTTGCCATTGCCAGGCTTTAAGCCTAATGCCATTGACTGGCTTTCTAAGTATTGCACGGTCAAATCACCACCGCGCTGGCCAGTACCACGGCCTTCAAAACTATCGGATGACAATAGCGCCAAGTGCGCGCGCAAGGGTGCTTCTTCTACTTTTGCGTTGAGGGCTTTTGCCGCGCTGGTTTTATTGGTCGTCGCTGCAGCATTGGCAGTCTGTACGGGAAAGGCCATTGCCAAACTTAGTGCGATTGCGCTTGGTAACAAAATGTTTTTCATGATTCTCCTAATGGTTTTTCTACAAATCGGATGTTCATCAATCAGACGTCGATTTAAACGCTGATAAGTGCTAAATAAGTACTAATTAGTTCCAACAAGTATTTGGTTTTCTTGTCTGTATTTTCTTTTTTGTATGCCAAGTTGTGCCCACGTTAAAGGCATTAAAGACCTGCCATATGCGCGGCACCCATCAGCAAGCGGCTTATTTTACCTGCTTACAGCGCAATTGGTGCGCAGAAGTTCCTTGGGCGTTTGACACGTGATTTATTTGCCGCGTCCGTGTGACCAATCTAATTTGGTGTCTGCGGGGAGTGAAGTTTTGACGACAATTTGCCCTTGGGCGATTTGCTGTTCGACATTCAAGCCTGAGTGTTGTTCGGATGTGATGGTTTTGTTATCTCCTAACAAGAACAATCCTATCCAGGCGTTTCTGCCACCATGTTTGGCAGCGTATAAGCATTGGTCGGCAATATCGACGACTTGTTCCCAAGTGAACAGATCAACTGCGCTTGGAATAAATGGGTAGGTAGTGAGGCCGATTGAGCAAGTGCGGTGCAGGGTTTTTCCATCTGCCAAGGTGAAGCTGTGTTCAGCAATACGTGTACGAATCCGCTCTGCTAGCACCTCTGCTTCGAGATAATTTGCGTGTCTTACCACGATCAAAAATTCTTCACCACCCCAGCGAATAATGGTATCTGCTTCACGCACTGCTTCACGTAAAATTTCTGTGGTTTGAATCAGAACATGATCACCTGCGGCATGACCGAATTCATCATTGACCGATTTGAAATGATCAATATCGACCATCATAAAAATGATGTCGATATTTAAGGCAGCGCGATGAATTTCGTTATGCGGTAATGCTTGATAGCTACGATTCACGCGCGCGATGTCTTCGCCTATGTACAGATTTAAATAGCGTCGGTTCCGCAAACCTGTCAGATGATCCGTCAGGCTTTGTTCCTCTAACATTTTGCGCGATTGTTCGAGTTCACGGGTGCGCTCTTGCACCAGTTGCTCTAATGTTTTATTGGCTTTGTTTAAACGCCATAAACGCCAACGCACCACCCCGAAAATAAGACAGGCAAGCAAGAGTAAATACATGCTATACGCCCACCATGTTTGAAACCACGCAGGTAATACCTTGATCGACAGCGTTAATTGTCCTTCGCTCCATTCGCCGTTGCGATTTGAGCCACGTAACATTAAGCGATAGTTACCTGGCGGCAGATTGGTATAGGCAGCGAGGCGACGTGTGTAATCAGTTTCTACCCAGTTTCTGTCGTAGCCTTCTAAGCGATAGGCATAACGATTGCGTTCAGGTGCAGAGAAGTCGAGCGAAGCGAATTCTACGACGATGCTGTTGGCGTCAGCTTGTACCAATAATTTCTTTCCTTTATTGCCGCTAAATCCCGCATGGTTCGCCGCGATCGTCTTGCCGCCAAGCTGGATATTCGTGACCACGACGGGCGGGTGATAGGCATATTTTTTGACCAGCTCTGGACGAATGACGGTGAGCCCGCCAACCCCGCCAAAGATCAGTTCACCATCTTTAGTGCGCCCGCCAGAATTACTCCAATAGCCAGTAATGGCAACGCCATCCGATTCTACGAAGGGGTCAATGTGCATGGTCTTGGGATTCATCCTGGCAAAGCCTTCATCGGTACTGGCCCAGATGTTGCCTTGATTGTCTTCCAGCACTTTATTGACTAATTCATTTGGGAGTTTTTGTTGCTTGCCGAAATGTTCAAAGGCAAACGGCGGCTTCGCATTCGGTGTGCGTAATAGATCGAGCCCGCCTCCTTGCATCGCCACCCACAACCAACCGCGGGAATCAAATAAGATGCTAGAGACATTTCTGTGCGCGAGATTGTATTTATTATTCGGATCGGGTGCGAGGTTCAGTAGCTCATTATTTTTTGGATCGTAACGATAGAGTCCATCTTGTAAAGTACAAATCCATATTCTGCCGTCTGGCGCTTGCTGAATATCGGTCACAAACTTGCTGGCGATGGGCGTTGCCCAAGCTGGTTGCGTAGCTTGATCGAGATTGCTCTGTTTCAAATCTTTTTGCCACAAGCCTTCCGGGCCACCAATTAATAATTGATCACCATGCTGTAACATGGTTGCTACCCGCATCACAGGGTTTCGTGGACTTAGTTTTAAATGTTTGACAGCACGCGTGTTGCCGATGGTTTGATATAAGCCTTTATCTGTACCGATAAAAATTTGCCCATCGCTAGTTGGATAGGTGATAAAAATGGCACTTTGCGGTAAGGCTGTTTGTATTTTTGTATCGTCCGCATGAATCGAACTGAATTGATTACTACCAGCTTCGAGAATGCCGACGCCATTGTTTTGTGAGCCAACCCAAATGTCACCATTACTAAAACCATTAACAGAAAAGAAGTCCAGACCTGCTAAGCCGTGGTGACGATTTTCACCGCCATAAATACTCACGAAGGCATGGGACGATGGATCATGTAAGCTCATGCCACGTTGGCTACCAATCCAGATTAGACCGGATTGATCTTGAAGAATCGACCAGACTGCGTTGTCCGCCAAACTACTCTGCCGTGTAGGCTCGTGCTTAATCCATCTCGATTCTAGTGTCTTTATATTGACACTTAAAATACCTTTGCCATAGGTTCCTATCCAAACTTCATTGTCGGCAACTTGGCGGATCGCGTGGACGTTTTCTGATCCGCCAACTAAGTCTCGCGTACCGGGCTTTTTTACCATGACACGATTGATCAGCGGAGCCATCGCGGGATCTTTGGTATCTAAATAAAACGCACCGGAATCAAATGAGCCTATCCAAAGTTTGCCGTCTTTGCTCGACCCCAGGCTAATAATTCTTTGTACTTTGTTGTCGTCTATCGGCAAACTTATTCGCGTGAAGCGCTGATTGACGACATCAAATTTGACTAAGCCTTTACTCGTTCCAACCCAAATGATTCCTTGTTGATCCACTAAAACAGCGCGTGTGAAATCGCTAGGCAGGCTGTTTGGATTATTCGGCTCGTGGCGATAATGTTGAATCGCGCCAGTGTCTGGATGAAAGTAATCTAAGCCACCGCGTGTGGCGAACCATAAGCCGCCTTGACTGTCTCCGGCAATTGAATTGACCGTCACATGACTACTGCCATTGACGCCAATGGGGATTCTGACAAAGCTATCAGTTTGCGCATCGTAGCGCGCTACGCCGCCGCCATTGGTGCCTATCCACAGACGATTCTGCTTGTCTTTAAAAAGTGATAGTACATAGTTGTCGGGCAGGCTGGTTGGATCATTGGGAGCCGGCAGGTAACTGCGAAAGCGATATCCATCCCATCGCGCTAAACCACCTTGAGTACCAACCCAGATAAATCCATCGCCATCTTGTGCCAATACAGTTGCGCTCGATTGTGGTAATCCTTGTTGCATCGTGAAATGGCGGAACACCATGTCGGCCAGGTTGTTCCAGTTGTGCGTAGGTGCGGAAGCTGCGGTTTTTGTTGACGCATTAGTTGGAGCATTGGTTGGAGGATTGGTTGGGCCATCAATGAACGCAAACGCGTTCATTGAAAGTAGTACAAACATCAAGAAACTAGACAGAAGACGAGGAAGAGGACGCACCAAAAACGGAGAGTTTGATTGTGTAACGTGTGCGAGACCAAACATGTGTTGTCTTCCAAAAGGAGGAAAGGAGAATTTATTCTCGCCTTTGTTTTACTACAGTTACCGTACATTCCGCTTCAGCGACAACCTGCGCAGAAACACTGCCTAAATAACGACGGATGGTCGAACTACCACGTGAACCAATGATAATTTGGTCGACATTATTATTATGCGCGTAGTCAATAATTGCGGCAGCAGGATCGTGCGCTTCCAATACATGAAAGGTAATTTTATCGTTGCGCACCTGCAACGGACGCGCCCAATGTTTAAGTTCTACTAATTGTTTAACGTGTACATTTTGACCATCTTGCACCATGCCGTCGTCAAGGCCGATGCGACTGGTTTTGCGTATCGTGACGCATGCGAGTCTGGCACCGGGTTCGGTCTGTAATAAGCGCCGGGTAATCATGCGAATATCATCTGCTAACTCGGTATTGCTTTCACTTAAATGGAGCGCCACCATAATAATCGGTGCTTGCGATAAGTGATCTGAGACGCTGTATTGCGCAAATGGTTCCGCGCCAGCCGCTTGAAAGCGTCGCTTCAGAACCGACATAAAACCATCTTGACCGTGTTTTTCTGCCCGCGCGGTCAGGCGTAATTGTTCGGGATTCTGTAGCATCAACGCGAGCTGCGCCGCCGTGTCGAAGCGCGCTTTAGGATCCACCTCAAGACAACGCAAAATGATTTCTTGTAACCAATCGGGGATTGCCGGGTTATGACTACGCGGTGGAATTGGATCGCGGTATAAGCGTTTTTTCAAACCAGAA
>DLGN01000314.1 GCA_002482715.1 Oxalobacteraceae bacterium UBA7693
GCCAGCACAATTTTGCGTAAGTCCTATACAATTGAGTATCAAGCGAAACTTGAACTCTAAAGAGAAACTCATTAATTATAAAGGGATTTTTCTATCATTTGCCATCAATTGCGCGAAGCCTGAAGATTAATTCATAGGAATAAACTGTCCATCTGCCAGGATCAAGGCTAGCCTTAGCTTTTTCGCAGGATAAATACTCGCTAGGGCATCGGCATAAACACTTAACTGTTGTTGATAAGCGATTTTTTCCGATTCCAATAACTGTCGTTTGTAATCCAAAATCCACAGCTCTTCATTCAAAATCACTAATCTATCAATTCGCATTAATTGCTCTTGGTACACGACATCCATTTCATTGCGGGCAAAACTAAGCTTCTTAGGATGAAAGAAATGTTCTAAAGCTGGCGCACTCAAAATCGTCTGAGCTTGTTCGCGCACCACTTTTGCAACACTGGGCGCACATGGTAACCAAGCTGCAATCACTTCCACTGATGGAATTTTTATCGGCCATTCTCGAATCTCGTTGGTCAGTCTTTCCATCAAGGCGTGTAAAGCCACACCTTCGATTTGTTCGGCTGACATCACAGCTGCCAGTTTTAGTTCTGGTAATGCCAAATTGGGAGGATTAAAGGTGTGCAAAACAAATTGCTGTTGTGCGGCATGACTTGCCGATGCCTTGATAGCTGAATCAGCCTCTGCATCCTGCAGGATGACCTCGGCCTCATCTACCGACATAAAGCGCTGATACCAACTTGCCGTTTGCACACCTGTTTCATCCGCTGCTTTATCACTGGCGATACCACTCACGATGAGGACTTGTTTCGCTCGTGTCACCGCCACATACAACATATTCCAGTTTTCTTGTTTGGCTTGCTCTTCTTCCGCTGCAAACAAAGCATCCCGAGCTGCGCCACGCGCATCTTTTTTACCAAACACAGAAAAATGTTTTTGCCCACCCGCTTGTAAAGGCCAAGCACAAAGCACGCCGATATTGTCTTTTGCGGCATCGCTGTGATTACTATCTAACATCACCACAATCTTCGCTTCCAAACCCTTTGCACTGTGGATAGTCAAAATTCGCACTGCATCTAAACCACCGGCAACACTGGATTCATCCGGCGAATCAGTCTCTGCGCCGCGATCAAATTCTTTGAGTGCCGCAATAAATTTTGGCAAACTAGGGTAACGTCCGCCATCCATATTCAGCGCCAATTCGGTAAATGCGGTGATATTGCCGATGATTTGTTGGCGATTCGTCGCCGATGCATTTTGTGCGTAACGACTCACTAATTCGCCCTGATGCAAAATCCGGTCAAGCAAATCATGCACTGGCAAGTCATGCGCGGCTTGCATCCAATCGGTTAATAACTGCACCGCTCTTTGCAAATGCGGCAATGCTTGCTTGTCGATTGCTAATAAGCGTTTCCACCAAGCGTTTTCTTCGCGCTGTGCAAGCTTGATGAGATCTTGATCGGTGGCTGCAAACATCGGTGATTTCAACACATGCGCCAATGCACGATTATCACCAGGCGTCATCAAGAAATTCAGTAAGGCGATCAAATCGGCGATTTCTAAGGTCTGCAATAAGCCACCGCGACGATTCGACACAAAGGGGATCCCCGCCTCGCGCAAAGCTTTTTCATAGGACGCCAGATTGGTGCGTCGCCTGACCAACAACATCACATCCGACCAGAGAAAAGCGCCCGCCGCGTCTTTTTGCAATTGCAAAAGTTGCTGTGCAATTTGCTGCCCTTCTTGATAACGACGCTGGTCATCTTGCTCGATGGCAGGCGTTGTTAGTGGATCACGTAATGGGAATGCGGGACAGTCATCAGAAGAACTTTGAACCTCGGCGCGAATCAAAGGCAAACGTAAGACCTGTCCATCGGTATTAGCAGCAGTGGTTTGCGCGGAATAAATTGCGTTGCCTATCATCGCTTGATTTAAAACTTCCACGATTGCTGGCGCATTTCTACGAGTTTGATTGGTACGCAAAACCACCGCACCTTGCTGTGCCAACATATCGCGTGCCGCAACAAACACGCGCGGATCAGCACGACGAAAACGATAAATAGATTGTTTAGGATCGCCAACAATAAACACAGTAGGCCGATCAGTGTCTGCACCGTAAGCATCCAGCCAGGCGCTGACAATATTCCATTGCAAAGGATTGGTATCCTGAAATTCGTCTAACAAGATATGCTTATATCTGGCATCTAATCTGCCGTGCAAGTAAGCAGCAAATTCCTCATTCGCTAAAAGGCGATAAGCCTGCCATTCCAGATCGGCAAAATCCAACATACGTTGTTCAGATTTCAGCGCTTGATAGCATTGAACGTAAGCCTGCCCAACCACGAACAAGGCGTGGTTAAGGCGTAATACCGACGCTTCCTTACTGCGTCGTTCAAACACTTTTAAGGTCTCTGCAATCGCATTACATTCATCGTGAAATGCGGATTCGTTATCTGCCCCTAGCCAAGCTTCAATCGCGGCGCTCAAGTTCTTGGTTTTACGATTTTTACGATTGACGCCCTCACTGCTATAGAACTCATTCGCTAAAGCGGAAAAATGTTCTACGCTCAGCAGATTGTTCGCACATTTTGCATTCGTTAAAGCCGTTTCTATCGCAACGCCACGCTTTTGATTTTCTGGGCTGCCCTTACCCAAACAAATACCGATGTTTTGTATTCGCTCCAGCAAAGCCTCATCTTGCCAAACACGCAGGCGGGCATCACTGATAGCATCTTCGCCCATCAAGCTACGCAGTTGCTGCAAGGCGGCATCAGGCGTGGCGGCATTCCCGCTGATCGCCCACCATTCGGCGCGTTTATCTAAAAAAGCATCCAGCATTAATTGTGTACTGAAATCGCCTAATTCTTCATATAGATAAAGTAATTCTTGTTTGAGCAAATTATCTTCGCTATCAGTTTCCGCATTATTTCTCTCAGCCAGTTGCATCAACTGTCCCCAAGCTTCACGCTGTATGCTGCTGGTCGATTCCAATAAATTGAAACCATGCGGCACACCAGAAGCTAAAGGGGCTAATTTCAATAAACGTCCGAACCAGCTATGGAAGGTATCCATAGACAAGCCTTGTGGATTGCTCAAGAGGTTTTCATAGAGTTGCCGTGCCCGCGGCAAACTACTTGCCAATTGCGATACCGGAACGCCACGTTCAAGCAAAATGGTGCTGGCAAGTGCTTCATCTGCCAAGGCCAATTGCTGTAGTAGCACCATCAAGCGATGCTGCATTTCTTGTGCGGCTTTACGAGTAAAAGTAATCGCTAACAACTCGGCCGGCTCCGCACCATCGAGAAGCAGGCGCAACATGCGAGCCACCAGTAGCCAGGTCTTTCCACTGCCCGCGCAGGCTTCCACTACAACCGAACGATGAGGATCACAAGCAGCCGCCGTAAACTGCATCGCATCCACCACTTGCCCATTCAACTCATAGGCCTGCGCATGATTAGTTTGACGCATCACCAAGCTCCTTTACGACACAAGCCACGTACATCGCAATAAGCACAAACACTTTCCACACCTTGCGCAGGCAGGCCTGCACCATGTTGTATCGCACGCATATTTTGTCGGATGGCTGTTTCCAATTCGCTTTTCCATTTGCCGTAATCTGGCGCTTCAACATCGCCAGTCTTGTCACGTTCTGTTTCCAGAGCAACGTAATAAGCAGTATCGACAGGATCTAATAATGTCATATCAAGATCATTCGCATCGTCGCTATGCGGAATCTTCGCTTGCAACAATCCATAAAAAGCAAGTTGATGGTCTTCAAAGTTTTTCAGTCTGGCTTTCAGAGCGGTCTTATTTTTGGTTTTGTAGTCCAATACAGCACGCTCAATTTCACCATTGTCTAAATGACGTTCATCAATTCTATCGACCCGACCTCGCAAAGTAATCGCACCATCATCCCATGGNNGTGCTTCCGCCCAGACTTCACCAAAAGCAAACTGCCAGCCATCGGCTTCGCGTTCATTCGCCCAGGCGACATAGGCAGGAATCACTTTGCGCCAGCGTATGCTATAGCCTAAAGCGGCTGGGCTCTGCTTCAATACACGCGCAAACCAGGTATCTGAAATCGCATGCAATAAACCTATACGATCATCATTCAAACCTAATTGATCTGCTAACAAACTATCGTGATAAGTTTTTAAAATCGCGTGTAACCAATCGCCATAGTCGCGTTTTTCCGGCATATCCGATAATTCATCAATGGCGGAGAGTCTAAGCATGCGTCCGGCAAAAAATTGATATGGGCAAGCAATCAAGCTAGATAATCCACTGGCCGAGAGCGTGCTTGGCATCAAAGCGGCAGCATCTGGTCTGGGTTGTGTTGCGATGATGGTGTTTAAATGATGTGCTGCCAGTATGCGTTTACCACTCATTAATCTGCTCATTAATGCGGATTTTCCTTGACGCGCCATGACCAATTTCACTTGCTCTATCCATGGGCTCAAGGCGTTTAATTCGCCGTTAATTTGCGATTGCCAAGACAATACAATTTCACCGTTCGAAAGAACCAATTCAGCAAAATCACGCAACTGTTGTAGCTGCCTTTGCTCACGCGTCACCAAACCACATTCACGTCGCACGGCATTGGTGAAGAACAAAGTTTCTTGCGGTTTTGAAGGTAAATGTTTGGCGTCTCCACCAATCAAATACACCGCATCAAAACATCGCAAGCGTGCACCATTCAAGGGTAGCATCACAACTCGCTGATCGATTTGTTCTTGTTTAAATGGCGTTGCTTCCATCTGCAAATTAATAAACGCTCGCCATTCCGAAAAACTAAAGTGCATTTCCAAGCCATGACAATCACTATTCAAAGCCTGTAACATTTGTACGACTTGCGCGCCAGCGAGGTCTTCTAGCATTGGATCGAGCATGCCCAGATCGGTCAAGGTTTGGATACTAATTTGCGTCCAATCTTTCAAACTGCGGCGTGATGCACCTGCGCTATTGCCATATTGATGCGCTAAACGCGCGATCTGTGCAAGCCAAGCTCGAGCTTGTGGTTGACGTTCTAAGGTATATAACACGGCATCCCAATTACCCACCACATTATTTCTACGCAAAGCCAACTCAATCTCCATGACTAGATCAGCCTTATCGACATCTTCTGCTGCCTCAGACGCTTCTAAACCTTTAGCACCCAGCGGCAAAAATGGAGACTTCAAAAAATCCAGCAAAGCCATCGTATCTGCCCGCGTTGCGACCACTTCAAACCATGCCGCCAGACAAGCTGCTGCGCGCGTGGTTGATAGTTTCCAACCTGTTTCATCCGCCACATAGACTTGCGCACGTTCCAGCAAGGCACGCAAACGGCGAGAAATGACGCGGTCTTGCGCAATCACGGCGATTTTTTGTTTACCAGCTTGTAGCCATTCAATAATGCATTGCGCGGCTTGCTCGGCCTCTTCTTCCAAACTACTGACTTCACATAAATGCAGACGAGACCAATCAAATTGATCTGATTGATCTGACATTGCAATACTATTTTTCTGCATCATTGGTGTTGGAGTTGAAGC
>DLGN01000100.1:0-3260 GCA_002482715.1 Oxalobacteraceae bacterium UBA7693
AGGCCTCTAATTCGGTGGCACGGTCACCTTGCGAAGAGTACGGTTTTTTTATAACCTCCTCGCGCGTGAAGCCTTGCAGCGTAACCATGCAATGGACCAAACGTGATTCGAAATCCATGACGGCATCGACATCTTTAAAATAGCGTGGCATTTCTGCATAAACACCTTTGATGACACCAGGGCCTTTACCAAAATCACATTTTTCAAGTGAGGCGTTTTTGGGGCCGCGCTGGGTCTTCCATAAGACTTCGCCTTGCCCTTCTACCAGTTCTGCAGGATTCCCATCTGCCAGCATCGCCCGATACTTGGCAATTTCATCCGAGGCAGATTGTGCAAAAACCGCATTCGATGCTAGTTGGCATATCGCCAAAAAACATAGGTAAATATAAGATTTCTTCATAACTGCCTCATCTGAAAGTGTTATCTAAGTGATTAACGAAAGAAAAATTCCGGCAAGTTCTTATTCTTAAATCATGACTTGCAAGCGAGAACTTGCCGGACAAAACTTACGCAATCGTTGCTTCGTCCGTGCGAGTGTCACCTTTATTATCGACCCAATTTACTTGCACTTTTTCACCTTTAGCACCGCCCTTAAATTTGAAAGCGAGGTAAGGATTTTGTGAAACAGTTTGCCCCCACAAACATTGCAACACAACTTTGCCACCTGCTGTTGCCTTCACTTCTTTGATGAAGTGTGCAGGCACAATTTTCCCTTGTGAATCTTTACGTAATCCACCTTCCATTGGATGCGCCATCAACACTTTAACTTCTGTCACGCCGTTATTATGATTAGCGCGGATTTTCATTGGATCTGCCATGATGTTCTCCTTTTTCCTTCATTCATTTCGAGCACATTCTTGTGCCATTAATTTATTTTTTGCGTGCTTGCGCTGGGTTTCGCTCTCTCACTCAGAGAGCCTTAGCCGCCACAACCACCCAAAGTCACTTTGGTTTCTTTAGACGCACTGAACAATTTCCCACCAGCTTTGACAACCACCAATACGTTCGTGCTTTGACCCATTTTTAAACGTGTCTGTACCATGCTCTCTGTGCCCGCCGGGATCATGAATACCGCGGCTAAAGGTGTCGGATTCTTTTCTACGAAGATAAAGATTTCTTCGGTATTTGGAATTGCGCTATTCACGGTGATAGGTACCACTGCACCATTTTCAGCAATATCCGGTGTCGTAATGGCGATGTCTTTACTATCCACTGCAGTACCACCCAGAACGGTCAAGGCTTCAGACAAACTTTTTGCATCAAATCCAGCGCGGATATCCGCAGCAAAAGCCTGTTTAGAGGTAATCACACCAGCTGCAAGCAAAATGCCGAAAGCACTAGCTGATTTCAATAGGGAACGACGGCTCGTATTCATAATGTCTCCTTTATGTAGACTAAAAATCAGAAATAATCTGACAAAAAAAATCTTTTCGATTTCAAAAAAACTTTGTTAAACGCTTTACTTCATTACCGCATCGGACTTACTTTGCACCTGCCACTAACCAAGCTGCAATCGCTTTGATGTCCGCATCTTTCATTTGCGCTTGCGGCGGCATTGGTATCGCACCCCAAACACCTGAACTACCGGCTTTGATTTTTCCAGCCAAGTAAGCCTCTGCATCACTCTTCGATTTGTACTTTGCTGCAATTTCATTAAATCCAGGCCCTACCACTTTATTTTTCATGCCATGGCAAGCTGTACACGAATTTTTTGCTAGCATTGGCTTAACATCGACCGCAGCCGATGCATCAGCTGCTGGTTTCATTTCTTTTACGGGCGATACTGGTGATACTGGTGCAACTGTTGAAGGTGTAGCCACCGTTGATTTCATCGCTGGCTTCGTCAGCGAACTAGCAACAGGCTCTGCTGGTGCTGGCTTAGTGGTATCCGCTCCTCTGACACCACCGATTACCCGGTTTTGCTCTAACAAATTGCCATGTGCATTACGGGCAAAATCTGGCAGTGTTGAGCTGATATCCTCAACCTTACAATCCTTCATACAAGCAGTGTTTTGCACATCAGGTTTGCCATTGGTATTCCAAAGACCATCAAATCTCACTAGGCCATTACGATTCGGAAGCTTTGCCTGCACTTCTCGAATATTCTCGTCTGACAGCGTAAAATCAGATGGGATCACCGCACTCAAATTCAGTATGTACGCAACCACAGCATAGACTTCATCAGCCTGCAAAGATTTTGGCGCAGTCCATGGCATCGCTCGATTGATGTAGTCCCACATTGTTGACAACTTTGCGAGCTTCATCATCGTGGTTTTTTGCGCGACACCACCTTGTGCATTCGCCGCTACTATTCCCGTCTTAATATCTTCCGGTGTAGTGCCCCCCACCAGCGGTGGAAAAACCTCATTGAGCTCACCGAAAGTGCCATGGCAGCTAGCGCATTTTGCTTCCCAGATTTGCTCACCCTGAGCTACCGATCCCTTACCTTTTGGTAACCCCTTGAAATCACCACGCACATCAATGTCCCAAGCCTTTACCTCAGCTGGTGTGGCTTTACGACCGATGTGATTCCATGGTTTTTCTTGTGCAAAGGCGAGAGAAATACTCATTCCCGCTAAGCTGATAAACAGCAGTTTTTTGAGATTATTTTTCTGCATCAGGACACCTGTACATTGGATACTTCGCCATTACTGGAGATCTTCCAGGATTGAATGGCGTTATTGTGATAAATCGATTTTGTTCCGCGCACTGCACGCAATTGATTTAATTTGGGTTGAACATATCCGGTTTCATCAATAGCGCGACTTTGAACAATAGTTGGCGAGCCATCCCATACCCAATCGATATTGAAACGAGTTAGCGCTTTACTCAAGATAGGCGTCTCGAGTCTAGCTGTACGCCAATTTCGACCACCGTCCACGCTGACGTCAACACGCTTAATTTTGCCGCGGCCTGACCATGCCAAGCCTGTGATGTTATAGAAACCTTTATCAAGCAAGGTTTGACCACCTGAAGGTGTGGTGATGACGCTCTTGCATTCTTGCACTGACGTATATTGACGGTGCATACCGTCTGGCATCATGTCGATGTAGTGGATCGCTTCATCTTTGGTGTCATAGCGCTCATCACCAACTTCAATGCGACGCAAATACTTAACCCAACTAACACCCTGTACGCCCGGCACCACCAAGCGAAGTGGATAGCCATTTTCTGGGCGCAGCATTTCACCATTCATCGCCCAGGCAACCAACACGTCATCCATAGCACGATCTATCGCAATGGTACGCGTCATGCTTGAG
>DLGN01000100.1:3268-3986 GCA_002482715.1 Oxalobacteraceae bacterium UBA7693
ATACATATTTGCCTTTTTTCTTGTCGTAGCCGCACATCTCTAACAAGGTAGAAAGCAACACACCGGTAAATTCCGAACAGCTCAACATACCATGCGTGTACTGAACAGTAGGCAATGCAACATTACCCCACTCAGCACCTGTGTTCGCGCCACATTCAATAAAGTGAATGCGAGAGACGCTTGGCAATCGCATCAAGTCATCCATTGTGAAGACCCGCTCTTCCTTCACCAAACCATTGATCATTAAGCGATGTCCGCTTGGATCAATGTCATGCCAACCTTGATGATGTCGCTCAAAATGCAAACCACTTGGCGTGATGATGCCGAATAAACCTTGAAGTGGCGTAAAACTGACAGAGGCTTGAGACACACGAGTTAATCCTGGACTCTCACGGCGTTGCAGATTTTTTTCCCACTGGGATGGCATGCCATAACCAGTTGACGCTACCGGTTGCCCTAAAGTTTTGCTATGTTCAGGTAGTTTAATAATGGCGTCATCATCAACAACCTTTGCTGCGACTGCAGCAGTCGAGGCAACACCAGCACCCATTGCCAGCGCTTTCCCCATAAATCCACGGCGCGCTTTACGCGCTTCCTCTAGGCTCACCTCATCAAGGAAGCCTTCTGGCGCCTTAATAATTCGACCGATGATTTTTTTTAATTCATTTGACACGATGCCTCCAAAAATCAAATCCAAAACCGTTTAATTAACTACATG
>DLGN01000220.1 GCA_002482715.1 Oxalobacteraceae bacterium UBA7693
TCAGCGTGAGCATCAAGAATTTATGCAAACGGTAGAAGCAGTTGCGATTGAAAATGGTGCGGTGATTCAAAGTTTGCCAGCCGACGGTGTTGCAGTGTTTCCCGCAGATGATGCGTACACAGCGATTTGGAAAGAATTTGCAGGACAGCGCAAAACGCTGACTTTTGGTTTGGTTTCACATCCTGCACAAAAAGCTGATCAAAAAGCTGATGTGTCGGGCAGTTTTATTGCGCAAGATTTTGGTAGTGATATTCAGATGTCGATTCAGGGCGAAGCGGTTACGGTGCAGCTGGCTGCGGCTGGTCAGCACAATGTTTTGAATGCCTTGGCGGCCGCCGCTTGCTGTTCGGCGATTGGTATTTCTGCTGCAAAAATCGTTGAGGGATTGCAAGCATTCGCGCCAGTGTCAGGTCGCTTGCAATTGAAAATGGCCGCAGCAGGTGCGCGCTTGATTGATGACACTTATAACGCGAATCCAGATTCTGTGAAGGCAGCGATTGATGTGTTAGCCAAAGTCACTGCAGAAACGACGCTGGTACTTGGCGACATGGGCGAGGTTGGTTCTGATGGCGCAGCCTTCCATCAAGAAATTGGGCAATACGCCAAAGCGCAAGGCATTCAACATCTATATACCTTAGGTTCATTGGCAAAATCGTCGACCATAGCCTTCGGTAGCGGTGCACAGCATTTTGATGAATTGGGCATGCTGTTGGCGAAGTTAGATTGTGAAAGCGGTAACGGCAATACGATCCTGATTAAGGGATCACGTTTTATGAAGATGGAACGTGTCGTAGCACATTTGATGAATGCCGTTGGAAATACAGCAGCATCAGGAACACATTAAAAACAATTAGAAAAAATTAAAAATAATTAGGGACAAATATTATGTTGCTTTGGTTGGCAGAACTTTTTAAACAAGACATCGGTTTCTTCCGCGTGTTTGGATTCATTACTTTCCGCGCGGTGTTCGCGACCATGACGGCGATTTCGATTGGCCTGATCGCCGGTCCTGCGGTGATTCGTATGTTGACACGTTTAAAAGTTGGTCAGGCGGTACGTACAGATGGTCCACAAACGCACTTGATCAAATCTGGTACGCCGACGATGGGTGGTGCTTTGGTGTTGATTTCTATCGGCATCTCCACTTTGTTGTGGTCAGATTTGAGTAATCGCTTTGTCTGGGTTGTGTTGATCGTGACCTTGGGATTCGGTGCAATTGGCTGGGTCGACGATTATCGCAAAGTTGTGTATCGCGATCCAAACGGCATGGCATCACGCGAGAAATTTTTCTGGCAATCCTTGATCGGTATTGTCGCTGCGATTTATTTGGCGTTTTCTGTATCTGCACCGACCAATACTAAGGTCATGGAGTTGTTCTTCGCTTGGGTGCAGTCTGGCTTTAGCATGGATTTACCACCAAAGGCGGATTTGATTATTCCATTCTTTAAAACCTTTAATTATCCGCTTGGTGTTTGGGGCTTTATTGCTCTGACATTCTGCGTGATTGTCGGCACGAGTAACGCTGTTAACTTGACTGATGGTTTAGATGGTTTGGCGATTATGCCGACGATTATGGTGGGTTCCGCCCTGGGTATTTTTGCTTACCTCACAGGACATGCTGGTTACTCAAAATATTTGTTGATTCCCTACATCCCAGGTGCCGGTGAGTTGCTTATTTTCTGTGGTGCGATGGCTGGTGCGGGTTTGGCATTCCTCTGGTTTAACGCGCATCCGGCTCAAGTGTTTATGGGTGACGTTGGTGCACTCGCTTTAGGTGGTGCGCTTGGTACCGTCGCGGTGATTGTACGTCAAGAAGTGGTCTTGTTCATTATGGGCGGCATCTTTGTGGTTGAAACTTTCTCGGTGATGTTGCAAGTGATGTATTTCAAATTTACCAAGCGAAAATACGGTGTCGGCAAACGCTTATTTTTGATGGCACCTTTGCATCATCATTTTGAACAAAAAGGTTGGAAAGAAACGCAAGTGGTCGTGCGTTTTTGGATTATTACGATGCTGTTGGTGTTAGTAGGTTTGTCCTCTTTGAAATTGCGTTAATAGTTTCTATAAGTTGATTGGTTAAACTGGTATGAGTATGAAGTTTTCGGATAAGCAGGTATTGATCGTCGGGCTAGGTGAATCTGGTCTGGCGATGGCGCGTTGGTTGCAGCGTTGCGGCGCGCGCCTGCGTGTGGTCGATACGCGTAGTAATCCAGATCGTTTATCTGCTTTGAAAGAACTTGCACCAGAAGCTGAGTTTTTTGGTGGTGAATTACAGACCGCACATGTTGATGGCGTCGATATCGTTGTCGTTAGTCCTGGTTTGGCCCCCGATGGTGAGTTGAAGATCATTCTTCAATCAGCGCAAGAAAGAAATATTCCCGTGTGGGGCGAGTTGGAGTTGTTCGCGCAAGCCTTAGCGGAACTCAAAGAACAAAATAACTACACCCCAAAAGTCATTGCGATTACGGGGACTAATGGCAAAACGACCGTGACTAGCTTGACAGGTCAACTGTGCGCACGTGCTGTGCTAAGCGTCAAAGTCGCTGGCAATATTAGCCCCGCAATGTTGGATGTCTTATGTGAATGTATTGATAGCGAATCCTTGCCGCAAGTTTGGGTGTTGGAGTTGTCCAGCTTCCAGTTGCATACCAATTTCAGTCTAAATCCTGATGTCGCCACTGTGCTCAACGTGACACAAGATCATTTGGATTGGCATGGCGACATGAAGAATTACTGCGCCGATAAAGCCAAGATTTTTGGCGCGACAACTTTGCAAGTTCTCAATCGTGATGATGCACAAGTCATGGCGATGCAGCGTCCTAATTCCCATTTCCTGAGTTTTTCATGTACAGCACCGCAGCACGATGCTGAGTTTGGCTTATTGCACGATCAAGGTATGACTTGGCTTGCGGTAGCGAATGCGGATGAAGACGAACAAGCCACTTCACGCAAACGTAAGAAAGAAGTGCAGGAAGTCTCCTTGACCATTACCCGACTGATGCCAGCCGATGCGCTCAAGGTCCGCGGACAACATAATGCAAGTAATGCGCTCGCAGCTTTGGCTTTATGTCGTGGTATCGGTCTGCCGCTAGCACCATTGCTGCATGCCTTGCGCGAATACAAAGGCGAACCGCATCGCGTTGAATTGGTGACGACGATCGCTGGGGTAGATTATTTTGATGACAGCAAAGGCACCAATGTTGGTGCAACGGTTGCAGCATTAAAAGGCTTGGGAGAAGAAGCTGGTGGCGCTAGTCAAAAAATCATTTTGATCGCGGGCGGTGACGGTAAAGGTCAGGATTTTAGCCCGCTAGCTTCGCCAGTGTCACGCTATGTCAAATCCGTTTTATTGATCGGCAAAGATGCCGCTGAAATTCAGTCTGCTTTGAACGTGACTGCGGTCGAGATGCAAAGTTTTTCTAGTTTGGAAGACGCAGTGGCAAAGGCGGGCGAAATAGCGCAAGAGGGCGACATCGTTTTATTGTCACCAGCCTGTGCCAGTTTGGACATGTTTAAGAATTATGCGCACAGAGCGCAGGTGTTTATCGATGCAGTACGTGAAATTGCTTTGAATCGTGGAGAAGTTTGCTGATGAAACAGCTGCTCCTCAATTTGAACCCATTTCGTGCGTCTAGTAGCAGCCAGACCACGACGCATTTCGTGCAGCGTTCAAAGATGATGGAGTATGACCAGGCCTTGGTTTGGGTGACTTTGATTTTGATGGTGTTTGGCATGGTGATGGTGTATTCCGCCTCAATTTCTTTGCCTGATTCGCCTAAGTATGCGAACTACAAAAACAATCATTTTTTGATTCGCCAAGCGATTTTTGTGACGGTGTCGATTTTGGCGAGTTTTATTATTTTTCGTTTGCGCATTGAAGATTGGCAAAAGTTGGCGCCGTATTTGTTTATCGCGACTTTAGTTTTGTTGGTGTTGGTGTTGATACCCGGTATAGGTAAAGGCGTGAATGGTGCAAAGCGCTGGATTTCATTCAAGGCTTTTAATGTACAGCCTTCCGAAATGATGAAGTTGTTTATGGTGTTATATGCAGCCGATTACACGGTGCGTAAGCAAGAATTTATGCATAAGCTAACCAAAGGCTTTTTGCCGATGATGATTACGGTCGCGGTCTTGGGCTTGTTGTTATTGTTGGAGCCAGATCTTGGTGCGTTTGGCGTGATCGTTTGTATCGCCATGGGTATTTTGTTTTTGGGTGGCATTAACGGTATTTGGTTTGGTGGCATCGCGGCGGCGCTGGTCGGCATTTTTACCTCGGTGATTTTGTTATCACCTTGGCGACGTGAACGGATTTTCGCGTATCTGAATCCATTCGAAGAAGACAATGCCCTAGGTAAAGCCTATCAATTAACGCACTCGCTGATTGCTTTTGGCCGTGGTGAATTATTTGGCGTGGGCTTGGGTGCGAGCGTCGAGAAACTGCATTATTTGCCAGAAGCGCATACAGATTTTTTGTTAGCGGTGATTGGTGAAGAACTTGGTTTTGTTGGCGTTGCTGTGGTGATCTATTTGTTTTATTGGATCGTCAAACGTGCCTTTGAAATTGGCCGTCAGGCCATCGTGTTAGATGCGACTTTTGCAGGCTTGACGGCAAAAGGCATCGGTATCTGGATAGGCATACAAACCTTCATCAACATGGGTGTGAATTTTGGTTTGTTGCAAAGTCAAACCTTTGGTTGGCAACAAACCTAAATTCACACCCATGTTGATGAAG
>DLGN01000120.1 GCA_002482715.1 Oxalobacteraceae bacterium UBA7693
GAATCGGCACATTACACAACTCAATATGATTCGCAGCGAATTTATACCAATCACCACCGCGATTTCTCTGTGCTTCTACCAAAGCTTTAAAATTAGCAGTATCTGTACGGAAGACTTCTAATTTAATCCGTTCAGCCTCTGGCACATCGCTGGCTATGCGTACCGATTTAATCGGTGTGCCTTCTTCTGGCTTTTCATAAAACCCTAAAGCGCCAGTGCCGCGTGGCAGGCTAGAGAGTAACTCTATGCCATGCATGACACGGCCAACGACAGTGATATTACGATCGAGATTACGTGGTGCGTGACCAGTAACGGCGTAGAGAGAACTTCCGTTACCACTGTCGGTTTCATTGCCACGCGCAACACCGATGGCGCCATAGCAGTGGGTGAGCCAGGTGCTTTGTGTTTTGGGATCGCGCGCTGCAGCGAAACTATTCACATGTCCGACTTGTGGCGCATAGCCGTCGACATCAGGCAATCGGGTGAACTGTGCATCTTTTTTGTATTTCACCGTGAATTCGCCTTCGACTTTCTTCGTCGCATTTTTAAATTCACGCTTCTCACCTGGGTCTCCCCACTGTGCAACGTAATTGTCATGCGAACGTATCATTGCTAGTCCGTCGAAATAGCCCTCTTTGACTAATGCTTTGATATTCGCCACATTTTTTGGCGCAAACTCAGGCGCAAGCTCAATCACCACACGACCTTTTTCCATTTCTAAATACAAGGTATTGTCAGGATTGAGTACGCGCCAGTCACTTGCCTGAGATGACTTCAAGATATCGGCGATGCTCAATTTGGGCAAGGATACTTTTGATGCTTTTTGCTGAGCTGAAACCGAACTCGCCAGCAAAGAGAATATCGCTGCCAAAGCGATCTTTGTATAAGTAAAATTTGTCTTCATGGTCTCTTCCTTTATTTTTTATTTGGACGGCATTTTCAGTGTGAATATCAATATTCTTGAGAATAGTTTGCAAGCTAAAAGTTCCCTGCCAGCTTAGTTAGTTTCAGCTTAGTTAGTTTCAGCTTAGTTGGTTTCAGCTAATTTGGTTTCATTTGCTCTGGATACATAACGACCTGAATATAATTGTCCATATTCAAGTAGATCTTTGCAGCATCTTGGACTTCCCTCGTTTGCAATTGTTTTACTCTGTCATTGAATGTAAATACGTGCATAGGGTTTTCATTATCCTCTTTCACATCATTAAATATCGTCATCCAAAATTCATTGGTTTTCATTTGATCTTGACGATTTTTCAGCCAATTCTCTTTCACTTTTTTCAGTTCATCCTCGGTCACAGGATTTTTTTTCATGTCTTCAATCAAGGTAAAACTACTGCGCAATAATTTGTCCACATGTTCAGGTCCACTAGGTAAGTAAAGCTCGACCATATATCCCTGATAAGGATTTAAGATTGTTCTGTATGAGACTTGCGGGCTATAGACAGCGCCAAGCTCTTCACGCATTTTTGCGGTCAATCGCAATTGCAATACCTCCATGACCGCAGAAAATCGCATACGATCCGCGATACTCATCTTACGTTCGCCATGCATCTGCAAAGTCACCAAGCTTTGAGACTCTTTACCAACATACACATTTTTCTTCACGATACCAGACACAGGTCTTAAACCGTGATCTTTGATACCGACCTCAACATCGTGTGCGGGTAATCCAGCGAGATAACTCAAGACTAAAGATTTCACTTTTTCAATGTCGAAACTTCCCACCAAAAAGAAGGTAAAACCTTTGGCACTCGAAAAACGGGCCTGATAAATTGCCATCAAACGATCAAGATCAAGTGCGGCAATATGCTCTGGTGTACTTAACACCGGTAAACGCGGATGCGCGGGATACATTGTGTGTATCAATTGATCTTGAAACACGGCAAAAGGCGATGCCATTTGATTGCGTAAAGCGTCTTGCTGCTTACCGACAAAGGATTGAAATAGCGCAGGATCTCGACGTGGTGCAGTCATGGCGAGATAAATCACTTGCAGCATTGTCTCCAAATCTCTTTTACTTGAGGAGCCAGAAATTCCTTCAAAGTTTTCACCAAACTTGGTCGAGACACTGACATTTTTTCCGGCCAAAAACTTCCCTAGCTCCAGTGGCGCTATATCCTTCATACCCATCACACCAACAATGGTGGTGGCATAACGTGCTTGCAAAAAATCGGTGTCGGCCACCATCGACATGCCACCTGCCCTACTAGCACCAAGCAAGATTTGATCATTCTTAAAGTCGCTTGGTTTCATGACGAGCGTGACGCCATTACTGAGCGTCCAAGTTGTCGTACCCAACTTCGAATCTTTAACTTCATTGATAATGCTACCAGCTTGCGGTGGTGCATCCATCAATGTGGCGACTGTCTTCTTTTCGATATAAGCAGTCACCGCCACTTGCTCGGCACGCTTCACCATTTCCATTAATTGTAGAGAATCAGGAATGACGTGATCTGGTTTATCATTTCCTTGATAGACGATAAGTTTTGGTTCTTGATTCACTAAAATAGTGCGTGCAAATTGATTCACATCATCGAGCGAAATTTGTTTCATGATCACTTGGTGAAATGCGTACTCTGCTTCAATTCCTGGTATCGCTTCGCCAACTAAGAAGTTACGTATAAACTCAGATGCTAATTCTGCAGACTGACTTTTTTCTCGCTCCTTGTATGCATCTTCCATATTGCGCAAAGCATTTGATTTTGCACGTTCAAATTCAGCTGCGCTAAAACCAAACTGCGCCACCCGCTTATTTTCTCGCATCAAAGCCTCAATCGCGTTTTGAACTCCCGCTTTGCCAATTGCGGCAAGAGAATTAAATTCTTGGTATTGCGCCACCAAATTTTTTACACCGCTACTTGCGCCAAGAAAAGGTGGCTGCGGTAGCTGCGCCAATTCACGTAAGCGATTACTCAACATCACATTAAAGAAACTTTGAATACGACGTTCGCGATAGCTGCCAAACTTTCCGTCATTCTTATTGAGATAACGGCCTTGTGAAATACTGACAGTGGCGATGTTTGCTTCTTTATCTATCGCAACCACTGCGTCATTGATATTTTTTATGGGTACTTGAGAAATTCCACGAGTGCGAGGCTTCTGAGGATTTTTTAAAGCAGAAAAATTCTTTTCTATCAAACGTTTTGCCTGAGCCAAATCAATATCACCTACCACGACGACGGCCATCAAATCTGGACGATACCAATCACGATAAAATCGTTTTAATGCATCGTACTGAAAGTTCTTCAATACATCTTCTTTGCCAATCGGTAGACGTTCGGCATACTTTGAACCATGCAAGATCTTTGGTAGAACTTGTTTATTTAAGCGATCTTCTGCGCCCTTACCTAAACGTGCTTCTTCAAGAACAATTCCACGTTCTCTGTCGATTTCGGTGTGATCAAATGCTAAGCCATGTGCCCAATCTGCCAACACCATGATCGCCTTATCCAGATTTGCCGGTTTATCTGTGGGAATAGGTAGAATGTAAACGGTCTCATCGAAACTGGTATAGGCATTTAAATCAGCACCGAACTTCACACCCATCGATTCTAAAAAAGAAACCAAATCATTTTTCTTAAAATGCTTACTGCCGTTAAAGGCCATATGTTCAGTGAAATGCGCGAGACCTTGTTGATCCTCGTCTTCTAAAATTGAACCGGCTTTGATCACCAAGCGCAATTCAGCTTTTTTCTCAGGCTTTGCGTTTTTTTGCAAATAGTAAGTCAGTCCATTATTCAACCTCGCTTTAATCAATTGAGAAGAATAAGGAATCGATTTGTGCGCGGCAAAAGGACTATTTGACGATTGCGCCGAGGAGGAAATTGGAAGAACAAGCAACAATGCTAAAGAAAAAGCTGACAGTCGTAGCGATCCTAGCAATAGTAGAATAAATGCACGCATAAATTAAGCACCAAAGACAGTATGAGCTGGCAACTTACTCTAAATTTACAAGAAAAACAATTTAATCATTCTTCGAGAGCTAGAGGGACACCGGCCTTATTCAGGCACTGATAACTTGTGCATCAACTTACGTCAACTTTTGCGTTCGCTAAATGAGTAGCATAGTAGGACAGCTGATAACACTGAGAAAGTCCAGTAATCAGTAGGCAGTCCCCACCACCAATGCTTATGCCAAAAGACATCGATAGGATTAAATCGGACTAAACCGAATGCAGGGTTGAGCACAAACCAAAGAAAATCTTCCACTATCCAAAAAACCATAATGCATGCAAACGCACGCGCTTGCAGTTTCCATGACCAAATTTGTAGAAAGAAAAATGGCAGATGAAAGACCATGGCGATGAATGGAAATACCCAAGCGTGATAACCGGTCATCGCTCGCCCGCCCCAAAAAATATCTAGCAACCAATGCTGCTCTATACGCCAAGTCGGTAAACTGGTCGCCCACCCAGCGCCACCTTCAATCTGAATCTCAACCTCGGCGAAAAAAAAGGCCATCAAACTGACCCAAAATAAAGTGAGCAACAATCCCTTCCACTGTATGCGCATAAGAATGTCCTTCAATAATTTTGCTTTGGATTGATAAGTTAGGGAATGTAGGTGATTTCATATTTAGATCAAGCTACTGAGCACATGTTCAAACACAGTTTTTGCGGCGTTTGGTTTACCAAGCGATTTCGCTCGTGCCGCCATATTCGAAAGTTTGTCTGGTTGTGCAATGAGCTCTTGCACGCGATACGCAAGTGCAAGTGCATCAACGGCTTTGAGTGCAACGCCCTGCTCCATCACAAAATCCGCATTGCGTTCTTCTTGTCCAGGTATCGGCGCATTGACGATCATCGGCAAACCCATTGCCAAACACTCTGAAGTGGTGAGTCCACCAGGTTTGGTAACGACCAAGTCAGCACAAGCCATCAATCGTTCAACCTGGGAAGTAAATCCAAAAGGAAACAGTCGTTTTGGATAAAATTGTGCGAGGCTTTGTAAAGCCTGCAAGCTCTTCAAGTTTTTCCCGGCTAGTACCACCAATTGGAATTGAGAGCAGGTATTCTCCATATCTATGTGTAACTCCAACAAGCGCACTGCAAGCTCATCTAAGTTACCGAGGCCAGCACCACCGCCCATCAAGATGATAGTTAACCGAGATGGATCTAAACCAAATTCTTGCGCACATACGGTTCGAGATAACGTCTGTGCGAATGCAGGCATGATAGGAATTCCTGTCACATGAATGGCATCGGCCACAATCCCATGTGCTCGCATACGAAATGCAACCTCCTGATTCGCGGCAAAGTAACCAGCAATTCCCGCATGCACCCACATACGATGCAAATCAAAATCGGTCACTTGTACCCAAACTGGACAATGCAACTCTCGTCTTGCGATTAATCTTGCCAGCATTTCTGCTGGTAAAAAATGGGTGCAAATAATTGCATCAGGATGTAAGTTGGCAATCTCACGCAATAAGGCTTTTGCATTCCAACGTTCCAAGCTACGCCGTAGTTTTTCCATCGAGCTATCGGGTCTGGCATCGTTGGTATAGTTATACAAATAGCCCCACAAGGTCGGTGCACGATTGACCAAGCGCATATAAAAATCGGTATAGATCTTACGAAAGCCTGTCGTGACGTAATCCATTACATCGAGATGAATCACCCTACAACTTGGATCAGCTAATTCAGCATAGGCGCGTATTGCTTCAGCAGCGCGCGCATGTCCGGCACCGGCAGAGACACTGAGTAATAGAATTGTTTTCTCAGATTTTTTCGCATTTTCTGTCATAGAAGACAGATTGTAGAGAGGCTTAGTGACAAGTAGATGACAGCTAGGTGACCGCTAGTTGGAGCAGCGGAAGTCGATATCTGCGATAACAACTCAGCATAGGACGAAAAAAAACGCAGCACGCTTACAGGCTGCGTTTATTCTAAGTACGATCTTGCAATCTCAACGAAGTAGGCTCAGGCACACTTCTCGTTAAACCTATTTTTTCTCAAACACCAAATCCCACACCCCGTGTCCCAACTTCAAACCGCGATTCTCAAACTTGGTGACCGGGCGATAATCAGGACGTGGCGCGTAAGCATCGGCAGTATTTTTCAAACCTGGATCAGCGCTCAGCACTTCTAACATTTGCACCGCATATTCTTCCCAATCGGTGGCGCAATGAATATAGCCACCAGACTTAATACGGGATGCCAGTAAGGCAACCATCGGTCCTTGAATTAAACGGCGTTTATTGTGCCTAGCTTTATGCCAAGGATCTGGGAAAAATACATGGACGCCAGCCAAAGATTCTGGCGCAATCATATTCATTAATACTTCATAGGCATCGTGTTGGATGATGCGTTGATTTTGTAATCCAGCCGCTTCGGTCAACTTCAATAAATTGCCCACGCCAGGCGTATGAACTTCAACTCCAATGAAATTCTTTTCTGGCATTAAGGCAGAAATTTTGGCACTGGTTTCACCCATACCAAATCCAATTTCAAATATGGTCGGCGCTTGGCGTCCGAACGCTGCATCGACATCTAGCACAGCTTTTTCATACGCGATCATATACTTGGCACCCAAGCTTTCAATCGCCTTTGATTGCGCATCTGACAAACGTCCTGCCCGCGTCACAAAACTACGAATTCGGTATTCAGTTGGATCATAAAAAAGCGACTTACGAGGCTCTTCAATTGGTGCAGATTCGTCGCCTGCTTTAGGATTTTCTGTAGACATGGATGCATTAAGGAAAGGGAGATTAGAAGCAAAAATCACAACGGGATCAATAACCTGCGCGAATGTGCTTAAAGAAGGCGCTATTTTACGTGGCTTAGCAGCGGCTTGGCAAACGCTCCCCCAAAAAAATGGCGAATCGAAAGTTGCAAAGAAAAAAGCTAATCCAGAATTGGATTAGCTTTTCATCTCGCAGTATGTTGACCTACCGCGTCAGTACAAACTTAGTGATTTTAAAAAATGACAGTAACAATAAATAAGTAAAGATAAATCACTCACAGACTACTTCGTTGCAGTGACCGCTTTCAAATCCTGTGATGGAAAGGCACCTGACACGACTTGTTGTTTAAACCAGT
>DLGN01000393.1:0-18327 GCA_002482715.1 Oxalobacteraceae bacterium UBA7693
CATACGAAATTGACTAGCAGCACGCACCGCAGCAGCAGCCGCAGACTTAGCCCGATTAGCCTCAGTCTTAGCATCACGCGCTTCACGCTCTTTCTGACGACGCGCCAACTCTTCTGGCGAAACTTCCACCTCATCCGCAGCAAATTCAAAACCACCAGATTTAGCCTCAGCAAATAAAGAACCAATGCCAACCTTGCCGCCATTTTTAAAAGAACGCCAAGACGCCTTACACGCCTTCGCATCAAAACTAGATGCAGCGCTAGACCAATCCACCCAAGCTGAATAAGCATCATCGCCAAACTCAGCCTTAAGCGCCATACCCATACGCACCCAGGTATCACGCTCATCCGGAGGAACAAAACCCAATGCCCGCACAGCGGTCGATAACGAAGCCCCAATCATTCGACAATCTCACCATTAGGTAACTTGCGAGTCGTACCCATGAGAGACGGCTCATTACGATAAGTCAGACCATCAGGTCGCACATTGGCGCGCCAATCAGGCAGATTTGCAGGCTTCATTGAATAAGAAGATTTGGCAACCTGAACAGGCACAGCCGGCAAAACAAAAGCAGCCAACGCAGCAGCAGGCTGTCTCATTTCTCTGCCATCCCTTCCAAACGCGCCAACATGCCATGCAAAGCCGTCACAGTACGATGCACCGCCTCTTTCACCTGCTCAACTTCATGCGGCTCCACACGACCATCGGCAAGCGTCGTATTTACCTCAGAACCAACATCACCATTGGTCTGCCACACTTTAGCGATCCACTCCAGCACAGCCATATCCGAAGCAGAAGCAGCCGTATCAACACGCAACACAACACACCCCTGCTCTTTCGCCATCGCATGAAGCACAGCCACATCACCAGTCAATGTCATCAACTGCTCAGCATCCGCCAAATAAGGATGATTCTGCGCACAATTCGGGTTCGCTTTATTACGCAAGACTTGCGGATTCATACCCAAACGCGGAGCTAAGGACTCAAAGCCACCTGGATAGCTCTTGCATGTTTTGTAGAAAGCATCTTGTGCTGACATATAAACCCCGCGTAACAAATGTGACAAAAATAAAAAACAATCCGATACTGCAAACAACAACATTAACTAAGAGCAAATCCGCTTATGCAACTCAACAATATTCATGTACGTCGAACTCAAGCACTGTGTCTGCCCGTTCAGAATGCGATGTACCGTTGGCTGAGACACCTTGATCTCCTTTGCAAGATCAATTTCACTCAGATTCGATTTCGCTTTGATTGACTTTAAGAGGTCTGAAATGTTATCCATGGGATCAAATTATACGCGATTGAATAATTCATGCAATACGCAAATGAATAATAATTTGCGGTCGCTTTATACGTGCGCGTATAGTCCAGATATGGATATAGCCTCACGACTAGACCAAGCCATGAAAAAGGCTGGGTACAAAACGCAACAAGCACTCGCGGACGCCTCAGACGTACCACAACCAACCATTGCGCGCATACTCAAAGGACTTGGCAAAAAAGGCCCCGAAAGTGAGACCGTCAGAAAGCTAGCAAACGCTTGTGGAGTGTCGTTTTCTTGGTTAATGGAAGGAAAAGAGACGGGCGACTACGCAAGACCAATCGTCATCACGCCAGCAATAAAACAACAAGTGCTCGAATACGATAAACTAAGCCTGTCCTATATTTCAGCCACTGAGCTCGAACTACTCACCTTCTATCGGCAATGCACAACAGAATCTCGCGAATTGATCCTCATCACCGCTGAGCGAGCCCCCAAAGACAAAAAAAAGCTCAAGCAATCCATTAAATCAGTGTAGGATTATTCCCGAATATGGAATTTTCTTGCAAGATTGGAATTTTGTTGAGATCATAGGCTGGCTTTGATACAGTAAAGCGATATGACAATCGCACAACGTATCAACATCGCCATGAAGATGGCGGGCATTCACACACAGACCGAACTAGCACGCGCTAGTGGAGTGCCAACATCAACTATCGCCAGAATACTTACAGGTGAATCACAGCCAAATCCCGCCAATCTTGCAGCAATCGCTAACGCCTGCGCAAGGAGCATTGACTGGATCGTGAACGGAACAAATATCGAAGACACAAGCAAACCAGAAGTCTCATTGGTTTACGTCACACTAGAAGAAATGAAGATCCTCACCGAATATCGAGAAGCAACTGATATGGGGAAGACCTTTATAAAAATTGCTGCAAAAAATGCCGAAAAGCGGTCACTGGTCAGTGCGCCTACCGACCACTAATTTTAGATGAGGCACCTTCGCAGGGAAAAGCTCTGCGCAATCACGCGCCATACCCATCACCATAGCCCAACCATTCGAATCTATACGTTTCTTCAGATCTCGAAGCTCTAGCATATCCTTTTCATCTTGATCAACTGATTTCATGTGAGTCCTTTTTTATTGTTAGGAACTATTCCAAAAATTTAACACGTAAATTTACATGTAACTTTTACATAATTCAGACGTAAAAAAACCCGCATTTAGCGGGCCCTGTTTATCGTAATCACAATTACGAAGTTGTTGTTACTACCACACAGACCATGATTAGTCTAAGTGCTTATAAGCAACTTCTATGCCTCACCATAACAAGAGGTACTAGCAGCATGTTCCAGTTGCGGTCGCAATTACATATGCACCCGTAGATGTCGAGATCTTAAATACAGTCTTATCGACAGTTATCGTAGATGTGACAGAACCAACACCATTTTTATTTTGAGCCGACACATAAAGAAAATCACCTGGCTTAGCAATAATAACCTTTGACCAAGGAAGAGTAACCACCTCCTGAGAAGTCCCACCCCCGCTATTTTGATAAGTTAATGACGCTGAATTTGTATTCACCCCAGAAACAGAATACGTGACTGAATACGTCTTAGGCTTCGATTCACTCTCACCACCGCAAGCGCTTAAAGCCAATCCACACATTAAAACCAAAAAAAATCTTTTCATAGCCACCCTTAAATTAATTAAAAATTACCATTTTACCCAAACTTATTGTCTTATCTAGCTTGACTCCCCATCCTTCTTTGGGAGTGACTTTGCGCCAATTCCATTTATTGCCAGGATTCGAGATCCATGAAATTTTCCATTTAATTTTCTGCCTTCCATTGTCAACTTCAATGGCTCTCTGCTAATCAAATGTTTTTGCAAAAAGTCGATAGCACGTAAATCAAATGAGTCGTCAACATAGGTCGCAATTAGCTCTTCGTTACCTACTCGCGCGCGAACTTTTGTCGATGCGTCATCGGTCGTATCAATCGCTAAAATTCTAGCGGTGGCCGTAAATTTTGTTTGATTTGACCGCCCACGCTCAGTTGAAATAATTCCTTGGATTTCTTCAGATGTTAGCGTTAACCCATTAATAGATACTTTTTCAGCGTTCGCTGTTTTTTTCAGCATTTCAGAATGCGTATTGTTTGCATCAGCTCTAATGGTTTTTAATTGAGGATATTTTGTGACCGCCTTTTCAATTAGCTCCAAGGCTTTTGAATTCGCATCAACAAGCATTTCAATTTGCTCTTTATTCAATTCCGCAATTTTTACTTGAGCCTCAGAAGTAATTTCTAGCTTTTCCACGTCTTTTGCTCGCACATCAATTTTCTCGTTTGCCTCGAGATAATTTTGATACGAGTAATGCCCTGTGAAGCACAAGCCAGCCACAATTAGAGCGATTAAAACTTGACGTCCGTTCATTTTAGCAACCGATGCCTGCATGATGTTTTGAAAGATATCTGACCAATCTGATTTCCCATCTGTTGATCCCTCGTGAATCGTTAGAATGTATTCAAATTGCGCGCGCTGTTCGACAGTGAGTTTTCGAATATTTGAGTCATTATATATTGTCGTTGCAGCGGCTCGATACAATCCAGATTGCAGATTTAATAGAGCCTGCATCATGCTAGGCGTAACGCTAGTATGGTAACGATCTCCAACTACATTTAATGAATATATGGGCCAGCCTTGAAATTCAACATCTAATGTATCGGTATCGTCGACTTGTAAAAGTAAATCGAGTAATGCAACAGCTGTTTGAGCATCGGATATAACAATTGGATCGAGCATTAAGTTTCCCTTTTGATTAATTTCGAAAAAATAAAGCAGCAAACGTGCCACTTTTAAAAAAATCATCAAATATTTAATTGAAACAAAAAATCGATTTGAATAAAAATAATTCAGAAAATTATTCATTCGCGTATTGACTTGCATTATTCATTTGCGTATATTTGAAACATCTCAAACGCAAATGAATAAAGATATGCATTCAGAATACCTACAAATCCAAAAGCACCGAATCCTAGAAATACTCAACGATGCCACGCTTTACAGCAACGACAAACTAAACCTAGATCAAACGAGCCACAACGCCCGCCAGATCATCGCGGCCTTGTCCGGCATGTTGCCATCACAAGATGAAGAGATCGCCAATCTGTTGGCTGTGCGCATTGGTTTATCACCAAGCACAATCGATAACCCATTGTTAAAGGTCCCCGCATGAACCGCGAACCTAAAACAACATCGCGCCACTGGATCATGGTCACCTGCGGATTAGCTATTTTGATCTCGCTTGGCTATATGGGTGAAGATGGATACAACGACCAAGCCCTTAGTGCGTCCGTAGTAGAAGAAGCAAAAAATTCAGCCAGAGCCGAAATGCTAAATCACAAACGTGAAATGGCAGCGATAGACGCGCGTGCTCGTGAAATGACCGCCTACGATCAAATCAAACTGGCAGAGGTACGCCAATGAAAAACCGCCTCACCACCAAGATCGAAATTGCCTATGCACTCTATCGCGTGGGTCGCAAATTCGGCAAAGGCAAATGGCAAGCGATTCGCTTTGCCATACGCGAAATCAAACCACGATAAAAGACGTAATCAGCCTTGGTGCCGGGCGTTATTCACCAGGTGCAGTTGTATTAGCCAAAGTAAAAAAATCTCGCATGTTTCAAAAAACGAATTGAAAAACTAAGGCTGATTACGTGTTTTGTTGACTCTCAATGACGGAGAAAACTATGCAGAACGATGCAAATCTAGACCGCGCAACGCTCGATAGAGCACGTTTTTTCTTAAGGACGAATCAACCCTTAGACGACATGCTCAAAGTGCCCGCGCTGGCGATTTGCCTCAAAAACGTGGCTTTAATCCGAGCAAAAAGAGAAGCAAAACGCGATGTAAAAAAACTGCAGTCCAACGATTTTGATTAATTTTTTTGGAGCTACCCAATGAGCAACAAAGCCTTTGCACTCACCCTGCAAGACCTCCGCGATGGACGTGTCCACGCAGAGCTCACGCAGCAATTTGGCGAACTTGTGAACAAAGTTCAAGAGACCGGAAAAGCCGGTGAATTGACTTTAAAAATCAAGGTCAAGCCAGCCACCCGCGGCAATGTCGACAAAATCATGATCGCTGACGCGATCACGATCAACATGCCAAAACCAGAGCGCGGCGAGGATGTTTTCTGGCTCACAGAAGACAACGAACTCTCACGCAACCACCCACGTCAAGGCAATCTCGAATTGCGCGACGCCACACAAACCGCACCAGTCACATTGAAAGAAGCAAACAATGGATAAGCAAACAGAAGCGATCAGCAAACTCACTGCTGATCAAGTGCACATCACCGCAGACACGATAGACCGCATTACCGAGCTAGCGCACGCAGCGGTTTGTACGCAAACAGTTGGCAGCGTGACTTTCGCTTTGGTACCGCAAAATTACAAACGCGAAGACCTGACAGACGCTATTGAAAAAGCCCAGCCAGCACCGAACCGAAAGAAAGGCACCGTCGCACTCACCAGCATCGACAGCTTCATGCAATACATTGCTGATCAAAACCAAGCAGCGACCGCCTATATTTATGCCAATCCAGAAGCGCAGACATTGACAGCCGTATTTAACGACAACAAAGAAAACACCATCGGCTGGCGCGATCACCGTGCAACATTCAAAGCAGAGTTAAGCCGCGAATTCACCAACTGGATGCACAACAACAAGCAAAGCAAAAATCAAGAAGACTTCGCGATCTTTTTAGAAGACAACATTGCTGACATTGTAGAACCATCCGGAGAAGTGCTGTTGAGCGTAGCAACGTCATTACAAGCTAAAACCGAAGTCAATTTTAGCAGCGCAAAACGCCTCGACAACGGTCAAGTTCAATTCACCTACACCGAAAACTTAGAAGCGCGCGCCAACAACGGAACATTAGAAATTCCACGCGAGTTCGCACTAGGCATCCGCATTTTCAAAAACGGTGATGGCTACAAAGTCAAAGCACGTTTGAAATACCGCCTGCACTCCCAACAACTCAAGTTCTGGTACGAACTAGACCGCCCTGAGAACGTCATCGAAACAGCTTTCAAAGAGAGCATCCAGTTGGCGCAAACGTCTGGTTACACGGTGCTTTTCGGTTCGCCATGAGCTTAGGTACTGATTTTCGCATCGGTCAAAGTGTGGCATTTCGGTGCCACATTTTGGGCGACCTACAAGGCCAGATCAAGAACTTCTTGCCATGTATCAGTAATGGACAAAAGCATGCAGTCATCCGAGTCGTACTTGACAGCGGCGTCGAAACTGAATGCCTTGAACCAGTCGTGAATTTGACCAAAGTATGAACGCCCTACTCCTATTCGCCAGCACTTTTATCTTAGTTTTTGCACTTGGTTTGCAAAGCATGCTGGCGAATAACAAGCACTACGTGGGCGCATTTCTAAATAGCTTCGTGATCGGCATCGCACAAATAGGCGCACTGCAAGTGATCAAAGCCCAAACGCTGACCGATTACGCAGCGTATGTCGTTGGTGGCCCTATCGCCATCGTTTGCAGCATGTTTGTATTTAATCGTTTTATCAGAAGGAAGTGATCATGGCACGTTTCGGATCCAGACAAAAACGCAGCGCACGCAAAGCCAAAGTATGGCAGCGCCAATGCGACAGCAATATCAGCAGCGTGGGCGGACTTTTTCTATTAGATACATCATTCAAGCGCGACGAAGAAAAGCCCCTGACCGATGACCAGTTGCAAAAGATAGGCATTCTAGCCCTCACCGCACTTGATCGCATCCTGCAAGCATCTGACGCCAATGTTGATGACTACGCGACCATAGCAGCAGCCATCAATACAGGTTTTGCTTTGACTGAAATGGGCATAGGCACGGAAAACAACCAACTATTCATTGACGCCCAAATCGCGATCACAAAGCTATATGAGCGCGGCACACGAACAGGCATTTGGCGCTTCGACGGCGCTAGCGCAGAGATAGTGCGAAACGCTACAGCGATCTACGAAGAACAGGCTAAGAACGTCTATATCGATGAAATCCGCAATGCTTATCAGACCGTCATTGACCGCGTTGAAAACGGGAATATTTACCAGATTGAACGAGTGACAGCATGAAACCAGACCTCTACTCTCTACCGCTAAACCTAGGCAACGAGCTGATCATCGACAATTTCGCTGGTGGTGGTGGCACATCAACAGGACTAGAAGCAGCATTCGGACGCCCGGTCGATATCGCGATCAATCATGATCCTGAAGCACTGGCCATGCATGCAGCTAACCACCCGCACACCAAGCACTTATGCGAAAGCGTGTGGGACATTGACCCGATCCAGGTGACGAACAACCAGCCAGTGGGCTTGGTATGGCTGTCACCAGATTGCAAGCACTTCTCCAAAGCCAAAGGCGGCAAGCCTGTCGAGAAACGTATTCGTGGCCTCGCTTGGGTGGCGTTGCGCTGGGCAGCTAAATGCAAACCGCGCGTCATCATGCTGGAGAATGTCGAAGAGTTCAAAACATGGGGACCGCTCATCATTGACGAACACGGTCACGCCAAACCGGATCCAGCTAAGAAAGGAAAAACCTTTGACAGCTTCATTCGTCAATTAAAAGGCCACGGCTACGAGGTCGACTATTTCGAGCTACGCGCCTGCGACTTTGGCGCACCCACGATCCGCAAACGCTTTTTCTTGGTCGCACGTCGTGACGGCATCAAGATCCAGAAGCCACGCCCAACACATGGCGCACCGGACAGCATTGGCGTCAAAAACGGCAAGCTGTTGCCATATCGTACAGCGGCGGATTGCATTGATTGGTCACTACCCTGCCCTAGTATTTTTGATCGTAAAAAGCCGCTGGCTGAGAAAACACTTGCTCGTGTGGCGAAAGGCATCATGCGCTATGTGGTTGAAGCTAGTGATCCATTTGTCGTGAAATTCTCAGAAAATAGTGTTGGCCAAGCGACTGATGAGCCGCCGCACACGGTCATGGCTGGCGCACCACGCTTTGGGCTTGTCGAGCCAATCGTCGCACCATTTCTAAATGAACACGCCAACGCATCGAATCAGCGCGTCATGTCTGCAGACGAACCACTACGCACAATCTGCGCACAGGTCAAAGGAGGACACTACAGCCTGGTATCAGCATTCTTGGCCAAGCATTTTACAGGCGTGGTCGGTACCGACTTGCAAGATCCACTCAGCACCGTCACCAGCGTGGACCACCACAGCTTAGTGACAGCGCACATCACCAAGTTTAGATCAGGCGCAGTCGGTACCGCCCTCGATGAGCCATTGCACACAGTCACGGCCGGAGGCAAACAAGCCCGACCAGGTACAGGCAATGCCATGGGAATCATCACCAGCAACTTAGTCAAGCTGCGCGGGCAAAACGTAGGACAAGCGACAGACGCACCACTAGCCACGATCAGTGCCGGCGGTCAGCATCACGCAGAGGTCAGAGCCTTTTTGCTCAGCTACTACGGCAACGAAAAAGAGACCAACACCGTCGACAAGCCAGTACGCACCGTCACCAGCCGCGATCGCTTTGGTTTGGTCACGATCAAAGGCCAAGATTATCAAATCGTCGACATCGGGCTGCGCATGCTAGCGCCAAGAGAGCTCTACCGCGCCCAAGGCTTTCCAGAGTCCTACATCATTGGCGACGATCCAGAACAAGGACTCAGCCTAACAAAGAGCGCCCAAGTGCGTATGTGCGGCAACTCAGTCTGCCCACCAGTCGCACTGGCACTCATCGAGGCGAATTTCAAACACGAGCAGCAATTTGCGCAAGTCGCGTAACAAACAACCGCACCACCCACCAACAGGAGCCATCATGGAAACAATCGAAGCAAAACAAGTCGTCGCAGCAACACCAGCACCAGCCACCATCAAATTAGCCGACTTACCAAAAATCGGCACTGCATTTGCAGGCGGCATTTATGCCGGCATTATCGGCGGTACCGATAACCAGCCCGACTACGCACTAATCCACGCCACAGTCGACTTTGAATTATTCGAAATCAATTGGCAAGACGCGATCACACGCGCACAAGAGCCAATCAACAACCTTACAGATTGGTCACTACCAGACCGTCGCGAAGCTCGCCTTTTATCGATCAACACGCCAGATAGTTTCGATGTGCGCGAATCGTATTGGACATCAACGCAGCACGCTCTCTACAGCGTCTGTGCATGGGTGCAGGACTTCGGCTACGGCACCCAGAGCGGCCTCCACAAGTCGCTTGAGTTCCGCGCTCGCGCAGTCCGCAGATTATCAGTCATTGAATAATTAAATCATTCCCTAACCCACCACGGGCGTAGCCCGATTCGATTTTTTTTGGAGTTGTCATGTCAAAAGCACTTTTTATGCAGCAAAACTTGCAGCCAGGTGAAATCTACGCTGGCATCGTTCTTGGTCAAAATGGCGCAGGCGATCATCACCTGTTTTTACTGCCAGCAAAAACAGAACCCCTCACATGGGACAAAGCCGTCGCTTGGGCAGAGAGCGTAGGCGGCACACTGCCAACACGCCAAGAGCAAGCAATCCTATACGGCAATCTAAAGCACGAATTTGAGCCACGTTGGCATTGGTCTAGCGAGCAGCACGCTGGCAACAGCGACTATGCATGGTTGCAGTACTTCGACGACGGCACCCAGTACGGCGGCCCCAAGTCGAATGAGTACCGCGCTCGCGCAGTCCGCAGATTATTAATCATTGAATAATTTAGTTATTTGATCGAAGCACCGGGCGAAGCCCGTCACGATTTTTTTAGCATGGCTATCCATACGCACTTACCGATTTACAAAGAAGCTTACGATCTGCTGTCATTGACGGCGATTG
Organism: Oxalobacteraceae bacterium UBA7693; assembly: GCA_002482715.1. Classification (GTDB taxonomy): domain Bacteria; phylum Pseudomonadota; class Gammaproteobacteria; order Burkholderiales; family Burkholderiaceae_D; genus Undibacterium. Next base: position 10,130 of record DLGN01000393.1, read on the forward strand.
TCACCAAAAATATGCCCAAGGATATTCGGGGCAGCATTGGCAGTGAGATTCGCCAGCTTTGCCTAAACAGCGTAATTCTGATTGCACGCGCAAATGCAGCCTTAGACAAGGCCCCGCATTTGACAACCCTGCTTGAGCATATTCAAACCGCAGAGATTTTATTTCGTTTGTCGAAAGACCAGCGCTATATGTCAACCGGTCAATATGCCAAAGCAATTGCGATCACTGATTCAATCGGTAAGCAAGCGAGTGGATGGAAGAAACAAGCCGCCGCAGCATCTGCGCCCGTTACAGAACCGTCAAGGCAGTCATGTCAGAGCGCTCTATTTTAATCTGGTCATGCCGCTTGGTTGCTACTTGCAGCCAACCGCCAAGCACACTACAGATACTACCCGCACATGCTGGCAAGTCTGGTGCAGTTTGCATTGTGATCGGCTCACGCCTTCGCAATGCCGACGTAGATAGCATGAAATTACGCAGCACGCTAACAACAGCGACTATGCATGGATGCAGAACTTCAACAACGGCAACCAGAACAACAACCACAAGTCGAATGAGTACCGCGCTCGCGCAGTCCGCAGCTAAGAACGATACTATGAGCAGCCACGCTAACTTTTCTTTTGAATCACTAGTCAAAGCCTACTTTGATTGCCGCAAGCACAAACGCAACACCCCAAGCGCCCTCGCCTTTGAGCAAAACTTAGAGCGTAACCTGATCGCATTAAACGAAGAATTAGCCGATGGCAGCTACCGCCCAGGCAAATCAATATGCTTCGTCGTCACCCGCCCGAAAGCACGCGAGGTATGGGCTGCCGATTTCCGCGACCGCATCGTGCACCACCTGCTATACAACCACATCGCACCACGATTCTATGCCAGATTTATCCAAGACAGCTGCGCATGCATACCGGGGCGCGGGACACTCTACGCAGCGAATCGCTTAGAACATAAAATCCGCAGTGCAACACAAAATTGGTCAAAGCCATGCCTTTACCTCAAATGCGACTTAGCGAATTTCTTCGTCAGCATCGATAAAAGCATCTTGCAAACACAGTTGACCAAGCGCATCACAGAGCCATTCTGGATGCAGCTAACTAACACCATTTTATGGCACGACCCACGCGCTAACTTTGAGCTACGCGGTGCACAAGCATTGCAAAGCAAAGTACCAGCGCACAAGCAGCTCATGAACCAGCCGGAAAACAAAGGCCTACCGATTGGCAATCTGTCCAGCCAATTCTTTGCCAATGTGTATTTAGACGCACTGGACCAGTTCGCCAAGCACCAGATCAAAGCGAAACACTATATTCGTTATGTTGACGACTTCTTGATTTTGCACGAATCTGCCACCTGGCTAAACGAAGCCCACGCAAAGATCAAAGCATGGTTACCAGCCAACTTGAATGCAAAACTAAACGACAGCAAGACCATCCTGCAACCAGTCAGCCGCGGTGTGGATTTTGTTGGCCAAGTGATCAAGCCATGGCACAACACCACGCGAAAACGCACAGCCAATGTCGCGATTGAACGCTGCAAGCGCATCAACAAAGACGATTTTTACACCACGGCAAATAGCTATTTTGGATTGCTTGGCCAAGCGAATAGCAGCCACCAACAGCGCGCACAGCTAGCGAAGATCGCTTTGCTGCGCGGACATTCAGTCAATAAAGAATTAACGAAGATTTATAAGAGTAAAGGGTAAATATGAAAACGACAGACCAACACTCAATAGACAACTTGCTTTTACGCGAAGGCGGGTACCCGCATTTGCCTGAGTCAAATTCAACAACCAACAATTCAAAGACACCGTCAGAAAAATTAAAGCATCACCCTATTTGTGACGGTCGCTATCCATCGCTCTGTGCGGCTTGCAATGCTGAAGCAGATCACCAAAGTGTGCCGCCCAGCCTAGAAAGAAACACCAATTTTCCAAGCACAAATCAAAGAGAAATTTCTTTTGAGCGCATCTGCGGTCATGATTTATCAAAAAACCTCACAGGTGGATATAAATCACCAGCTACGAAAGAAGCATTTTTTTGGTTTGATAAAGGCGTTAATTTTGGCTATATCAACTCATTCAAGCCACATAAGATTGAAGATATTGAATCTGGTTTCACGTCAATAAAAGAAGCCAGATTAGTCCATGAACAGCAATCCAAACTGCCAAGCGGCCATTTTCAGTTGCCAAACGACTTCCACTACCATCGATCAGCATGGCGCAACGCCTTAGTCATTGCAAAAAATCATGCACCAGACGTCGATCAAAAAGAGAGTTGGAGAGAAGAGCTCGTTGCCTTTGATCGTGCATACGCGGAACTACATACACCGCCGACGCTTGAATACTGCCTAGGATACACGCATGAAAAATGCGATTCATGCATTCACCATAAAACCTGGCATGCCTTAAATAATTTTCCTAACCTGCAGCGATTAAAGTTGCAGGATCGCATGGAGCGTATTAATTCTGATAAGTGCCGCATGACAAATATGGGCGAGTATCAGCCAGCACCAGATGGAGGTAGCGATGCAAACTGAATTTATGCTTCTATCAATCTATGACAAACCAGTCCTGACGCTTGAGCAGGTCTGTGAAGTCGTTGGCGTTGGCCAAACCACTGCCTATGTCCAGCGATCAAATGGAACTTTTCCGATTCCGATGTTTGGGAAGCCACTACGTGCCGACATTCGCGATGTTGCGAAGTATCTTGATGATATGCGAAAATCAGCAAAATAAGAAAACGATTCAACAATAAAAAAGACCGGTAATACGGTCTTTTTTTATGCCTAAAATTTCTCCCAACTACGGATTAACTACGGATTTATATTATGCCCTTATAGGTAAAACACACCTTATTCAGACCAATCCATCATGGGGGCAATAGAAATACGACGGGAGGGAATAAGAGGGAGTTTCACGGAATAAACAACGAAAAATCAAACAGGCGATATTGTACCCCGTGTCGAAATCAAACGTTCGGATATTGCCCTGATGTGATGGTCAATGATAGGGATATTAGTTAATTGATTAATCAACCAACTGAGAAATTTCCTCAGCATCGATACGTTTTTCATTCAACGATTTTTCACAAACGATACCTGCAACTTGAATCGCCGCACGCAGCTTTTCAATTTGTTCTTGCTGCGAACAGACATGTTCCGTTAACTGGCGAAATGCTTTGGAAATTGGATCATCTCCATTCGCACTTAATCCGTAGGCACTAAAACTCAAGATATCGCCGTCTGCATCTTTTTCTTTTATTGATTTCACGATATGTGCAGGATTACCCACCGCAGTTGCGCCAGCCGGAACTGGTTTAATCACTACCGAATTAGAACCAATTTTTGCACCCGCCCCCACCGAAAATCCACCAAGTACTTTGGCTCCGGCACCGACAATCACACCCTGCTCTAAAGTTGGGTGGCGTTTCGCGCCTTTTGTGAGAGATGTCCCCCCTAAAGTCACACCTTGGTAAATCGTGCAATCATCGCCAACTACCGCAGTCTCACCAATCACAACACCAAAGCCATGATCGATAAAAACACGTTTTCCAATCGTGGCGCCAGGATGAATTTCGATGCCTGTAAAAATACGTGCGAGATGCGCGATAAAACGCCCCAGCCATTTCATGCCATGCGTCCAGCACCACTGCGCCCACGTATGCATCACAATCGCTTGTAAGCCCGGATAGCAGGTAATCACCTCCCAGGTATTACGAGCAGCGGGGTCACGTTGAATGATGCTAGCGATATCTTCGCGTAATTGCTTAAACATGGTAATGAAATGAATATATAGAAATTGTGCAGAGCTGCACGTTGGATAAAAAACCAAACACGAGTGTAATGTTTTTTTAGAATTGTCGCTGAACGCTGTTCAATTTCTGCATCTCTACAAATGAAATATGGACAGCGCCCAGAGAAATAATTGACTTACTGAGCTGCGATACGCTGGCGGCGTGCCTCATATAAACACACACCAGAAGCGACTGAGACATTTAAGCTCTCGACTGACCCCATCATAGGGATTTGCACTAACATGTCGCAGTTCTCGCGCGTCAAACGGCGCATACCTTCGCCCTCATTTCCCATCACGATCGCGATACCGCCCTTAAAATCCACGTCGTATATCGTTTTTTCTACATCATCCGATGTACCGATAATCCAGATATCACGCTCTTTCAAATCACGAATCGTACGCGCCAAATTAGTAACAGTGATATATGGCACGGTTTCAGCTGCACCACTGGCGACTTTTTCGGCTGTGGCATTTAATCCGACTGCACGATCTTTTGGTGCAATCACTGCATGTGCACCAACACCATCAGCGACACGTAAACAAGCGCCAAGATTATGAGGGTCGGTAATACCATCCAAAATCAACAGCAATGGTGGACCTTCAATCGCATCGAGCAATTCGTCCAGATTGCGTGCTAATGATAACTCCCCGGCTTTTGCCACCACACCTTGATGACGTCGCGTACCAACAATATTCGACAGACGCTGATCATCAGCTTGAATAATCCGAATACCAGCAGATTTTGCGGCGTGGATTAACTCTTGCATACGACGATCAGAGCGATCATTGTCGACATAAATTTCTTCTACCGACGAAGCTTCATGACGAATACGGGAAGTGACGGCGTGAAAGCCAAAAATCATTTTACTTTTCATTGTGTATTTCTCTAACAGGTTTAATTCTTGGATTCGCGAAAGCGAAGACTGCCCAAACTTCAGCCGTATTCTTCAATGCTTTTTCGTAAGTCCTAAATTCTTTACTTGTGCATTAAAGGCACTTAATTTATTTCGTTTTTTTGACGCACGTAATGAGTTGATATTTCCCTAAAAAACGATCAACGCTTTTTACGACTACTTTGAGTCGTCTTTACTTTACGTTCACTACGACTTGGTGCAACGCCAACTTTCTTGCGCTTGGTTTTATTCACTGTCGCCTCAGCGTAGGCGCTCGTTTCTTTTGCCGCTTTGCCAGGTACAGATTTTACCGTCTTGCTTGCTGCGCTGCGTTTGACTTGGCGGGTTTCAGCGACCTCATCTAACTCGCGTGTCTTTGGAAATCGATTAGGAACCGCGCTGCTTGCCAACGACAAATCGATTTTTCGCGCATCGATATCAACACGACTCACCACCACTTTGACTTTATCAGTCAACTGATAACGCTTACCACTACGCTCGCCGCGCAGCTCATGGCGTGCTTCGTCGAATTGGAAATAATCTGCACCAAGCTCAGTGATATGCACTAAACCCTCAACGAACATTTCATCTAATTGCACAAACAGGCCAAATTGCGTAACACCAGAAATCGTGCCGGTAAATTCCTCGCCCAATTTACTCTTCATGTAATAACACTTGAGCCAAGCTTCAACATCGCGCGAGGCTTCATCAGCACGTCGCTCGTTGGCAGAACAATGTGTTCCCAACATATCCCAAATAGTTTGCTCTTTTTGTTGACGCTCTTTACCAGCGGCACGATCTGCGGCCATTTGTTTGCGGGCGGCATTCGAAATAGTGGTATTCAGAATGCTGGTATCGATACCTTTTGGCTCGTACTTTTTACCTTGCAAAATCGCCTTAATGGCACGGTGCGTAAGCAAATCAGGATAGCGGCGAATCGGACTTGTAAAATGTGCATAAGCATCATAAGACAAACCAAAGTGACCAATATTATCCGGGCTATACACCGCTTGCTGCATAGAACGCAGCAACATGGTTTGCAATAATTGCGAGTCTGGCCGACTCTTAATCTTATCCATCAGTTGCGCATAATCTGAGGCAGAAGGCTTGTCGCCGCCCATCAGATTTAATCCAACTTGGCGCAAGAAATTACGCACCTGCGTGAGTTTTTCTTTGGTTGGTCCAGCATGAATACGATACACGCCGAGATGTTCAAATTCCTGCAATAAACTCGCGGCACAAACGTTTGCTGCCAACATACATTCTTCGATCAAACGATGTGCGTCATTCCGTGTGCGCGGCAGAATTTTTTCAATTTTGCCAGCGGCATTGGCGACGATATAGGTTTCGGTCGTTTCAAAATCAATTGCACCGCGACGGTGGCGCGCTTTCAGTAACACTTGGAATACTTCATACAGATGCAGCAAATGCGGCACCAAAGGTAAGCGCTTATGCGCTTCCGGTCCTTTGGTGTTACCCAAAATTGCGGCAACTTCAGTATAAGTGAAACGTGCAGCAGAATGGATCACTGCAGGGTAAAACTGATACGCTGTCACTTCACCGTCAAGCGAGATTACCATAACGCAAACAAGCGTCAAACGATCGACGTTCGGATTCAAAGAACACAAACCATTCGACAGTTTTTCCGGCAACATCGGGATCACGCGTCGTGGAAAATAAACCGACGTACTGCGCAATAAGGCATCTTCATCAATCGCGTCATTCGGTTTCACATAATGACTAACATCAGCGATTGCCACCAACAAACGATAGCCCTTCTCACGACCAATTTTGCATGGCTCGCAATACACAGCATCATCAAAATCACGTGCATCTTCACCATCAATCGTCACCAATGCGATATCACGCAGATCGACCCTGTCCTCTAAGTCTTTAGGACCAACATCAAATGGTAGCTTGCTAGCAGCCTTTTGCGCCGCATCGGAAAACTCATGTGGCACGCCGAACTTACGCACAGCGATTTCTATCTCAATTCCTGGATCATCAATCTCGCCAAGAATTTCAACGACTTTACCAATCGCTTGTGAATATTTGGTCGGCTGCTCTACCAATTCAACACTCACCACCTGCCCGGCTTTTGCCTTTCCTGGCGAGCCTGCGAGTAAGATGTCTTGATTGATTCGATTGTCTTCTGGTGCAATGAGCCAAATACCATTTTCTTGAATCAGGCGACCAATGATATGGGTATTAGCACGCTCAAGAATTTCCGACACACTACCTTCTAAACGGCCTTTTCGATCAGTGCCGACGACACGTGCACTAACCCGATCGCCATTTAAAATACGTCCCATCTCACGTTCAGATAAAAATAAATCTGGACTGCCGTCATCTGGGGTCAAGAAACCGTAGCCATCACGATGACTACTAACGCGCCCGACGATTAAGTTATCTTGTGCCAATGCGGAAATATTGCCTAATTTATCCTGCGCGATCTGACCTTCGCGCTCCATTGCTTTCAGCCTTTTTGCCATGCCGTCGATCTCCTCAGGTTTCACGCCTAATTTTTTTGCAATCGATGCTGCCTTCAAACTTGTTTTTGAAGCGCGTAAGACGCCGAGAATATCTTCGCGGCTGGGGATGGGATAAAGATGTTTGTTCAAAACGGTGAAGTCTCTTCTAAATTAAATATGATCATAAAAACGATGAGCAAAATTGGATAAACATAGTTTATCGGGTAAAACAAAAAATACCTAGTCTTTGCCAGAATCGACATTCACGACCCGACAAATCAATGGTGATAGGTGCTGTATATTCAAAAAAACAAAGTGCCGCGCCATTTTAAATACATTGACTTTATAAGGCTTTACTTTATAATCTCGGTCTCCGTTGCCCACGTGGCGGAATTGGTAGACGCGCATGGTTCAGGTCCATGTGCCTTCGGGTGTGGGGGTTCGAGTCCCTCCGTGGGCACCAGCATTACTCAGAAAAGCCGTTGATTCGTCAACGGCTTTTCTATTTTTCAAAGAGCATCTAACTCAACGTCACTCGCTTTTGGCGTAATCAAACTGCCTAGTAACAATTCACTCAACTTGGTCGATGAATCAAGTGGCAACACCTCAGCAAAAGAAAAAAGACGGATATACAAATAAATGAAATCCGTCTTTTACGATCAAATCCAATTCGCGATGAACTTAATGTTTATCTGAGCTACCAACACCGATATCTTCAAAGCTTAAGGTGTCATAGATCTCAAATGGTTGGTGTATCCATGGAGCACCTTCGAGATATTCCAGATAAAAATCGGGAATCACGACAGATACCGATTTCACCCAAATAACTGCACTTTTCATCTCAGTGATTTCCGGATAATGATGTCGCAGCCATGGTTGGACTTCTTTAAAAGTAACTCCGGAATCAACCAGATCATCGACCAGCAAAACGCGACCTCGAAGATTCTTTTCTACGCTGGCCACACTACCGCCAATCTGTATTTGCCCTTGCTCTTGGCCAGCTGAACCGCGATAAGAACTAACAGAGAGTACACTCAAAGG
>DLGN01000393.1:18400-19130 GCA_002482715.1 Oxalobacteraceae bacterium UBA7693
GATCAAATTGCAGACCTGATTCGTGGACTTTCAATGCCAAACGTTCAATCGAACGATGATACTCATCCCAAGAAACCGACAAATCCTTTTGCTTTGTATTCAAAGTCGACATCTCCACTATCTTCACAGGAATGGGTGACGCAATACAATAGTTTCTTCACGGTCGGGACCGGTTGAAACCATGTCGATAGGCACGCCAACTAACTCTTCGATACGTTTGATGTAGTTACGTGCATTCGCTGGTAGCGCATCCATCGACTGCGCACCTACGGTCGATTCAGACCAGCCCGGCATTTCTTCGTACACGGCCACACAACGTGCAGCCTCTTCCGCACCCACAGGGAAAATATCCACTGCTTTGCCATCGATGGTGTAACCAGTACACAGCTTCAACAATTCTAAACCATCCAACACATCGAGCTTAGTCAAGCACATGCCAGACACACCATTAATTTGCACGGAACGCTTCAACAATGCTGCATCAAACCAACCACAACGACGCGCACGACCAGTAACCGTGCCAAATTCATGACCTACACTTGCCAAGTGTTTACCGACACCTTGGTCGGTTGGCAATTCAGATGGGAATGGACCTGAACCTACACGTGTCGTATAAGCTTTGGTGATACCCAAAATGTAATGCAACATACCAGGACCAACACCCGAGCCTGCAGATGCATTACCAGCCACACAATTACTTGAAGTGACGAAGGGATAAGTGCCATGATCG
>DLGN01000140.1 GCA_002482715.1 Oxalobacteraceae bacterium UBA7693
GCTGGACGTGCTGCACAAAAAGAGGGCGGCAACGCCAGTGAGGTATTGATTCAGACACGTTACCCTGATCATCCTTTGTACCATGCCTTGATGGCGCATAATTATCAGGGGTTTGCGGACGATTTGTTGGAAGAACGTCAACAAGCAGCGATGCCGCCGTTTATCTATCAAGCCCTATTGCGTGCCGAAGCAAAAGAGTTGGAGACGGCAATCCTGTTTTTGAAAGACGCGGCAAATTGTACGCCGCACCATGGGATTACGATCAATGATCCGATTCCGATGACGATGACCCGCGTGCACAATGTGGATCGTGCTCAGCTCTTAGTTGAATCGACCTCACGACCGGCATTGCAAGCCTTCTTAAAAGAATGGATCACCGATTTGCGTGCACTGAAAAGTCGCGTGAAGTGGGGTGTGGAAATCGATCCTGTCGATATCTAAGTATTACCTAAGTGTTCGCTAAGTGTAAGAAATTACATGTGAAGTATTCGCCGCGCCACTTTAGATTTTGCAACTCAATTGCATTAAGGGCATAATGGCATTTTGTCGACATGTATGAGTACATCACTTTTAGCGCAATTGGCTTAAACTTTGCGCAGATGTTCGTGTAGCAGAGAGTAAGCCAACCTAAGCCAACCGGAAACAAGCAAAAAACAAGCAAAAAACAAGCAAAAGATCAGCATGAAAACAAAGCCTACTATTTCCATAGCATCGGATTCTGTTCAAACAAATATGGCTTTAGCGGAAGTCAAGCTAAGGGCGGCGCAAGTGCGGGTCACGCAAGCGCGCTTAGAAGTATTAAGCCTATTGTGTGCGCAGCATCGGGCGATGTCGCATACAGAAATGCAAGACGCAATGCCGCAAATGGATAGAGTGACTTTATACCGCGCGCTGGATTGCCTGACCGAAGCAGGCTTGGCACACAAAATCGCCAGTGATGACAGAGTTTTCCGTTTTAGTTCTGGCAGTGAATCGGCGCAGACCGCAGATGATAATCAGGCTGGTGGGCATGCGCAACATCATCATGGACATTTCAAATGTACCCGTTGCGCTAAAGTTTTCTGTCTGGAACAACCAGATAGCAATCACAGCTTGCGCGATCAGCTTCAAGAAACTTTGGCATCGACAGCCCTTAAAGGATTTCAAAGTCACGATATCGAAGTCACCATCAAAGGCTGGTGTGATCAGTGTAGTGTGGCGTAATTTCTTCTCTTTTTAATCAGAATTCATCATGGCATTAATTCCAACAACGATATTGACCGGCTTTCTTGGCGCTGGCAAAACCACTTTATTAAACCGCATTTTGCAGGAACAGCATGGTTTTAAGATTGCTGTTATTGAAAATGAGTTTGGTCAGGAAAACATCGACAATGAAATTCTGGTGCAAGACAGCAATGAGCAAATTATCGAAATGAATAATGGCTGTATTTGTTGTACGGTTCGGGGGGATTTGATCGTCGCACTGAATACCTTGACGCAAAGACGAAACGCGGGGGAACTACAATTTGACCGCATCATCATTGAAACCACGGGCTTGGCAAATCCTGGCCCAGTGGCGCAGACATTTTTTGTGGATGAAGAAGTTGGTTTGCATTACATGCTTGATGCCGTGGTTACTGTGGTCGATGCCAAACACGGCATGATGCAACTAGATGAACATGAAGAAGCACAGCGTCAAATTGGTTTTGCAGACAAGATTTTGTTGTCCAAGGCGGATCTGGTAAGCACCGAAGAATTGGCTTTACTGAAGAGTCGCATCATTAGAATGAATCCACGTGCACCAATTAAGGCGGTTGATTTTGGCAAAATCGCCATTGATGAAGTATTGGATTTGAAGGGTTTTAATTTAAATGCAAAATTGGAACTCGACCCTGACTTTTTAGCCGCCGAAGAGCATCACGAGCACGAACATCATCACCATGATGAGCATTGCGAAGAGGATTGCTCACATGCGCATCACGACCATCATCATGCACATCACTCTGACGATGTTGCTGCTTTTGTCTATAAAGCTACACGTCCTTTTAATACAGGAAAGCTCGATTACTACCTTGGTGGTTTGGTACAAGTGTATGGACCACGGATGCTCCGGTATAAAGGAGTGTTGTATATGGAACACGCTGACCGCAAAGTCATTTTCCAAGGTGTGCACCAAATTATGGGCACCGACATAGGAGGAAAATGGGCAGAAAATGAAATCAAGGAAAGTAAAATGGTCTTTATTGGTAAAAATTTACCGAAAGAGATTTTTATTCAAGGTTTAGAGCAATGTTTGGTATAAACTAGCGCCCTATTGAATTGAAACAAGCGCTTTTCTGTCTCAATTGAATAGATTTGTATGCGGAACAAGCACGCTATATACTTGTCCTTGAGGGAAAGTGTCGGTAGCAACATTCCAGTAAAGAAGAGTGTTCGGCCGCACTTGCGTATATTAACCCGTTGTATCGAAAGTAAGCGAAGTGGCAACTAAATCATCTAAATCAACTGCACCCGCTGGTGCACCTGCAGCCCTCCTCACAGAAGAAGAAATCTTGAAGATGGGTGAGAAGGACTATATGAACGACGCGCAATTGGCGTTTTTCAAAGCCCGTCTGCAACAACTTGAAAAAGATTTGCTGAAGAATGCCGACGAAACGACTGAGCATTTGCGTGAAACGGTCTTAGTACCTGATCCAGCAGATCGCGCGACGATTGAAGAAGAGCATTCTTTAGAGTTGCGTACCCGTGACCGTGAACGTAAATTGTTACGCAAAGTGCAGCAATCCATTGCCGCCATTGATGCTGGCGAGTACGGTTGGTGCGAAGAAACAGGCGAGCCAATTGGCGTACCACGTTTGATGGCACGTCCAACAGCAACCTTGTCTTTGGAAGCGCAACAACGTCGTGAGTTGAAACAAAAATTATACGGAGACTAAGCAAATCGCTTTGCTTGTCACTGACAAAAAATGCGCAGAATTTCCACTGCGCATTTTTTTATGCATCAGCACTGCAACTTTGTTGCACTAAGATTGTCATACAAAGTCGCTGGCCGTCATATTTATCCTCGCCCTTGTTGCGATAAAATGCCAGACAATTGATAAGAAACAGATGTATCACTTCGATATGATCCCGTATGCGAAATTTGTCGATAAAAAATAGACGCTTGAAAGCCATAGTCCTGCTCTGGACTATGTTGCTTGTTCTATTGTCGGCGCAATGGTTAGGTTTCGCGCATCGGATGTCACACATCAGCACCAATACAGGTGAAGTGATGACGCTGGCATCGGACGGTGCACATTACTTGGGTGTTCAAAAGCTCAGTAATGCGAATGAATCTAGCTTGCATTCTTGTATCTTGTTTGATGCTGCCAGTATTGCAGATGGCTTGCAGCATACCATCGTCGTCTTCGCCGCCTCAGCCTTTGCAGATTTACCGGCAGTTCAGCCACGTATCTTTCCTTGGTTGGCCGCTTTTAGTGCCTATTTTTTAAGCCGCGCCCCTCCTTTCTGAAAACACGCTGTCGAGATCATTCGCAGCCATATTGTTGACCAACGTCGCCACGTCGACGCTTTTCGCTATTTGTTTTCAGGAAATCCTATGTTATTACAACGCACTTTGTTAGCCGCTGCCGTTTGCGCAGCATTTACACCTTTTGGCGCTCAGGCGCAATCTACGACCACCGTCACCGTATCGGCCAACCCTTTGGGCAAAGAAGAAAGTTTACAAATTTTAAGTCCGACAAAGATTTTGTCTGGTTCGGAATTACGCTCAAAAATTGGTAGCTCACTAGGTGAAACTTTGGGTAGTGAATTG
>DLGN01000251.1 GCA_002482715.1 Oxalobacteraceae bacterium UBA7693
GTGTTTAAGCGAGCTTTCAGCCGATACCGAACGTCTGAGCAAGACCGTGGAGCGCCTGAAAGCTCGCTTAAACACCGCAACAGAACCGAATGACATGAGCAATATGCTTGCACAGCTAGCAAAGCAACTCGGCATCGCCCCCAAACCAAATTATCTGCAATGGATACAGGCTTCGATTGGGCAAGAACTACGTTTGATACCCGTTGAAGATATTTTATTTTTTCAATCCGATGAAAAATACACACGCGTGCAAACGGCCAGTTACGAAGCGCTAATACGAAAGCCAGTACGCGATTTAGCGGATGAACTGGACCCGCATTTATTTTGGCAGATTCACCGCTCCACCCTAGTCAACTCAAAAGCAATCTCTGGCGTGGTTCGCGATATGCGTGGTCGGCATCTAGTGCAGATTAAAGGTCTAACGGAAAAACTTGAAGTTAGCCGTAGCTTTGTTCATTTGTTTAAGCAAATGTAATCAAACATATTGCGATCATAATGCAACCAAAATGGGGGTGTTAGTTGATGTTAAACAGAATATTAATCTGTAGCGCGATCTTTCTTTATTTGTCAGTTTCTTCTGCACATGCGGAAAATACGAAAACGACATTGAACCGTTGTGATGCAACAGGTGAGAAAACCGAAATATCCATCAAATCGACTGATCAAGGCTTTAAAGTAAGCAATCAATACACAACAAAAAACTTAAATACAAAAAGTTTAAATTCATTTTCAGGCGACTTTGTAGCGGGTCTAACCTCATTAGAATCAAAGACTACAATCGATATTGAAGGCCCAACGTGGCAAGATAAATCGAAAGAAGGTGAATGTTTTGCGGCAAAAATACGAATTCGGTTAATCTATCAACCAATCAAAGTTTATATAGGGAGTGAATTCACTGAAGGAAGCTGCATTTACAATACGATACTCGAGCATGAAATGCAGCATGTGAACATATACAGAGAAAGTTTGCTTAAGATCGAAAACATAGTAAAAGACTTAATGGAAAAACGATTCGCAGGTAAACCAATTTACGCAGCAAAAAATTCGTCAAAGCGCGCACTTGATAATGAAATTGACGAGATATGGCGTCCATTGATCAAATCCGAATTTGCGAAAGTACAAATTCAACAAAATGAACTAGATTCTGACGAGAATCTCGACAAGCTGTCTTGGGCCTGCCTAGGTGCAATTCAAAGTGAATTTGGATATCGCTTTCGATAATATGTTCACCAATAAAAAAACCGGAGTTCATACTCCGTTTTTTTATGTCAAGCACTTAAATATTCAACTACAGCACTTTCGTCCCTACCCACCAAGCAATCGCCGCAACAAAGGCCGAAGCTGGGATCGTCAAAACCCATGCCCAAACAATGTTCCCAGCAACACCCCAACGAACAGCGGACATTTTCTGAGATGAACCGACACCAACAATAGCACCGGTAATTGTGTGCGTTGTGGAGACAGGAATCCCGAAAATGGTTGCAAAAATCAAAGTAGCAGCACCGCCCGTTTCTGCACAAAATCCACCCACAGGCTTCAATTTAGTGATTTTCTGCCCCATCGTCTTAACAATACGCCAGCCACCAAACAACGTTCCAAAGCCTATTGCGGCATAACATGAGTAGACGACCCACATTGGTGGTGCAGCATCTGATGCTTTTGAATAACCAGTAGCAATCAACAACATCCAGATAATCGCCATCGTTTTTTGCGCATCGTTACCGCCATGCCCCAAACTAAACACAGAGGCGGAAACCAACTGCAATCGTCTAAACCATTTATCGACTTTACTTGGCGTAGATTTTACAAACAGCCACGACACAATCAACATCATGAGCGAGCCAAGTAAAAATCCAATTAAAGGAGATAGGACAATAAATGAGATGATTTTATACAATCCACCTGCAATCAGTGTGTCGGTGCCGCCTTTCGCTACTGCTGCACCAATCAAACCACCAATCAAAGCATGTGACGACGAGGACGGGATGCCAAAATACCAAGTCACTAAGTTCCAAAATAGAGCACCGACTAAAGCACCAAAAATCACATAGTGATCAATTACCGAAGGCTCGATCGTTCCTTTGCCGATCGTTTTTGCAACAGACAAACTAAATACGAAGAATGCTAAAACATTAAACAAAGCAGCCATCGCGACTGCTTGACCTGGTTTTAATACACCGGTAGACACGACCGTGGCAATCGCATTTGCCGCGTCATGAAAACCATTCATAAAATCAAAAAGTAAAGCTAAGATCACTAAAAGAATAATGACCGTAAGAGTTGGAGATAAAGTTTCCATAGATGTGAACTTTCTTTTCATGCATCGTCATGCAGACAATGCAAAAGACAAACAAATTAAAGGGCAAGCAATTTATGCGTTTTCAACAATAATGCCTTCAATAATGTTCGCCACATCTTCACAACGATCTGTCACGGTCTCTAATATCTCGTAAATTGCTTTCAGCTTAATCAAATTACGTACGTCTGGTTCATCACGGAATAACTTCGACATCGCAGCACGCATCACGTGATCTGCATCCGATTCAAGACGGTCAATTTCTTCGCAAATTGTCAGAATTTGACGAGAATTATCCATGTTGTGTAACAGCGCTACGGCTTCTTTGACCTTCAACGCACACGCTAAGCACAACTCGGCCAAACGTTTCGCCTCTGGTGTAATTTCACGGATATCATATAGGGAAATTGTTTGTGCCGCATCTTCCAACAAATCCAAAATATCATCCATTTTGGTAATTAATTTGTGGATATCATCACGATCAATTGGTGTGATAAAAGTTTTATGCAGCAACTCAATCGCTGTATAAGTCACTGTATCTGCTTGCTTTTCAATGCTCTCAATCGCATGAACGCGAATTTCCAAATCATCAAAATTGGTCATCAATGCGACCATCTCTTTCGAACCTTTTACGCACAATTCCGCGTGTTGATTGAAGAGATCAAAAAATTTGCCCTCCGTGGGCATTAATCGTCCAAACATTTTTATTTCCCTGAAAATAGAAAATTTTTATAATAAGTCTCTGCTTGCCGTGTGCCGGATTGCGGAGATCATCTGACTTAGTGGTTACTGCAAAAAAGAACTACAAAAACAATTATTCGTTGTCACTGTAAATCGACAATGAACCAATATAATTATCAAACTTCGTGTATTCACCTAAGAAGCTCAAGCGAACACTACCAATCGGCCCGTTACGTTGTTTACCGATAATAATTTCGGCCGTACCTTTATCCGGCGAATCAGGGTTATAAACCTGATCGCGATAAATAAATAAAATAACGTCAGCATCCTGCTCAATCGCGCCCGATTCACGCAAATCGGACATAACAGGACGCTTATTCGGACGCTGTTCAAGTGAACGATTTAACTGCGACAAAGCAATCACCGGACATCCCAATTCCTTCGCCAGACCTTTCATACTTCGAGAGATTTCAGAAATCTCGGTGGCGCGATTTTCACCGCCAGAATTCCCTGACATGAGTTGTAAGTAATCGATAATAATCAAACCTAATTTACCGCACTGGCGCGATAGACGACGTGAACGCGCACGTAATTCAATTGAACTCAAAGCTGGCGTTTCATCAATATAAAACTGCGCTTCGTTCATCTTTTGAATGGCATAGGTTAAACGTGGCCAATCTTCATG
>DLGN01000383.1 GCA_002482715.1 Oxalobacteraceae bacterium UBA7693
AATGGTATTGAATTCAATACCATTGCAGTCGATGACGGTATCGCGATGGGGCACGGCGGCATGTTGTATTCGCTGCCATCGCGCGAGTTGATTGCTGATTCAGTCGAATATATGGTGAATGCACACTGCGCTGATGCGATGGTGTGTATTTCCAATTGCGACAAAATTACGCCTGGTATGTTGATGGCGGCTATGCGTCTAAATATTCCGGTAGTGTTTGTCTCCGGTGGGCCGATGGAAGCGGGTAAGGTCATGGAAACCTTGCATCCTAAACAGACAGGCGAACAAAAAATCATGAAGATCGATTTGGTCGATGCCATGATTAAAGCTGGTGATAGCAACGTCAGTGATGAAGAGATCGGTCGCATAGAACGCTCCGCCTGTCCGACCTGCGGTTCATGCTCAGGTATGTTCACCGCAAACTCGATGAACTGTTTAATGGAAGCCTTGGGTTTGGCATTGCCAGGGAATGGCACGATTTTAGCGACCCACGCTGATCGTAAAGAATTATTTTTACGCGCTGGTCGTTTGATTGTCGACTTGGCGAAGCGTCATTACGAACAAGACGATTACACGATTTTGCCACGCTCGATTGCCAACAAAGCGACCTTTGAAAATGCGATGGCACTCGATGTATCGATGGGCGGTTCCACCAATACGGTATTGCATTTATTGGCGGCCGCGCATGAAGCTGGTGTGGATTTCAAAATGGCAGATATCGATCGTATCTCACGCAAGGTACCATGCTTGTGCAAAGTCGCACCGATGACCGATAAATACCATATCGAAGATGTGCATCGCGCTGGTGGCATTATCTCTATTCTGGGTGAATTGGCGCGTGCGAATTTGTTCGATACTACACGCCCAACAATCCACGCGCCGACTTTTGCCGAAGCGATCGCACATAACGATATCGCGGTCAGTGATGACGCTACTGTCAGAAAACTATTTATGGCGGCACCGGGTGGTGTTCCAACCCAAACCGCATTCTCACAAGATAAACGCTTTGATAGTTTGGATACAGATCGGGCGAACGGTTGTATCCGCGATTTTGAACATGCCTATTCCAAAGATGGCGGACTCGCTGTGTTGTACGGCAATCTGGCGGAAAAAGGTTGCATCGTGAAGACCGCTGGTGTCGATGAAAGTATTTTGACGTTCAGCGGTAAAGCACGTGTCTTCGAAAGTCAGGATGATGCGGTTGCTGCGATTTTGGGTGACACGGTGCATGAAGGCGATGTTGTGATCATTCGCTACGAAGGTCCGAAAGGCGGTCCCGGTATGCAAGAGATGCTGTATCCAACTTCCTATATCAAATCTAAAGGCTTGGGTAAAGCTTGTGCCTTGTTTACCGACGGTCGTTTTTCTGGTGGTTCATCAGGCTTGGTAATCGGCCATGCATCACCCGAAGCTGCTGAAGGCGGCGCGATTGGTTTGGTTGAAGAGGGTGATCAAATCTTGATCGATATTCCAAATCGCAGCATACGTTTGGACATTAGTGACGAGACTTTAGCCGCACGTCGCACCGTGATGGAAGCGAAAGGTGCGTTGGCATGGCAACCTGTTAATCGTGATCGTTATGTGTCGCAAGCTTTGCAAGCTTATGCGGCATTAGCGACCTCGGCAGATCGCGGTGCGGTGAGAGATATTACTCAGTTGCGTCGTTAGTTGACTGTTCCTGTTCTTCTCTCGTAAGCTTAGAAGAGCAGGGGAAGTGGATCGTTGGGTAAATCAACGTCATGCTGACGACCTGTATTCTCGGCTTCTGCCGGACATTCTTCTAGTAACAAAGCGCGAAATTGGGATTAGATGCATTTAAAGGTTTGCTTGCAATTCCTGCGCTCGCATCGGCTGCAGCTCTAGGTAAACGCAAGTAGCATTTTCTTTATCAAGTTACGGGCGAGATTGCAGCCAAAGGTAGCGGTTCCGAGCAAAGACGACATAGAAAAGGCTGAACAGTAATTTAATTCCTGTTAAATTAGAACCACATTCAAAATGGCAGCATTTGCCATCGGTAATATTGAATTCAATTAAATTCGATCCACACCAGTCTATCTTGAGCCTAAGTTTGTGGGTGCCGGGCGGAATGTTGAAAATGCGTGTTTCACCTTGAGCGATACGCCCGATTTCTTTGTCATTGAACAGCAGTCGGTAATCCCGTAAATTGTCGGCATAAGAATTTGCGCGAGAGATAGAAATCGAAGTAGACATTGTTAAATTGGTTTCGGTGTTAAGTCAAAAATGATTAACTAAAATGCGACTCGATCATACTATTGATAGTGCGTGGTTTTTGATATGGCGTTGTCCGTGCGTTTGACCCATGCACATTGATTGTTTTCTGGAGCACGTTTGTAGCTCACGCATTCGTAGGTAATTCCTGGACAATGAAGTAAGCAATATGAGACTAACTAGAAGTTTCAGAAAACAAGTCTCTTAAGATCCTTAGCCAAATAAGAGTCGGACCGAAAAAGCCACTTAGCATCATCCCTCGATCTTGGATGGATAGCGTGGCGATTGACGAGATACAACTCGTTTAGGTTTTGCGCTCAGGTTTTGCTGGCGTTTAGGCAAAAATTGTTTATCTAAAACACGCCAAATTTCACCTAGAGTTGCAACTCGTGTGGATTGCACTTGCTGACGTTTCCGCCATGCTCTTCGTAATCCCAACAGCGCATCACATTTGGCGCGCAAAATCAGTTTACCTTGACCACGGCGCGTGAAGACCGCAATCGTCACGAAATTCAATAGCAGATGTAATGGAAGTAGCAAGCAGAGCAAAGCTCCCGGCATATTTTTGACAAATGCGTGGACGAGATTTCGATGTCCATGATAAACCGAGAAATCACTGCCGCTACCACCAGTGGTTGCTGAGCCAATGTGACGCACGCTGGCTTCTGGCACGTAGTAGGATTTATGTCCTGCTAATCGGAGGCGGAAGCCTAGGTCAATATCCTCAACATAACAGAAAAAATCCTCATCAAATCCACCTAGCGCTTGTAGCACCTTGGTGCGATACAAGGCCGCAGCAGCGCATGGCGAAAATATTTCGCGAGGCTTCAAACTATGATCAAGATTCTGCGCGCCATACCCTGCACGCCAAACCAGGCCACTCATATGATAGCTATCGCCAATGCCATCTAATAGTTGTGTGTTTTCGTGACGTATTTGGCGTGAACCGAAAGAAGCTGATTCGGGGTAAGTTTCGGCCGCTGAAAGTAATTTCTCTAACCAATTGGGGGCAGGAAACGCATCTGGATTTAATAACGCAATAAATTCAGTTGTGCATTGTTGGAGCACATAATTATTTGCCGCTGCGAATCCCAGATTGCTCTGCATCTGTAAGATGTCGACGTGTTCAAACTCCGTTATGCCAGCGATTGAATCATCACTACTAAAATTATCAATGACAACAATCTTCTTCGGTTTGACGGTTTGCAATGCGAGATGCTGCAAACAATCTGCTAATAATGCGCCACTATTCCAATTGACAATGACAACGGTAACATCCTTCATGGGGAGACTCCTGCAAAGGCTGGATTGCGTGGTTTAAAGGCGAGGGCTGTTTTTTCTACCAAATGCCAAGAGAGAATGGCGAAGCTCAAGGTCACTGCGATACAGAGCGCTACATAGCTTCCAAAAGTTAAGTGCGGGTAGAGAAAAACGATTGTTTGCTGCACGGGAAATGCATAGATGTAGACCCCATAGGAGTAATCACCAGTCGCTGTGATGCGCGTTAAGACCTCGTTCGTTGACAAGCCAAATGCCAACACGATTAGTGGCAATAAGAACCAGCCAGCGATGAATAGATATTGTGGAAAATTGGTTTGAATACACAGCGTGCCAACACCCGCCAACACCACACTAGTGATAGAAAAATAGCGTTTTAAATTTAATTGATAAAACACGGCGCCAGCCCAAAAATAGGTGCCATTAATAAATAGCTGACGCAGGTCGGTGCCATACACCACCAACATCTCTGTAGCAGATTGCGCCCAACATAAATAAAGCAGAGCTGACGTCAAAAATGTGGCAATCGTGATCCATTTTTTTGTTGAAATTAGACCTAGCACCGCCACTACGAAATACAAGAAGAATTCCAGTGGCAGACTCCATAAAGAGCCATTCACCGCGTTCGGTACGCGACCATGTTCAAATACGCCAGGCAAGTAAAAAGTAATGTATAGCCCGATATTGCGTAGATAATTCCAAGTGGCCTCATGCGCGAAATATTGATTGAGCGGTAGGCTGGTAAGCCAAGGTCCCAGCACAAAAATGCAGAACAGCACGCACACAATTAGACCTGGAAATATGCGCAAGCACCTGCGTATAAAGAATCGCCGCAAGTTCTGATCTTGTTGCCAGCTTTGGGTCACAAGGTAGCCGCTGATGATAAAAAATATTGCGACCCCTAATGGACCTAGCGGCATCCACGACAAAAAAAGTGGTTCGGGATGACCTAAGAAAATGGCACTATGACCGTATAGAACCAAGCCCGCTGCGATCAGACGTAGAAAATTGAGGTTGTTCGTTTTCACGCAAGTATCTCTAGTGATAGTTCACGCTGATCTGCCGAATCATCAGAAATCGTTTTGTCAGCATCGGAGACGCTAGTTAACATGGCATCTATCGCCTCTGTTCTCACGCTATTTCTGGTTAATGCCAGTGGGTAGGCCGCAGCAAAAATCTCACTGCGCTGGCGCGTCTGTTCGGCATTTTCTGGTACGCGAAATAGCGAAGTTAATTTGGGAACGTAGGTAAATTCATTTTTGTGGGCGTAACGTACCCACAATGTCCAATCTTCCAGCGCATCCATATCTTCATCGAAACCACCGCGTTCTAAGTACAAACTGCGCTCAAATAGCACCGCTTGTATGGGCATAAAATTATGGTGACGCAGCACGCCATAATCGAATATTTGCCGCAAAGGCGCTGGCACTTGATAGGTCATTTCGCGAAAGCTTCCTTGTGCTAATTGCGAACTATCGGTCGGTACTTCCCACGCTAAAGTGTAGGCGGCACGCGACTGTGTTTCAGTCAGCATCGTATTTACCAGCACTTCGACGTGATCAGCGAAGAGTAAATCGTCATCATCTAAAAATAGACACCAACGCCCATTGGCTTGACGCAGACCGTGATTGCCAGTGGCCGAGCGGCCGCATTTAGCTAATCCAAAATATCTTACTGTGCGAGGCAAGGCTGGCTGCATTTCATCAATCAACATCTGCATGCTGTCACCGCCGTCTTCCACGATGATATGTTCAATATTCGAATAAGTTTGGCGTGTAACTGACAAGATCGCTTGCCTTAGATATAGCTCTCGACCACGATAGGTACGTGTGATGATAGAGACCAAGGGCTGCTCGACAGGTATTGCTTGCAGCTCGATGAAGGCTCCATCACGGATCATTTCATAATCCCATTCGCGGAATGGAAATTGAATGGCGCTAGATTTGCGTGCCCATAAAATTTTTGGAACTAGCGTCAGTAGACGTAGTAATTTACGCGCTACAGCTAGTCTGGAACCTGGGTAGGCTTGGCTCGCCAATAATAATCGCAGGCCTAATAATGGCACGGCCAAAGCATCCCAGCGATTACCGTATTTCAAACGTAAATACAGATTGGCGAAGGTACTGCCGGTGTATTGCAGCGGCTTTACTTGCGCCACGGTTTCATAGGTGAAATGCCAGACCACCGCTTGTGGGCAATAACGTAAGACATGACCAGCGCGGCGCAAGCGATAAGATAGTTCGACATCCTCGCCATACATGAATAGAGTTTCATCAAAACCGCCAACCGCTTGTATGGCAGAGCGACGCAATAATACGCAGGCATGGGAATTCCAATTCGTGCTGCCGGTGACAGGATCGTAGTATTTAGGATGTTCGTAAGGTTTTTGGCGCAGTTCCCAAGCGGCAGCATGGGCAACATCTGCTACCGCAGTCGATACCACACGGCGCAAAGCATCCGCTTCGAAAGTCAGATCAAGATTGGTCACCAGACAGTAGGGGGCACGGCCTTTTTTGAAAGCGACGTTATGTCCCGCGCCGAAGCCATTATTGGGAGCGACCTGAATTGTTACTTCGATGCCCTGTGTACGTAAAACCTCCGCGCTGGTTTGTAATTTCTCTAGCGTGTCATCGGTCGAACTATTATCGACAAAAAACACATTGAGCAAGGTCTTGGGATAATCTAAGGCGAGTAGAGATGCAACGAAGCTGTCGATCCACCGACTGCTATTGTAAGTAACGATACTTAAATCGATGCGCGGACATTGTTCGTCGGTGAGCACGGGCGGCACGAACACGGAGATCGGTAATTGCATTGCCGCACAACGCTCTGTCACCATGGATGCGATTGCGCCTTGATTCATACTTGAATGCGGCATGATCGCGGTGATATTTAAAAATTTTCCTTGCAGCGTTTTTAGGAATTGAACGATAGGTCTAGGCAACATTCTTTTTGTGTGACTCAAGACGACACGGCTCGCTGTCTTGATCACCGACGTTTCGCCGCGAATAAGGCGACGCAAGCCGCGCAAAGGTGCGCTCCAACGCCACGACCTGCTGGCACGTATTTCGGCGATGCTGGCAAATGCGTGGTCACGTTCACGCGTCAATTCTGCTAGCTTGTCATTGAAGGTGATCAGATGGTTTTGCAAGTTGCTAATGTTCAGAGCATGCTCTGTCTCGTGACTCGCATTTTGTTGGAGTTCTAGTCCGAAATTAACGGCAGTTTGTTGATAGGTGTTTAGCAGAAGTTGATGCAGCGTTCTTATTGCAGTTAATTCAGTTTCGAGTTTTTCTTGTGATTGCTGATACTGTTGCAGTTGTATCGCAGTCTCTTGGGCGCTTGCTGTTTGCGCTTGCATACGTTCAGATAGTTCTAGGATGTCCTGTTCGGCATGTTGCAGCTTCTGTTGTAGTTCAAGTGTGCGTTGCTGGTGTATGACGATATCGTTCTCTAAATGGGCTACCCATTTTTTGTGCAAAACGACGTCGTTTTCTCGATGTTCTACCGCAGTACGCAGCGCTGACACGACATCCGCATCTTCGATTGGTTGTTCAAAAAAACTCGCTTCTAATTGCGGCAAGGTTTGATTGGAAGCGAGTGCGATCCAATACAGCGGCTTAGCCATGCCAGACGTGATTTGAATAGTGTCTTCCTGCTGCAAGTAACTATTTAAGGCCGTGGTTTCAGATTGCGCAAAAATACCTGAGCCAAAAAGTATGCGTTGCCCGAAGTAGGCAATATTGTCAAAGTAGCCTTCTAGCAGTTGTTTGAATTCATGTTGATACAGTTCTTTTACATGAAATTCATTATGCGAACCAGGTACATCGGAATAGCTCAGCTTGTCTGGGCTAGAAATGAGCAAGACCCCATCTTTGCGTAAAACACGACGAATCTCTTGCATCATTTCTTGATGCTGGTCGTGATGTTCTATGGTTTCAAAGCTCACTAATAAATCCACACTGGCATCGGCCAGAGGTATCGCAGCGCAACTGCCAACCCGGTATTCGAGATTGTCGCCTTGGTAGCGCTGCTGCGCGTGAGCGACCGCCTGCGCGGAGATATCGACACCGATGACCTGTGAGGCATGTTCGGCCAACATCGCAGAGCCATAACCTTCGCCACTTGCTATATCGAGTACCACCTTACCTTTGGCGAGGGTACATGCTTGCAGATAACGATGACGATGTTCTAGCTCGATATCGCCGTGCACTTCGGGCACGAAACGTTCACCAGTAAATTTCATAAAATATTTTTCGATTCTTTTTTACTAAGCCACTGCTTTAGATGGCGTTTGATCTAGCTTGATGTGCAGCATAGGAATGCCAATCAAACCAGTGGCAACACTGCTTGCTTCTGATTTAAAACTGAGAGCGTCGTGCACCCAATGATGTTGAATGTGGGTTTGCTGAGTGCCATTGGCGATGGCAACACCAACGCTGTATTCGCCAGCGGGAAGTATCGGCATCAAGAAGCAGAATTCAGCTTCGATGTGGCTGCCTGCTTCGCAAAATGGTGGGTAGTCGCTGTAGCTTAAATAAGTGTTGTCGCCAAACAAGGCTTGTCCGCGACTATCTTTGACGGTGAAACCGATAATTGGCGCATCCATGTCCGTATGCGCGATGGCTTGTATGCGTAAGTTCACTTGTTCACCACCGACCACCCAAGTCAAAGCAGCACTGTCTTGGTCGTAAAATTCAACCGCAGTGATTTGCGCTCCGCCTTGGCCAAACGATTTTGAATCGGGATCGAAAGCGAATACCTGTAAGTCATTGCGCAAATTACTGTTATTGACGAAGGCCAAACGTTGGTCGCGGCTAGCCCCAGATTCTCTCGTAGCGATTGCCGTTCGCTTCATTTTTGTGCTGCTACTCTTGCCTTGTTGTGCCTCATAAAAAGCTTGCAGGTAAAGCTCACAGACTTCCTTAGGAGAGCCTTGTTCTTGTACCTCGCCTTTTTCTAACCAGATGACGCGGCTACACAAGCTTTTGACGGCCGCTGTGTCATGGCTGACAAATAAGACCGTGCCTGTCTTCATAAAATTGCGCAAAAAACGCATACATTTCTGCGTAAAAAAAGCATCGCCAACAGCCAAGGCCTCATCAATGACTAAAATATCGGCATCGACATGCACAATCACCGCGAATGCAAGTCTGACCAACATACCGCTTGAGTAGGTGCGAACCGCGTGATCTAAAAACTCACCAATATCTGCGAAGGCAATGATGTCCTCAAAGCGTTCGTCTATCTGTTCTTTGGAAAGACCGAGTATGGTGGCGTTCATATACACATTCTCACGCCCGGTAAATTCAGGATTAAACCCCGAGCCCAATTCCAGCAAAGCAGCAATACGACCATGCGTACGCACTTCGCCGCTGCTAGGCGACAAGGTGCCGCAAATGATTTGCAGCAATGTTGATTTGCCTGAACCATTACGGCCGATGATGCCGACCGTTTCTCCTTTTTTTACCTCGAAATCAATTCCACGTAAGGATGAGAATTCACGGAAATAGTCTTTTTTTGATTGACCTAATACATTGCGTAATTTAGGAAATAGAAACTGTTTCAACCGGTCGCCAGGTTGTTCATAAATTTGATAATGCTTACTAAGTTGTTTGACGCTGATCGCGATAGTATTAGAGGACATCAGCAAATCCTTTACGTGTTTTTTGAAACCAGGCGAATCCCAAACTAGCGATCACCATCGAGCAGAATAAATAGGCGAACCAGATGGATGCATCCAAAGCTTTGCCCCAAATCATGGCATCGCGACTTTGCTCTATCACTTGCGTCAATGGGCTGATTTGCACCAGCCACTGATAATTCTCAGGTAAGGCGCTAACCGGATAAAAAATGGGAGACAAGAAAGTTAATACCGAAGTCAATACCACGACGATTTGGCTTACATCGCGCAAATAGACGCCGAGTGAGGCCAATAAATAAGTGAGCCCTACACTAAAAAAGATCAGAGGCAATAAGATCAACGGGAGAAAAAAGATAGTCAGTGGCGGCGCACCAAAGAAAATGAGATAAAACAGCAGCCAGACTGCGAGCCTGATAGACATATGAAATAGCGCGGCGCCTAGTGTTACCAGCGGTAGAATTTCCAACGGGAAAATCACCTTTTTAACGTAGTTCACGTTATTGACGATCA
>DLGN01000324.1:0-4677 GCA_002482715.1 Oxalobacteraceae bacterium UBA7693
TGGTCGTGGTGGCTCAGTTGGTCGCGGCGGTGGCCCTAGCTATCAAGCGATTTTGGCACAACCAGCGGGTGCTGTACAAGGCCAAATTCGTTTGACGGAGCAAGGCGAGGTCATCACCGCAAAATATGCAAATCCCGAAGTAGGGCGTCGCAATTTGGAAGTCTTGGCTGCCGCAACGATGGAAGCGAGTTTGCTCGCACATACCGAGTTGGCGCCGCGTCCGGAGTTCCTCAAAACCATGGAAGCTTTGTCAGAAAATGCCTTCAAGGCCTATCGCAATATGGTGTATGAGACGGATGGCTTTGAACAGTATTTCTGGGAATCGACGGTGATTTCTGAAATCGCAGGTTTGAATATTGGTAGCCGTCCAGCGTCGCGTAAGAAATCCACAGCGATTGAAGATTTACGTGCGATTCCTTGGGTATTTAGCTGGTCACAATGTCGTTTAATGTTGCCGGGCTGGTTTGGTTTTGGTAGTGCGGTCAAGCAGTATTTGGATGCGAATCCTCAACATGGTTTGCCGACTTTGCAAGCGATGTTTAAAGACTGGTCTTTCTTCTCGACGGTATTGTCGAATATGGAAATGGTCTTGGCTAAGAGTGATATCGGGATTGCGAGTCGTTATGCGCAATTGGTCAAAGATGAGGCATTGCGTAATCGTATTTTCCCGCGTCTGGAAGCTGAACATGCTTTGACGATAGAAGTGCTCAAACAAATCTCGGGACGTGATGATCTCTTGTCTGATAACCCATTATTGAAACGTTCTATCGTCAATCGTTTCCCTTATCTGTCACCTTTGAATCACGTGCAAGTGGAGTTGTTGAAACGTTATCGCCAGGGGGACGAAGATGAACGTGTACGCCGCGGAATTCACTTGTCAATCAATGGTATCGCTGCTGGACTGAGAAATAGTGGATAAGTTTCTTTGAGATGCATTCTTGATTTGAAGTAAGTATGGCGCAGCAAGAGTAAGTAATAGCAAGTAAGAGCGTAAAAAAAAGGGAAAGTATTTCGGTATACTTTCTCTTTTATGTTTAAGGGCTTCATTATGTATGCAGCGATTTTAGGAGTGGTCGGCTGGTCCGGTAGTGGCAAGACAACTTTGCTTGAATACTTAATCGCAGAGTTAGTGAAGTCGGGTACAACCGTGAACGTCGTGAAGCATAGTCATCATGATGTTACGCTGGAGCCCGAGCATAAAGACAGTGCCAAGCTACGTCATGCAGGTGCCTCACAAGTATTGTTGGCATCTCCTTTTCGTTATGCGATCGTGAATGAGTTGAGGGCAAAGTCAGAACCCGAACTAGCTGAATTGTTGTCTAAATTAGATCCAGTTGATTTGGTTTTGGTTGAAGGCTATAAGTGGGCAAACATCTGCAAATTGGAAATTTATCGACCTAGCTTAGGAAAGCCAGCCATTTATCTGGACGACCCGAATATCATTGCGGTTGCTTCTGATGTGGACAGGCCAGTTGATTGCGATCAGGAGATTAGTTGGTTGAACTTGAACGATCAACAAGCAATTCTCAGTTGGATTCAACAAGGACTAGCATCGCAGCGTTATTTCAGCGCAATTTCAGTGCAATAAGTGCAAACTAAGTGCGACGCAAAGCTAATTCAAATTACACAGGGTGTATAGATTTTTTTATATGAACACTTTATTTTGAATTTTTTTTCGGAAGGCCTAAAGAAACTCTTGATCTCAGCCGATAACAAGTCTGTAGATAAGGAGAATTGTCATGGACGTATCTGGAATTGCAAGATCTGCAACCACAATTGCTGATGTCGGTGTAAGACAAGAGGTCAGTATTGCCGTGTTGAAAAAAGCACTTGAAGTCAGTGAGGAAAGTGCAACTGCATTGATTGAAGCTATCCCGAATTCGAGTGCAAATGTACCTAATTTACCGCCAAATTTGGGTCGTAATATTAATACAACTGCATAGCTTATTATTTATATTGCAAAAATAATTGCAATTAAAGCTGGGTAGTAGCTTCGATTCAATAACTTCAGTAGTATCATTTAAACAGCGCTCTTTAGCGCTGTTTTTATTTGTATTTTGGTTTCGAAAACATCCATCTTGACTTAGTTCAAGCAAATTTTTTTGAGTTGCGTAATAATTGTGTCCGCTATGAATTCACTATCGAACTTAATTAAATTAATACGATTTAACTAAGCCGTAAAAAAGGAAAAAATATGTCGACACAAAATTGGGCTTGGTCTGATCGCTTAAGTTTAAAACATGAAGTAATGGATGAAACGCACCAAGAATTCGTTACGCTCTGCGCTGCATTATCTTTAAGTGAGACTGATACTCCATTTTTAGAGCGTTTAGATGCCTTGATTGCACATTCTATTGAGCACTTTGAACAAGAAAATAATTGGATGCGTGATTTTGCGTTTCCACCAGCTGGTTGTCATCAGGGCGAGCATGATGCGGTGTTGCAGGTTATGCAGGAAGTGCGGCGTCGATATGCTTCTGGTGAACATGATTTGGGAAAAAGCTTGGCAGAAGAGTTGCCTCTCTGGTTTGAACATCATGTAGACACGATGGATAATATGCTCGCGCAATTCATGATCACCAATCAAATCGCGGTCGGAGATAAAGAAAAGGCAAGCGCACTGCCTGCCTAAGTTTAATACACGGTTGCTTCTAAAAACAGATTTATTAAGTCGTAACACGAATCGTGATATCGCCCAGACTAACTTGCTGTCCTGGGCGAATTTTTGCGGTTTTTCGTAGCTCCTGCTTTCCATCGACTATCACGTCACCACTGGCAACAATGACTTTGCCCGCGCCACCGCTATCGCATAATCCAACTAACTTTAACAGTTGATTTAACTCGACGTATTCACCGCTTACGGCGAAAGAGATTTCTTGCATAATTATCCAATCAGAATTCGGCCAATAAAATCGGCAGGATACACTATTTCTTGATCCGTTTTTTATTCTTTACTCGTTGTGTAAAACGAGGCAGAATCAAAAAATAATCCATTTTTAAAAAGTGTTTGTAAGGATTTTGTGGTTTGGCCGACTACTGCTTGTAGTCTAGTTTAGTGTCTCAATAAAATCTATTGAGACAAATTTAATTTTACTGTTTGGAGAAGATAATGAGTAATAAAGCGATGATCGCAGTGGCTTTAGCTGGCTTGATGGGTTCTGCAACTGTTATGGCACAAGACGCAAAAAAAATGGATGCGCCAGCAAAAACTGAGAAATGCTATGGCATTGCGAAGGCAGGTCAAAATGATTGTGCAACAAAGAGCGGCAGTCACTCATGTGCTGGTCAGGCAAAAAAAGATATGGATCCAAATGAATGGAAGAAAGTACCTGCAGGTACTTGTGAAAAAATGGGTGGTAAATTAGCAGCTCCCAAAGCTTAACTTTCACTGACAATTTTTATAGCAAGCCTATGAAACGACTTTTCGGTAACGGCATAGGCTTGCGCACCCCACACTATCGTGATTTTCTTCATGAACCGGTAGAGATAGATTGGCTAGAAGTCCATTCCGAAAACTATTTTGGTGATGGTGGCTTCGACCTTTTTGTCTTGGATCAATTAGCGCAACGCTATCCAATTAGTTTACATGGTGTCGGCCTAGGTTTAGGTTCGGTTCATTCGGCACAAGAAACGCATCTGCACAAATTAAAGCGTTTAATTGATAGAGTGCAGCCTGCATTAGTTTCAGAGCATTTATGTTGGGGTAGTATTTCAGGCCGGCATTTGAATGATCTGTTACCACTAACGCTTTCAGACCAGGCATTGAAATTAATCATTGAGCGCGTTGATTTTATGCAGAGCTTTTTGCAGCGTCAGATTCTGGTCGAGAATGTATCCACGTACCTACGTTTTGCAGATGACGTCATGTCTGAATCCGAGTTCCTGATCGCGCTGAGTCAGCGTACGGGGTGCGGGATTTTATTGGATGTGAATAATCTCTACGTTAATCAATGTAATCATCAAGAAGATGCGCGTCAGGCGATTGCTGCTTTTGCGCAATTACCTAACAATATTATCGGTGAAGTCCATTTAGCAGGACATACGAAATTAGCACATAGTGTTATCGATGATCATGGAAGCTGTGTTGACCCAGCTGTCTGGGATTTATATCAAGAACTTTGTCGTACCGTGAGTGCTTCTATTCCAACTTTGATTGAGTGGGATACGCAGATACCAGCGTTGTCCGTATTACTCAATGAAGCCAAAAAGATTAACACTTGTCGACAGCTTGATGGTGCTAAGTATGAATGACGAACTCGAACTGACCCAGCATCGTTTCGCGGCAATGTTGTTGGCCGAGGAGGTCTCTGTACCAGTTCCGTTGTTTGTTGGAGATGCGGAACTCTTGACTGAACGTGCTGGAATTTATCGCGGCAATTTGCATGCGATCTGGAGTAATTCTTTGCGCAATGCATTCCCTGTGATTGAGCAATTAGTTGGAAGTGAATTCTTTGACCAGCTCGCTATTCTTTACGGTCAAGAATTCCCATCTTCGTCTGGCGACCTAAATCTATTCGGCCAATATTTCTCTGATTTTCTACGCAAAGAAAGCAGTGTAAAAGCCTATCCCTATTTCAGCGCTGTCGCGCAATTAGAATGGCAGATACATCGTGCCTACTACAGTGCGGATGCCGAAAATTTGGACATGCAACATTTTTTGAGTGCGTGCGGACCTGC
>DLGN01000324.1:4710-16615 GCA_002482715.1 Oxalobacteraceae bacterium UBA7693
GCAACTGAATTTGCGTTGCGATTGCACCCAGCTGCATCCTTGTTTCAGTCTGATTGTGCTGCAGTTCAGGTTTATGCAGTTCACCATGATCTGGCCTTAGATGCAGAAGAATCGCCGATTGAATTTGCATTGGAGGCAGCTAGTTTTGCAATCGTGACCCGACCCGACTGGATCGTTAAGCTCACTGCAATTACTCAGGCGGAATTTGTTGCGCTTTCCCTATTGCAGCAAGGTCAAACCTTGGCCACCGCTTTAGACGCAGGCTTAGACTTAGATAAAAATTTTGATGTTGCTGCAACTCTGACAAGGTGTTTCGCAGCAGGTGCTTTTAGTGATTTTTATAAGGCAGATATGTAAGGATTGTCGATTGATGTTCGACTAAACAACTCTACTTTGATCGTTTTGGACATCTATGAAGCAATTTTTAAAAGTGCATCAACTGGCTATGCAGTTGGATACCTTGTTGCACAAATACTGCAGCGATATTTTTAGTTTGGGATTGCGTGGGTTTGTTGCCTGGCAGTTTCTTAAGTCTGCCCTGAGTAAGCTAGATGATTGGTCATCGACAATTTCACTTTTTCAAGAAGAGTATCAGGTGCCCTTATTGTCGCCTGAATTAGCTGCCTATGCAGGAACTGGTGCTGAGTTGGTGTTTGCGAGCTTATTGTTGTTGGGTTTATTCTCTCGCTTATCTGCATTTGGTTTATTGTTGGTGAACGTGATGGCAGTAGCGTCGTACCCTATTTTATGGAACTTGGAATGTCCTGCTGCTTTGAATGACCATTTTTATTGGGGTATGTTGTTGCTAGCTTTGATGATATTTGGCGCAGGTAAGTTGAGTGTCGATCACTTGTTAGTCCGAACATACCAAAAGTGAGTGCACCAGATATTAGTTGATGCTAAGTTCGTTTCAATTGGCCTTGTGCAAATCTGTCATAGCCGAGAGCTTTGGCATTCACTAGGCGTCTTTCACTACCTCGCGGTGCTTTAGCATTGTCTTTGTTGGCAGGCTTAGTTATAGCAATTTCGTGTAAGTTCTAAAATTGAAATAGGCATAAAAAAACGGGAAGTGAACTTCCCGTTTTTTTGTATCAAGTCAGTGTAATTTTCACTTCAAATTACTTCCACTTACGCTTGGCTAATTCCTCTGAAATGTAGCTAGCGAATAAAGCTTGTCCAAGTGGCGTTGGATGTACGTTGTCGGCAAAATAGTATTTGCTTGTGTCGCCAGCGATTAAGTTGTTCGCGCTGCAAACCAACGAAGATCCCAAAGGATTTTTTGCCGGTGTTAAGTCACACGCTGGTGTCGTGACATTGCTAATGCCGTACGCACTTGGATTAGCCGCGTGATCGCGGAAGCGAGTGAACAGATCAACAAACAAGACATTGTCGTTACCCGCTAAGCCTGCTAATAAACGCGCATTGAACGTTACCGTCATACCGTTTAACAGAGTTTGTGTATCAGCAGATTGTTTCAAGGCGTCTGGCGTTTTGCTCAAATCTGGCATGTTGACGACCACAACGTATTTCGCCCCTTTCGCTAAAATCATGTTGTTGACATAGCCAGCCAACTCTGTACCGGCAGTACCCATCGCATCAACATAAGTTTGCGCATTTGCTTTCGCATAAGCAGCGCCAGCCGGAGCACCAACTGTTGGTGTTAAGGTCGCAACAGCTGCGGCAATACAATTACTTGCTTGAGCATCGGTTGGCTTACATACACCACTTGCGATATCTTTTTGAATTTGACCAGGTACTGCTGCTGTCACAGCGGCAGTTGCAGCGGCAGTTGCAGCTGCCGATAAAGTGCTCGCTTGAATGAAGCCATCATTTGGGCCTCCGCTGACAAATACAACTTCAGTGCCTGAAAATTTACCACCATTCGCATCCAAATGATTTTGAATTTGTTTAACAACAGGAACTGTCATTTGTCCCAAAATTGCGTTATTCCCACCTAATAATTTATTGCCAGGTCCAACTGGGTTGGTTACTCGTGCGCCGCCTTGTGCGTAGCCTGTGCAGCCAGAGTTATTTTTTACTGGGACATTAAAGCCTTGAGAAGCCAAACCTTCGAGACCTGTTTGTGCCGCGCATGGTGCAGGCAAGCCCAAATCGGCAGCGACGATTTCAGTCCAATTTTTTGCAGTCGCGCTGTTGATGGTGTATTTACCGCCGCCGAGTGCAGTAACCGTACCAACTTTGTAAGTACCCACATCACTCAGACTATCGCCAAAAGCAACTTGTGAAGTAAATTTAATTTTCGGTGCAGGATCGGTTGCGCTGCCGCCGCCGCTGCCACCACATCCGGCAAGAACCGCAGCAGCTATAAGAGTGAGTGAATATTTTAAATGACGCATTTTGTCTCCTGACTAATTATGAGTTATTGCTAAACGAACGCTTGTGCTTTTTGAGAGCTTCACTATATGCCATTGAATTCAAAATGGGGTAGGCAAGGTGCAATTAAACGACACTGAAAATTAGAATATGTACTCGAAAAAATAGAACCAAAATCGCCCGAAGTTGAGGTTTTGAATTCCTTAAATTGGTGCCTGTTTTTATCAAATTCTCATAGATAAAATCAAGTATTTTTATGGTGAGTATTGTGAAATATAAGGCTAGGTATTTATGTATGTAAAATTTGCGACAAGCTTTACAAATTTAACTTCGATCCTATACAAGGGCTGAGATCAATGTCATATTTTAACAAATGAAATTAGTACGTACGTTCGTTTTGGATTGATTTAAGCACCTATATGGAGACAAAAAATGAAAATGAAATTTTTGACAATGGCATTGGGCGCATGCTTTGCGATGCCAGCTTTGGCCCAGACCAATGTAACCTTGTACGGCATTTTGGATGCAGGTATTCAGGTAAGTAAGTTAGGTAAAGATACGCAGACTAAGATGGTCAGTGGTATTGCAGATGGTTCTCGTATCGGCTTCAAAGGTACTGAAGACATGGGTGGCGGATACAAGGCAATCTTCAATTTGGAAGCGCGTGTTGAAGTCGACACCGGTAGTAACAAAACAGGTAACTTGAGTGATTATCAGGGCTACGCTTTAACGAAAGGGATGAATTTTCCTGATTTCGGTAGCGCGGCTTTGAAGGGCGCAGCGGCACAAACTTTGGCTGGCGTACGTTCTGCATTGCAACCTAAATATAATGTCAATGCAACGTCCCCATTGATCTTGTCGCGTGGCGGTGGTCCAGATGGTGGTTTGTTTGATCGTATGGCAATGGTTGGTTTGATCACGCCTGTTGGCGCAGTATTGGCTGGACGTATGTACACCCCAGCATATGAAGTGTTCAATTCTGCTGATGCATTTGAAAGCGGTATGGCAGGTAGTTGGGGCGGTATTACTGGTGGTACTGGTGGTTTGTTAACTGCTGGTATGGCAATTCGTTCCAATAAGTCTGTTCAATATCGTATTGAATTGCCAAATGGTTTTGGCGGTTCTTTGATGTACGGTTTTAAAAATTCCGGCTATATCGGATTGGATAAAGATTTTATAGCAGGTAATGTACGCTATAAAGCAAACGGTTTCGATGTGGGTGTTGGCTATAATCGTGGCACAAACACAGATGGATCTACTGGCTTGGTCACCACCACAGTTGGTGGCTCTTATGCATTTGATGACTTCAAGTTATTTGCTGGTTATCAAACAATGCGCAACGAGAATTCGATTTTGTTGCCAGTATTTTTCGATGCTTGGGATTTGGAAATCACGCCAGGCTTGCGCGCTGGTGGTGTACCCGCACCGGTGATCGCAGCGTGGACAACAATTTTCAGAACGAATATTACGAAGAACTTTAAACTCGACGCCAATAGCTACAGCTTAGGTATGCATTATAAGTTGGGTAATGGTCGTATCATGGCTTCATATAGCTTCCAAGATGACCGAACATTGTCTAACAGCGATGTAACACAATACGGTTTGGGTTATAACTACAATATGTCTAAGCGTACTGATGTTTATGCCGTAGTTGGCTATACCAAGAATCAAAATGATGGTCAATACGCACCAGGCGCCGCAAGTGCATCAGGTGGTTTCACCGAATTTCCAGGTGAATCAGGCCAAGTTTTCCAATTTGGTATCCGTCATCGCTTCTAATTTTTTAGAAGCTTGAATGAAGCGCGATAGTGATTAATACTATCGCGTATGAAAGTGAAAAGCGCATTTTTTAAAAGTGCGCTTTTTTTATAGCGCCACTTGATTGCGGCCGCGTTCTTTTGCTCGATATAAAGCTGCATCAGCAGTGGAAATTACTGCTAGTCCATCCTGGCCTTCAGCAAGTGTTGCTAGACCGAGTGAGGCTGTGATGTGTGGTAAGGCCCTGTCACTATCTTTGAAAACTTGCGCATGTCGAATTCTGTCACACAGACGTTCTGCGACGATCAGAGCAGATTCCTTGCTGGTATTGGGTAAAATGATAATCATCTCTTCGCCACCATATCGCGCAGCAAAATCGCTGGGGCGTAAGCCTGCGCTGACAACTTTGGCTGCGACTTGTAAAGCTTCATCTCCCATCACATGACCAAATTGGTCGTTGAATTTTTTAAAATGATCAAGATCAACCATGATAATGCTGAGATCAGTTTCAGTGGCATGCGCGTTCTCGATAAGCCCGGGAAGTTGGGTATTGAGCCAGGAACGATTATGTAATCCAGTTAAACCATCCACCATGGAAAGCTGGCGATAAAATTCACCGACTTTTTGTCGATTGCGTAATTGCGCATTGGTCGTTCTGATGCGAAATGACAGTAGTTGGAGTAGATTGCGCGCGACACCATTTGATTCATCGATTAAGCGCCACATGATGACAGAATCAATTAACAGCAGCTCGGCATCGGTGACAGCAGCGATCGTCGCTGTGCTTGCCTCTTCGTCTAAAACAGAAATCTCGCCTACACATTCCCCCGCAAAGTACTGAATACTAGAGTTTTCAAGTTGACGTTTTGCAGTATTGGATGTGAGAGCGAGCGTGCCAGAAAGGACAATGTATAAACATGCACCAGAGCTTTGACTGTCGAGGACAATTTCTCCAGATTTGACACGAACGACTGAGCAAGCATCAAGTTGCTGTTTAATGTTCGCGAGCTCTTCTTTGTTAATGTTTTTGAAAAGTTGAATATCGCCTACTTTGAATTGGGTATGTCTAAAATCCTTTAAATGTTCCAAAGTAGCCTCAAATGTAACGCGTTGGGTTGTTCAATAGTTATGCACTATTTTATGCGTAAATGGAAGAATGAGTGACAAATATATTGTCACAGATTTTAAATATTCTTTGTTTATTGAAGAATTTGATTCATCGCTTCGAAACGAAGTTCTGTTTCGTGAAAAATTGCATGATATGCGGCTTCATCTAAACCCAGATTATTCCAGGCAAATTGTGAAACTTGTGGCGCTAACTCATCTTCGGTTTCACTCAGGTCTAAGCCATGCACGATGGCATTGGCGACATGAATAATCGAAGCAATTGGATGAAGTTCCTGGTCGTCGGGAGCATGATGGCCACGGATCGCATCTTGGACTACATCTGAGAAATTCCATTGCAAAGCCAGAATGAGCCCAACACCGACGTGATCAACGCCAAGAACGGCGCGTTCAGCCTCGATTAAACCGCAGTCATTTTCTTTAGCGCAGTCAATGACTTGCTCGTAATGTTTGGGGAATTTTGACACCAGCACTAAGCGTCCAATGTCATGGAGCTGACCCGCCGTAAAGGCAAAATCATGTTTGAGGTGAAGGGTTCGGGAAATCACTTCAGCACAGATTGCGGTTGCCATATTGTGTCGCCAGAACGCTTTGTTATCAAAGCCTCGACAACGTGGAACTGGTAGATGCTTATTAAAGATGCTGGCGCGAATCATATCCTTGAGATTTTTCGTGCCCAGCATCGATACCGCTTGTTGAATCGTCACAACCTTGGAATTGCTTCCATAATAGGATGTATTTGCCAATTGAATGACTTTTGCCGCGAGCGATTGGTCTAACGCGACTTTCTCAACGATACTCTCCATGCTGATGTCTTCGTTATTCAAGTCATTCAGCATTTCTCGCGCAATCTCTGGCATGCTAGGCAGCTCATTGATTTTATTGATGACTTCTTCAATCGAAATTTGATCGTCGTTCGGATCGTTAATCAAGGGCGTCATTATGCGTCTCCTCGTCGATAAGATTCGAGATAATTCTTTAAGATTGCTGTCGCACCTTCTGGTGCAGTTTCATTCGTGATATGTCGGAAAATGTGGTGTAGTCTATCCAATCGCTGCTCCTGCGCAGCGCTATCTACTGGATTTTCTGTTGTCTGCGTCTCTTCCTCATCTGTGTTCAATAAGGGCAGGTGATGAATTTCATGATGTGCCATTGCCTTGAGCATTGCCGCGCTTAATGCGGTTCCAGCAGGTAATAAGACGTGACCTTGTTTATCTAGTAGGTCTTCAGCCAAGATGGCGCCGACACTGATTTTGCTTAATTCAACATAGCGATGTTTCTTATTCATGATGAAAAATCTCCTAAGTAAATAGTGTAATGATTTTTACGTTGAAAAATGAAACATTGTTGTAATTAAGCGAGATAGTTAAGAATCAAGTGATTTCCTTGATTAGGTCACTTCACAAAGACTGGCAGATTCTGATGAATTCTAGCATTGCTAGGCGGCTTTCATTGGAATTTGATCTGCCACTTTGATTGGGGGAATTTTTCAAGGTGGCAGATTTTGCAGACGGCAGATTTACCAATTTCTTGGGTTGCCATTGTGGTGTCGAGGATGATGTTCGTGCCGATGTGGTCGCTCGTTGATTCTATAGTGAGGACGAGGATAGCGACGTTCAATATAACGGTGTTCGTAATAGGGTGTTGCGGTACTTAGTTGAATGGGAATTCCACCGATATGGGTATTGATCGCAATCGGCAAGCGAATACCAGAGTGCCAACGTGAACCTTCAAGCCAGAACCAGGTTTTTGAGTGCGGCGAAAAATATGCGCGATGGTGCGGGTAGTAAATATGCTGATATGTCGACTGATGACCTCGGTGTCTTACTTCACCTTGATCATAGCGATAGTGGTGACGGTCACTTGCCTGCGCGGCGATACTGAACGTCGCGCTGCAGATGCAGATCATACTGAACAGCACATTCTTAAAGCGGGTGATTGTCATGATTGACTCCTTTACGTAGTAAGTAGGTCAATAACGAAATCGCGTGCATCTGGAGGACACAGGCATAAGATGAAATTGCAACAAGATGTTTCAGTTGGAAGTGATTAAGTGGCTTAAATTCAAATCTTCTTGAAATCTTCTTGCTTTGTTTGCATGATCAAATTTTGCGGAATGATCCTAAGTCTTGTTATCATGGGCGTTTCTCCCTTTGCAGACATCCTAAATTATCGTTATGTTTGAATTTTTATCTAAATTAGTTTCACGAAAGTCTGTTAACCCATCAACAGAACAAGTTGCGGCACAAATACTGCAAAAAAACCAACTTGTGGAGGATAAACAAAAAACTAAAGAGCAAGAACGTCAAGTTTACCTTCAGAGAATTACTACAAGCTTAAACAACGAAGAGGCATTGCTCAGCTTATTAGCAGGCTGTGATTTTGCAGATGGCCGTTATCTTGCAGCGCAGTCCATTGTGACACCTGCTTATCTAGAACGCGCTTTGCAGCTTGTACGCAATATTGATAAGCGCGCAGCCAAATTAATGCAGGCACGTCTTGATGACATTCAAGCACAGGAACAAACGCAACAAGCGGCCTTGAGCCTTTTGCAGCAAGCTGACTCTTTGTTGTCTCAAGAGCTGGTTTTGGCAAATCAGTTGATTGATTTAGATAAGCAATTTGCTCAGCTCAAGGCCGTTTCTGCAGAAATGTCGCGTAATTTTGAATCGAAGCGCAATGCATTGCAGCAACGCATGAATGCACAGCTCACATTGCAAAGAGAGCTTTTACAGTTGATGCAAGAAATTGATCAACAAGCATCGCAAACATCTTTGGACTACGAAGCAACGATGCAACGATGGAAAAATCTACTGCAAACCTCGCATGATCATCCTTTAGCAGGTGGACTGCCTAAGCATTTATTGCTTGATGCGCAAAAGAAATTAAATCATTTCGAAGCGACGTACAAAGCGTCGCAACAAGTGGCGGCTTTTACTGATCCTGATTCGTCTCCGCAACAAGAAAATGTAGGAATCGACACGGTGCAAGGCGTGACGACCGAGCAAACGAATAGCTCTGATGCTGACCGTACGACTACGAAGGCGCATTCTGTCACTAAGTCAAAATCAAGCAAGCAAGCCGCACCGTTTGTGCAAATGAATTTGACACAAATTGAACAATTCATCACGCAGCTCGAAAATGCATTGGGTGAGGGGAAATTGCATGTGGCGCGTCAGATTGAACGTGATTTGCGGCATGTCGATGTTAAGCAATTTGACCAACGATCTTCGTTAAGTGCCGATTTGAAAGAGCGTTTAATAGCGGCACGAAATCAACTGACGCATTGGATGTCTTTGGCAAAGTGGAGTGGCGATGTTTCTCGCGACGAATTGATCAAAACCGCTGAGCAGTTGACGTCTTTAAGTTTGACCCCGCAGGAAATTGTTGAAACTGTTTCGGCTCTGCGAGATCAGTGGCGGCAAATGGATAGCAGTAGTGGCGGTGCACCGAAAGAATTATGGTTACGCTTTGATGCCGCTTGTAGTGCGGTGTATGCGCCAGCGGCACAGCACTTTCAAGCACAAGCTGAGCTACGTAAAGGCAATTTGGCTCAGGCAGAAGCGCTGCTGGCAAAATGCGTGAATGATGTTCAGCAAGCGTTAAATAATCTGAACGATTGGAAATCCTTGCATGCCAAGATCTTTGAGATGCAACAAGGCTGGAAAAAGATAGGGCAGTTAGATCGTAAGGAAAAAGCGCGTTTAGATCGAGACTTTGATCAGCTCCTCAATTCTTTAAAAGCACCATTGGCGCAAAGACAGTCAGAAGAAGTGCAGTCTCGCGAGAAAATGATTGCGGAAGTACTTGCTTTGGATAGCGCGCAAAAATCTTCGATTGATCAATTGCGTAGCATACAGCAGCGCTGGCAAATACAAGCAGCATCGGTTCCATTGCCACGTAAAGATGAACAGATGCTGTGGGAGCGCTTTCGCGCTGCATGTGATGGTGTGTTTGAGAAAAAACGTGCGTTTGCTGAATCTGCCGATTTGCAGCGACTTAGTAATCTTGAAGCAAAACAAGTTATTTGTGACGAACTAGCAAATGTGAATACAAGCGACCGCGCACTACTGCGTAATGTGATCGACAAGGCAAATGCCAATTGGAAATCGATAGGTTATGTACCACGTGCACATGAACAGAAAATTGAACAGGAATTTCAGAGCCAATTATTGCGATTGAAAGATCTAATGTACTCGTTGCAAACGCAGGAACTTCAGCAAAAATCCCAACAATTCATACAAGCAGTGGCGCTTTGTCAAAAGTTAGAATTCACTTTGATGCAAGGCGGCGACTCGTCACAAATTGATCAAGTGAAGCAAGAATGGGAATCCATTCAACTGCGTGGCACGAAGTTGGGTAAGGTGATTCAATCACGATTTGCACGTGCTACGAATCTACCGGTAGAGGCATGGCCGCAGTTTGAGCAGGAATCGGGAGACAATGTGCCTCGTTGGGATGAGCTATGCTTGCATCTAGAAATTTTGCTGGGCATTGAGAGCCCAGCCGAATTGGCGAGAGAGCGTTTGAAGAAACAAGTGGAGGTCTTACAACAAGCGCTCAAGAGCGGCGGTGATCAGCAGCAGATACAGAGCTTGTTAATGACAATGCTGGATTTACCTGTACATCAAACTGCTTTGCGCGACGCACGATTGCAGGCCTTGTTGGGCAAAATTGATGCGAGCTATTTTGCTTAAGCAATCATTTGAGACGTATTGAAAAGGATAAATATGCAGTTATATGGTTATTTTCGAAGCTCAGCCTCTTATCGAGTGAGGATCGCGCTGAACTTGAAAGGTTTAAGTTACGAGCAAGTGGCTGTGCATTTGGTCAAAAATGGTGGTGAACAGTTTTCTGAGTCTTTTCGATCGATTAATCCGGAAGGACTTGTGCCAGCGTTGATTGATGAACATGATGGTGATCAAATTGCATTGAGCCAATCACTCGCCATCATTGAATATTTGGAAGAAAAGTATTCATCACCGGCCTTGTTACCGACAAATATCGCTGATCGTGCTTACGTGCGTGCTTTGTGTTTGTCGATTGCTTGCGATATACATCCTGTCAATAATTTGCGTATCTTGAAGTATTTGAGCGCAAACTTTGGCGTGAGTGATGAGCAAAAAAATGCATGGTATCGTCATTGGTGCGAGCTTGGTTTGCAGGTGATCGAAGATCGATTGAAGAGCGATTCGCGACGAGGCAATTTTTGTTTTGGCGATCAGCCAGGGCTGGCAGAATGCTTCTTGATACCGCAGATTTATAATGCACAGAGATTTCAATGTGATCTGAGTGCCATGCCAATCATTTTGGAAATAAATCAGCGCTGTCTTGCGTTACCGGCGTTTCAGCAAGCAGCACCTGCTAATCAGCCCGATGCAGAATGAAGAAAAGCCAGGAAATTCCTGGCTTTTTTAATTTTTCTGCTATCGATAATTTGCCATCATGAAGAAGCAAATAGTCGCTTTGGATTTAGTTTGGTAAGGAATCTTTGTCTGTATCTGAATCTAAAACTTCATTTAACATGCTGATCAAAATGGAACGTGTTAATTTAGATTTGGTCGCATAGCCATCAATCGCATAGTTTCCCATGATGTTTTCTTTTGCGTACCCAGGTTGCCCCGTTCTTAATACGATGCGCAAATTTTTTCGTGATAGATCGTCACGTAAGATATTGACCAGTTTTAAGCCTGCGTCAACGGTTTCCATCACCACATCGAGAAGGATCAGAGAAGTATCAGGATGATTTTCTGCGACTTCTTGTGCTTCTTTCGCTGAAAAAGCATGCAGAAATTCGAGTGGCTTCCCGTGGATTTCAACTCCGCTGAGCGCTAACACCGTGGTGTCGTGCACATTGTTGTCATCGTCTGCAATGAGAATTTTCCAGGGAGATATGCTTGCTTTATCTGAACTGTTTTCATCACCCTCGGTAAGGAAAACAATATTGTCGTCATTATCATCGTCTGATAAGAAGATGTTTTCACCGACCGTATCTGAAAAGAAAGTGATACTAGCTCTGCCACCTTGTATCGCACCATGCCGATTCGAAAGAGCACGCAATTTGTGCGAATTCCAGTCGGGCTGTTTACTGCTATGGCGAGTTTCCATCAGTAGCTCCCTGAACGTGGATGTTTTTACAAACTTCAAATTAATAATATGTGATACGCGGTGCAGAAACAAGTCCTACCTTGTGAAAAAAGGTGAAATTTGAACAGATTCTACTTTATGCTCAGCGTATGAATATGTTTAAAGGTCTTTTTACTATGCTTGGAGCTTGGCTGAATATAAAAAGTTCAGCTTTTGTGGACTTTTTATTGTGTTGTATTGTCTATGTTGCCTTAGTTCGTTTCGTATAATCTGATTGAATCAAGTAATTTTGTTGTAATCCTTAGGAATTGCGCTTTCGCAATTCTGTTAAATGGTGATATTTCGATATGAAAAAAATTGTAAGCCTCCTATTTTTGCTGAGCGCAATCACTTCGGTATTTGCTCGTGACTTTTATGTGCGAAATCCAGCGATCGATGTTGAGCGGTATCGGTACTTTATTGATTTAAACGATCAAAATATGCGAATAAAAGTGAAGGCCTTAGTGAATATCCGCAGTTTACAGAGCGTAAACGAAATTTTGTTGGATTTGGGAGGCGTTGATGCAAGCGGCAAAGGAATGCGCGTTACTGCCGTTACTTT
>DLGN01000018.1 GCA_002482715.1 Oxalobacteraceae bacterium UBA7693
AGACTCTTCAGGGGCAACACGAATTCTTGCCGTTGCCGTTTTCACCACCAGATTGCGTCGTGGGATCAAATCTTTGGCTTCAACCCAACTTAAATCACCGTTCATATCACGAACCCGGCACCAGGCGCCTGAGGTTAAGATGATTTCTACGGGCATCCCAGCTGGTGCGACATAGATTTTCATGCCGCGTGCAGATGGAGCGTCGTACATAATGACCGGAGCGGCACCGACGGAACGAAATTCCAAAGCGAGGGAAGAAGCGGAGACAGAACTTAATCCTAACAAAACCAGTGTTGATAGTCTGGAGATAAGGCGCATTGCGTAACCCTAGGACGAAGATCTAAAAAGATAAACCCACTAGGTCTGATTTCAGGCTTAGTGGGTTAGTAATGCAATTAATGCAGATTATGCAGAAATTAGTGCGTCGTTGCAGCTGCGTCAGTATTGCCCGCTTCCGCTGCCAACTTAGCTTGTTCAGCCATATTCGCCAAACGTTGTTGGTAGAACGCTTCGAAATTGATTTCAGTCAAATGAATCGGAGGGAAACCTGCACGAGAAATTGCATCCGCTACGTTAGAACGCAGGTATGGATAGATGATATTTGGGCAGCCGATGCCTAACAATGGATCCATCTGATCTTGTGGAATATTGCGTGCTTCGAAGATACCAGCTTGTTTGGCTTCAACCAAGAAAGCAACTTTATCTTTTACTTTTGCTGTAACAGTCACTGTCACTGTTGCTTCAACAATACCTTCAGCCAATGGCTCTGCGCCT
Organism: Oxalobacteraceae bacterium UBA7693; assembly: GCA_002482715.1. Lineage (GTDB taxonomy): Bacteria > Pseudomonadota > Gammaproteobacteria > Burkholderiales > Burkholderiaceae_D > Undibacterium. The sequence continues at coordinate 775 of DLGN01000018.1, forward strand.
ACGTCTAAAGTAACTTCGATGCTTGGTGCATCTTGTTCCAAGAAAATCGCTGGAGAGTTAGGTTGTTCGAGCGATAAATCTTTCAGATAAACGCGTTGAATTTGGAAAATTGGCTGCAAATTTTGGTCGGACATGTGACACTTTCTTAAAATTCTATAGATTAATCAGGAACAACTAGCTGCTTACATAGGGACGAATAATTAATATTCAAGCCCCATTCTGCCGTGCTCCATGCGTGCTGCGAATAATTCATGCAAACAAACTATGCCAACAAACTAAGGTGACGAAACAGAATCAGCCTTCTATTGTAGCAAGCAGAGTGAAAAAACCGCAATCAAAGCCGCTTGTGCACTGCGGTTTATGTTGGATTTAGCAGCGAATCTAGTTTCCCAGCACGATCTAAGGCTGACAAATCGTCAAAACCACCGACATGTGTTTCCCCAATGTAAATTTGTGGAACGGTACGACGACCAGTTTTTTGCATCATCGCTTCACGAATTGCAGGATCGAGATCAACTCTGACCTTTTCGATTTCTTCTACACCTTTGGATTTCAGCAGACGCTCTGCCATCACACAATACGGACAAACTGCAGTGCTATACATTACTACATGCGCAACCATGACCACTCCTTACTTAATTGTTGGTAAGCCTTGCGACTGCCAAGCCGCAACCCCACCGTCTAAACTAAATGCTTTTTCAAAGCCAGCTTTATTCAAAATGGAAACCGCAGAACTTGAACGCACGCCGGTGGCGCAGACCGCGATCACCGCATTTGTCTTAGATTTCTCGATTTCTTTTATTCTTGATTCCAATTCTTTCAATGGTATGTTTTTAGAATTTGGCAAGTGACCTGCGGCAAATTCTTCTACACTACGAACGTCCAGAACCAGTGTTTTGGCCTGATTCATATATTGAGTCGCTTGTAATTGCGAAACTCTGGCACCGCGTCTTTGCAGGCTAGGAAGTAATAAGGCACCGCCAGAAATGATGGCGATGGACAGCAAAAACAGATTGTCGCTAATGAAATTCACAGTTTTCCCGCGTTAAGAATGGTTATAAGTGGTTAAGACAAGCGCCTCATTATAAAATAGAAGGGGAATTTAGTTTTAAACTGTTTGAAAACTGAATGAAATCCCAAGCAAATTCTATCTTGTCCTCTTCAACCCACGTAATTTAAGCAAATATCATGTATAAAATTGTATTGATGCGTCATGGCGAATCCACCTGGAATCTCGATAATCGTTTTACTGGTTGGACTGATGTCGATCTGACTGAAAAGGGCGTGGCTGAAGCGCGTCAAGCGGGCAAACTGTTGAAAGAAGCTGGTTTTACATTTGATTTAGCTTTTACCTCCGTATTAAAGCGTGCGATTCGTACCTTATGGGGTACCTTGGATGAAATGGATTTAATGTGGTTGCCTGTGCAGCACGACTGGCGTTTGAATGAACGTCACTACGGTGCCTTACAAGGTTTGAACAAAGCCGAGACAGCTGCAAAGTATGGCGATGAACAAGTGTTGGTATGGCGTCGTAGCTATGACACGCCACCGAATCCTTTGGACGAAAATGATGAGCGCACTTCCTTCAATGACCCACGTTATGCGGGTTTGCAGCGTGAACAGATTCCCTTAACTGAATGTCTGAAAGACACGGTCGCGCGCGTGGTTCCAGCTTGGGACGATACGATTGCACCAGCGATTCGCTCTGGCAAACGGATTATTGTTTCGGCGCACGGTAATAGTCTGCGTGCCTTAATCAAAATGTTAGATGGTATTAGTGATGATGACATCGTGAATCTGAATATTCCGAATGGACAGCCTTTAGTGTATGAACTTGATGCTGATTTGAAACCAATTAAGAGTTATTACCTCGGTGACCAGACTGCGATTGCAGCGGCGTTGGCTGCGGTTGCAAATCAAGGGAAGTCGAAGTAAACCAATGTTGTTTTCTCCTTTGTCGGGCCAAAAATCAAGCGGCAAACCTGCTTTATCGCAACAGATAAAAGCGGTTTGCCTGCTTTGCTCAATCAGCTTATCGATCAGCTTTTGTTTGCTTGCGGATTCTGCACACGCGCAGAGCGCACGTGCGAAAGAAAAGAAACAAGCTGAAGCAAATCGCATTGAATTACAGCAAAAACTCAAAGCGCTGAAAAAAGATATTAGCAAAACAGAATCTGCCAAAGAAAAAGCCAGTGATGCACTGGAAGATTCTGAACAAGCGATTTCCGAAGCAAATCGTTCAATTCGTGATCTGCAAATTGAACAGCAAGCAGCGAATGAACGATTGAATCAGTTGATTGCCGAGCAAGCACGTTTAAGCGCGCAGGTAGAACAACAGAAAAAGCAATTATCGGATTTTCTGCGTCGTCAATATATGCATGGTGATAGCGACAGAATTAAGTTGTTATTGTCTGGTGATAATCCCAATCGTATTAATCGCGAATTGCATTACATGAGCTATGTATCGCAAACGCAGGCGAAAATGATTGATGCATTACGTACTAGCTTAGAAGAAATCGAAAAGAACAAACAGGCGGCACAAGAAACCAAAGACGAGCTTGATGAAATCGCGCAGGAAGAGCGTGAACATAAACAAGGCTTAGAAAAAGAGAAAAAGCGCCACGCATCGCTGTTGTCGCAACTTGCCAGCAAGTTGCATACACAGAAGAAAGAAGCTGCGAATCTGGAAAAAGATGAACAGCGTTTAAGTAATCTGGTATCGCGCCTAAATAAGTTAATGGAAGAGCAAGCGAAGGCTGAACAGGCTCGATTGGCTGAGCTACAAAAACAGCGTCAAGAAAAGTTAGCGCAAGAAAAAGCACAACGAGAAAAGAATCAAATTGCTGGTAAGAATGCTAGCAAAGCGACCAAAGAAACCGAAGAAGTTAAAGTCAGCAAAGGCATGGCAATTGAACAGACGCCGATTGCGGGAATGTTTGATGGACGCGAATTTAATCGTCTTAAAGGGCAGTTGTTTCTGCCAGTAAAAGGTGAACTGATCGCCAGATTTGGTACGAAACGCGGTGATGGTCCGAGCTGGAAAGGTCTGTTTATCAAAGCTAGCGAAGGCGCTGAAGTGAAAGCCATCGCGGCAGGTAAAGTGGTATTTGCCGAATGGTTACGCGGTTTTGGCAATATGATCATTTTGGATCACGGTGGCCAATACCTGAGTCTTTATAGCAACGCACAAGCAGTGCTGAAACATGCGGGTGATGTGGTCAAAGCCGGCGACACGATTGCTAATGCTGGCAATAGCGGCGGCAACGAAGAAACGGGTCTATACTTTGAAATGCGCTATAAAGGGCAAGTATTTGACCCGATGAGTTGGGTGCGTAAATAGGCGCATAAGTAGGTGCATAAGTAGTCTGATGAGTGAATGAATTTTGGTGGCAAATTTTGTATTGATAAATTGAGTTCGGTTAAGGCGATTGTAGAAAAATGGGCAGTAAATTAAAAAGTTTAGGCTTGATCGGATTTGGCGTGGTCGCAGGAGTCGCGGCATCGCTGCAATATTCTGCGCTTGCACAAAAAATGCAAGGTTTGCCTTTGCCATTAGAAAAGCTCAGTGAGTTTACAGAAATTTTTGGCATGATCAAATCAGATTATGTTGAACCTGTTGAAGATGAAAAATTGCTCAACGAGGCGATTAATGGCATGGTCAGTGCCTTAGATCCGCATTCAGCTTACCTAGATAAAAAGTCTTTCAAGGAGTTACGTGAAGGTACCGAGGGCAAATTTATTGGCTTGGGTATTGAAGTCGCGATGGAAGATGGTTACGTCAAAGTAATTTCACCTATCGAAGATTCACCCGCGTCACGCGCGGGCATTCATCCTGGTGATTTGATTACCCGCATCGATGGCGTCCTCATTAAAGGCTTGAGCATTGATGATGCGGTAAAAAAAATGCGCGGCGAGCCGAACACTAAAATTGATTTGACCATCGCCCGCAAGACGGAAGATAAACCCATAGTCGTCACATTGATCCGCGAATTAATTAAGCAGCACAGTGTGAAAGGGAAAATTGTGTCACCAGGATATGCTTGGTTACGCATTTCTCAATTCCAGGAGCCGACGCTGGAAGACATGGTCAAGAAAATTAACGCCTTGTATTTGGAAGATCCTGCTTTGAAGGGTTTGGTATTAGATTTGCGTAATGATCCGGGCGGCTTATTGCCGGGGGCGATTGGGGTATCTGCTGCTTTCTTACCTAAAGACGTGGCGGTGGTTTCTACCAACGGACAAGTTGAAGACTCTAAACGCACTTATTTTGCCAAACGCGAGTTTTATGCTGGTCGGGTCGGTAGTGATCCTTTAGCGAAATTGCCTGCGGCGGTGAAGCATGTGCCTATGGTGGTGTTGATTAATACTGGCTCTGCATCGGCTTCAGAAATTGTAGCGGGCGCTTTGCAAGATTATCGTCGAGCGACCATTTTGGGTACCCAAAGTTATGGCAAAGGTTCGGTGCAAACCGTCCATCAAATCACGGATGAAACAGCGGTTAAATTGACCACTGCGCGTTATTACACACCGCTAGGTCGGGCAATTCAGGCCAAAGGTATACAACCAGATTTACGTGTAGAAGAAACCGCCAATGGTGATGGGTTTAATGCATTGCGTTCACGCGAGGCGGATCTGCTCAAACATTTGAGTAATGATAAAGAGGCTGAGGCAGAAGCAGAAGCGCTTAGTGTCGACGAAGTGGAAGAAGAAAAGCGCTTAGTCGAATTAGCCAAGAAAAGTACGCCCGTAGAATTCGGTAGCAAGGAAGATTTTCAATTGCAACAGGCATTGAATCATTTAAAAGGCGTGGCGGTGAAAGTGACACCTTTGAAAACGATCAATACTGAAACTGCGGCGAATGCGCCTGCGTTTGCTCCTGCCGCTAATCCGAAAACCAATACAAAAAATAACGCGAATAAAAAATAACAAAGTAGCGATTGAGGATCTCCGAAATCGCTGATTTGTACTTACTTCTTGATCATGAACGACAATCAATTACTGCGTTACTCACGACACATTTTGCTCGATCAGATTGGGATCGAAGGACAGCAAAAAATTCTGGATGCGCATGCCTTGGTCATTGGTGCCGGCGGTCTTGGTTCTCCTGTTGCACTTTACTTAGCGAGTGCAGGAATTGGTCATTTGAGTATCGTCGATGATGACGAGGTAGATCTCACCAACTTGCAGCGTCAGATTTTGCATACAACTGAACGGGTAGGGCAAAGTAAAGTCGCCTCTGCCAAGATGTGTTTGCATCAGATCAATCCAGAAGTGCGACTAGATGCGATCAAAGAACGCTTGGAGGGAGAGCGTTTGCGCGAATTGATTCGTAGTGCGAGTGTGGTTTTAGATTGTAGTGATAATTTTAAAACGCGACATGCAGTGAATGCAGCATGCGTCGAATTTGCAATCCCCTTAGTCTCGGGCGCAGCGATTTCTTTTGATGGACAGATCAGCGTATTTGATACCCGAAAAAAAGACGCTGCTTGTTATGCCTGTTTATTTCCTGCTGATCAGGAAGTGGAAGAGGTGCGTTGTTCTACGATGGGGGTATTCGCCCCCTTGGTGGGAATTATCGGCACCATGCAAGCGGCGGAAGCGCTCAAGATTGTGATGGATTTGGGACAAACTTTAAATGGTCGTTTAATGCTACTTGATGCTATGCATATGGAGTGGACTACGATAGCTATTTCAAAAAATAGTGATTGTCCAGTTTGTGGATTAAGTCACACTGAGTCTGGCTTGTAGTGCACCACGTAAAGCATTGCACACAATAATTTCATCTGCCTGTCGTACTTCATCAATACTCAAAGAACGTTCTTGTGCTTTAAGCAGCACATCGTCTAATAATACGCTGCGCATAATACCAGGCAAAACACCATCACTGGCTGGTGGTGTAAACCATTGTGATCCGATGCGCACGAATAGATTACTACGACCACCTTCAGTGACTTTTCCTGCGGAATTTACAAATAAACTGTCAAACGCTCCTTGTGCTTCCGCGTTCTGCCAAGCCCGGTCATACACAGCACGGTGACTGCTTTTATGCGCAAGAAAAATAGTTGGTGTTGTACAGGTCTCTTGGCTGAAAATTAGTGTGACAGGCTCGGTGATCGTGTTGAGCTCGGCATGTTGTAATTGTATGGTTCCGTCATAGCTAAGTGATAATCGTACGCGGTATGACTTGGCAGGGATAAGCTTGGCACATAATTGTTTCAGCTGATCTTGAATCGCGTTTTTGTCAAAGTGAAATTCAAAATACTCAGCCGATTTTTGCAACCTGTTCAGATGCCGGTCCAAGTGGCGGCATGCTTCTTCCTGGGTTGCGTAAATAGTTTCAAATAAACTGAAATCTGGGTGTAGGCCGGTCAGAAATTTTGCCTTCAATGCACATTCGGCATATTCTTCATCAGCTTTGCTATCAAAGACAATGCCTGCACCAACGCCCATTGTGCCCGTTCGACAGCCATCAGCATCTTGCGCTTGTAAAGCCAGCGTACGAATCGGCACAGACAAGCAGAAATCACCGATTGCTTGCGATGAAATAGGGGGATCGAACCAGCCAATCGCACCGGTGTAAATACCGCGATCTTCTGTTTCTATCTCGCGAATGATCTCCATCGTCCGATGCTTGGGGGCGCCCGTAATCGAACCACAAGGAAACAATGCCGACATCACCGTGTCGAGTTCAAGCTCACGACGTAGTCGCGCGGTGATGCTTGAGGTCATTTGTAGTACGCTGGTGAACCGCTGCACTTCAAACAAAGCGGGAACCTTGACTGAGCCGATTTCTGCAATGCGACCCAAGTCATTGCGTAGCAAGTCAACAATCATCAGGTTTTCCGCACGGTTTTTAGGATCTTGACTGAGTTGTTTTGCGATCAAATGATCTTGCTGGTCGTCGCCACTTGCCGCGGCCGTGCCTTTCATTGGCTTCGCGAATAATTGTCCTTGTTGATGGCGAATAAATAATTCGGGCGAGAGTGATAGGATTGCAGCACCATCAGGTAAGGCAATCAAGGCAGCAAATGGAACGGGTTGACGCTGACGCAAAGCTTGATACAAAGCGATGGCCGATCCGTAAGTCTGAAAATGTAATCGATAGGTATAGTTAACCTGATAAGTGTCGCCTGCTGCGATATACGCGAGTATTTTCTTAATTGCTGCTGTAAATTCGTCTTGATTGACGCTCTTACGAATCGCCCGGATTCCGGCAATTTGATGTGCAGATTGCAGCGTTAACCAGCGGCTGACTTCTTGTCTATTCCAGCGCTGACATTGGCGAAATATGAGCAATTGTGAAACGGCCTGCGATAGCTGATGTTCAGGCCGTGCGGTGATCGCCTGCAACTGCGCACCCGTTTCATAATTTAGTATTGCTAGTACAAAATAGCCAGCATCAAGTGCTTGCTGTGCCTGCTTCCACAGCGGTGCCCATTCTTGCGCAGATCGGCAATATAAATGCTGAACTAAATCAGAATAAAAACGCGAATCCTCAGCTTCGCTTTGCGCATCATCTAATAATGCGAAGCAGTTATGAGCCTGGTTGTGGATGGCGTTGAATGGGGGATGGGTTGACACAATACTTAGACGAGATTGGAATCTGGCGTAGTTTACTCGTAGATTGTTATTCTTGCAGCAGGTCGTTCGATTTTTTCTGGATTGTGAATAAAAGTGAAAATTGATGCAAATTAAATAGAAACCTGAAACCAAAATGCGTGAACTGCGTTAGCAGTAGAGAGTCACAATAAACGCGTTATAATGCGCGAACAAAGTGGCTTGTAAAGTGGTCTTACAATGCAGTCATTAGACCGCGACTGTTTACAGCTGCGTATAAAAAATGTTTTATTTGGGTTGTCCTGTTCATTCGCTCACTATATTTAAAGCCATGATAAAAAAATCTCCTATCGCCTTGGCGGCATTCCTCGTAGCCCTTGGTACCGCTTCTATTTCTGTATTGCCAGCAACTGCTCAAGCGCAAGCGCCGACGCAAACTGCGGAAGAGAAAGAAAAAGCAAAGAAAGAAGTGATTCGTACTGAATGGTCTAAACCATATATAGAAATTCAAAAACTCATTGGTGAGAAGCAGTACCAAGCTGCAACAGAAAAAGTCGCGGCCTTAGATGCATCTGAAAAGAAAACAGATTACGAAATTTTTGTCTTAAATCGGACCCGCGCTGCGATTGCTTCTGGCACGGGTGACAATGTCGCATTGGCGAAAAGTTTTGAGGCTTTAATCGGTAGCGAGTTCTTGTCACCAGAGGACAAGCTTCGGTTTATGGAAGGCATGGCCGGTACTTTCTACACTTTGAAGCAATATGCCGACTCACAAGTGTGGACAAAACGTTATTTGGCAGCCAATCCAGGCAACACCATGATGCAGGATTTATTTGTGCAGAATTACTATCTTGCAGACGATTTTGCAAATGCATTAAAAGAAGTAAAAGCGCAAATCGCCAGAGATGAACAAGCAGGTAAAGTGCCAGACGAAAAACGTTTGCGTTTATTACATGGTTCTGCAACAAAATTGAAAGATATTGATTCCTCAACTCAAGCATTAGAGTTGCTGGTGAAGTATCACCCAACCAAAGAATATTGGGCCGATTTGATGTATCGCTTGATCAGCAAACAAGGCTTTAGCGATCGTTTACGTTTGGATTGGTATCGTTTGATGTTGGCAAATGACAATCTGGAAGATGACACGCAGTATATGGAGATGGCAGAGATTGCTTTGTTAGCTGGCTTGCCTTTAGAAGCAAAAGTTGTGGTCGATGCTGCCTATAAAGCGGGCTATTTCGGCAAGGGCAAAAATATGGCCAAACACAAGCCTTTGCAAGATAAAGCAAACAAACAAGCTGCTGACGACGCAAAAACTCTGGATGCTGGCGAAACTGCTGCAAAAGCCGCGAAGACAGGTTTAGCCATGACTAACATGGGCTACAACTTTGTCACCTATGGACAATATGATCGTGGTATCGCTTTGATCGAAGCCGGTTTGGCAAAGGGTGGTTTGAAATATCCAGAAGAAGCGAAACTGCATTTAGGCATGGCGTATCATAAAGCGGGCAATAAAGCTAAAGCAGCAGAAGTGTTGAAGACAGTGCAGGGCAACGATGGCGCGGTCGAATTGGCACGTTACTGGACTTACATGAAATAAGTTTGAACTAAGCATACAAAAAAGCAGTAAAGATTTGGTCTTTACTGCTTTTTGTTTATGCAGGTCAGCAATTTATTTGATCGGTAAGGCGGTCGTGTTCTTGACCTCTTCCATGACTGCATAAGTATGTGTTTCGCGAACACCACTTAATTGCAGCAAAGATTTACCGAGGAAATCGCGATAAGCATTCATGTCTTTAACACGTGCCTTGACCAAGTAATCAAAACCACCGGCCACCATGTGACATTCTAATACCTCTGGAATCGCTTGCACGCCGCGTTTGAATGCGTCGAACACATCTGGTGTGGTGCGATCTAAGACCACTTCGATGAACACTAATAAAGCGACATCGAGTAAATGTGGATTAAGTTGGGCGGTATAGCCTAAAATGTAGTTTGATTCTTGCAGTTTGCGAACACGCTCCAGGCAAGCTGCCGGAGACAAGTTAACGCGCGTGGCAAGTTCTACATTACTGATGCGGCCGTCATTTTGTAATTCGGCCAAGATTCTTTTACTGATTTTGTCTAGCATAAGAAGGCAGTTTTAGTAGTTATTAAATAGTTGTTGAGTAGCTGTCGTATCGTTATTGAGCTGCTTTTAAGTCGCTGTTGAGTACAACTTGCGAAGTGAATAAGTGCTCATTAATAATATTTGGCGGAATTGTCGCACAAAATAGAATATTTCGATATACCTCGGAATTTCCAGAATTAATCCTCGCCAATGATCTATACAATTAAATCATATTTGCTTTTATAAATAAATGATGAATCCTTCCATGAATCCAATTCCAAGCAACACGCCTTTCCAAGCCCTGCAGCAAGAATTGCTAGCAAATTCCTCTGAATTACGAGTCAATATCACTGAAGCCTATCGTCGCGATGAGGCGGAAGCGGTCGCTTGGTTGTTGTCCAATTTGCAGGAAATCCCTGCAGCAAAAAACAACATTCATGAACTGGCGAAGAAATTGGTGAGTTCTGTGCGCCAACAGCGTACCCGTGCTTCTGGCGTGGACGCCTTAATGCATGAATTTTCTTTGTCATCGGAAGAAGGCGTGGCCTTGATGTGTTTGGCGGAAGCTTTGTTGCGGATTCCCGACGCGGCGACCAAAGATCGTTTGATCGCTGACAAGATCAGTAAGGGCGACTGGCGCAAACATTTGGGCGAATCGCCATCCTTGTTTGTAAATGCTGCAACCTGGGGTTTGCTGGTAACGGGTAAATTGGTCAGCACTAATAGCGACCAAGGCTTGGGTTCTGCTTTGACGCGTTTGATCGCGAAAGGCGGTGAGCCTTTGATTCGTAAAGGCGTGGATTTGGCGATGCGCATGCTCGGTAACCAGTTCGTGACTGGCCAGACGATTGATGAAGCGCTGAAAAATAGTCAAGACAATGAGGCACGTGGCTATCGCTATTCTTACGATATGTTGGGTGAGGCCGCATTGACCATGCACGACGCAGCGTTTTACTACAAAGCCTACGAAACTGCGATTCATGCGATTGGTAAAGCATCGAACGGTCGTGGTATCAAAGATGGTCCAGGTATTTCCGTCAAGCTTTCCGCATTGCACCCACGTTACTCGCGCGCGCAACGTGCTCGCACGATGGAAGAATTACTGCCTTTACTCAAAAAATTACTGGTGTTGGCGAAGCAATACAACATCGGTTTGAATATCGATGCGGAAGAAACTGATCGCTTAGAGTTATCTTTGGATTTGATGGAAGCACTGGCTTTTGATAAAGATTTAGACGGCTTTGAAGGCATCGGTTTCGTGGTACAAGCCTACCAAAAACGTTGCCCGTTTGTGATTGATTATTTGATCGATCTGGCGCGTCGTAGCGGTCGTAAATTTATGGTGCGCTTGGTTAAAGGTGCGTATTGGGATTCTGAAATCAAACGTGCGCAAGTGGATGGCATGCCAGGCTTCCCAGTCTATACACGCAAGGTTTACACTGACGTCTCTTATCTGATGTGCGCGCAAAAATTGTTGGCGGTCACGGATGTGATTTACCCACAATTCGCAACACACAATGCATTAACACTGTCGACAATTTACAGCTGGGCGCAAGAAGCCAAAGTCACTGACTACGAATTCCAATGCCTGCACGGCATGGGCGAAACTTTGTATGATCAAGTGGTAGGTGCAGATAAGTTGAACAAGCCTTGCCGTATTTATGCACCAGTTGGATCACATCAAACTTTGTTGGCGTATTTAGTTCGTCGTTTGCTAGAAAACGGTGCAAACTCTTCCTTCGTGAATCAAATCGTCGATGAAAAAATCTCGATCGATTCTTTAATTGAAGATCCGATCAGCATTGCGACCAAGCTAGCAGGAAAAATGCATAGTGGCATCAATTTGCCAGCAAACCTTTTTGGCAAAGAACGTCAAAATTCTGCTGGCATGGATTTCAGCGATGAATTGCAGTTGCAAAAAATCAGCGCGCATTTCAGCGCATTTAGCCAGCAATCTTTGACAGCGACACCACTGTTGGCAGGCTCTGTGTCAGCGACATCTGCACGCCCAGTTTTGAATCCCGCGAATCATAGTGACGTAGTTGGTCAAGTGATCGAAGCCGATGCGAGCGACGTGCAAACCGCCTTGGGCGCAGCACAAGCCTATGCTGCCGAATGGCAAAATCAAACGCCAGCAGCGCGTGCTGCGTGCTTGAGTAAAGCAGGTGATTTGTTAGAAGCACAGACGCTAGACTTCATGGCTTTGGCGATCCGCGAGGCAGGTAAGTCTTTGCCGAATGCTTTAGCAGAAGTGCGTGAAGCGGTTGATTTCTTGCGTTACTACGCAGCGCAAGTTGAGAACCTGCCACAAACGCAGGCTTTGGGGCCAGTGGTTTGCATCAGCCCATGGAATTTTCCGCTCGCAATTTTCATCGGTGAAGTGAGTGCCGCTTTGGCTGCAGGTAACGTCGTGTTGGCGAAACCTGCGGAACAAACACCATTGATCGCGCATCGTGCAATTCAACTCATGCATGAAGCTGGTGTGCCAGTTGGTGCAGTGCAATTCTTGCCGGGTACAGGCGAAGTCGTGGGTGCGCAGTTGGTGGCAGATAGCCGCGTCAAAGGCGTGATTTTTACTGGCTCGACAGAAGTCGCGCAAATCATCAATCGCACCTTGGCAAAACGTTCTGTCGCTGAAGGCATTGATATTCCTTTGATCGCTGAAACTGGTGGTCAGAACGCGATGATCGTTGATAGTAGTGCCTTGCCAGAACAAGTCGTGAATGATGTGTTGTCATCTGCTTTTGATAGCGCAGGTCAACGTTGTTCTGCTTTGCGTGTCTTGTGCCTACAAGAAGATATTGCTGATAAAACTTTAGAGATGTTGCGCGGTGCGATGCAAGAATTGCGCGTTGGTATTCCTGATCGTTTGGCAACCGATATCGGGCCTGTGATTGATGCCGAAGCACAAAAAAATCTGCAAAGCCATATTGATGCTATGCGTGGTAAAGCTAAATCTTTCTACAGCTTAGAGCTACCAGCGAGCTGCAGCAACGGTACTTTCGTGGCTCCGACTGTGATGGAAATTAATTCACTGTCTGAATTGACGAAAGAGGTGTTCGGCCCAGTTTTACACGTCTTGCGTTATCAGCGTGATCAATTGCCAGCTTTGGTGGATGCCATCAACGCGACGGGATTTGGTTTGACTTTAGGTGTGCATTCTCGCATCGATGAAACCATAGAATTCATCACGCAACGCGCGCATGTCGGCAATATTTATGTGAACCGTAATATCGTTGGCGCGGTGGTTGGTGTGCAGCCATTTGGTGGTGAAGGTAAATCCGGCACTGGTCCAAAAGCGGGTGGCCCTTTGTATCTGAAGCGCTTGCAACATAATCCGAACATGAGCTTCAGTGGCAATACGGTCTACGAGAAACAAGCGCCAGTTGCTTTGGATGCGTTCACCGTCTGGGCGAAAACCCATGGTCATGCGGATGTTGCTTTATTGGCTGAACAATACGCACGTCTTAATCCTTATAAGATGACGATGTTGTTGCCAGGCCCAACTGGTGAAACCAATACGCTGGCGTTTGCTTCGCGCGGTAGTGTGTTCTGTGCAGCAAGCGATGTCGCGACTTTGCTCAATCAAATCGCCGCAGTTCTCGCCACTGGCAATACGGTTGTGCTGGAAGACAAAACTAAGGCTTTGTTGCCAGCAGATTTGCCGCAATTGGTCAGCGATGCGATCAGCGTAGGTACTTCTGAAGATGTGCATTTTGCCTTGCTTGGCCGTGATATCGCAGCGAACTATAAAGTGGCCTTGGCGCAGCAAACTGGCGCGATTGTTTGTACTGCAGAGTGTGATGCGAAGACAGAGTTGCCGTTATGGCGTTTGGTTGCAGAACGGGCTTTGTGTGTGAACACGACCGCAGCAGGTGGCAATGCGAGTTTGATGAGCTTGCAGAGCTAATTGTTTTATATAAAAAAAAGCCGCAGCACCAATTTGGGCTGCGGCTTTCTTGTGTCTATTGGATTTGAAATTTAGACTGAAACTGAAACTCAATTTAGATATTTATTTCAACAAATTGGGTGCAGGCAAAGAAGGCCGTGCTTGTTCAAACGCATAACCCATCTTCAATAGACTCGCATCGCTCCATGCACCTGCAAAGAAGGACAAACCAACCGGCAAATCTTTTACCAAACCCATAGGCACAGTCAAATGTGGGTAGCCAGCAATTGCAGCCGGAGAACTCGCACTGCCTGTGATCACATCACCTTTTTTGTAATTGATATCCCAAGCAGGACCTGTGGTCGGTGCGATCAATGCATCGAGCTGATGTTTTTTGAGCGCCGCATCGATGCCTTCGGGGCCAGATAGACGTTTTGCACGCTCACTGGCCTCAAGGTAGGCCTTGTCGCTCAACGAGCCTTTCGCCTGTGCTTGTTGCATGATTTCTTGACCAAAATGCGGCATCATTTGCTTCGCATTTTTCTTATTAAATGCCATCACATCAGCCATCGACCGTGTACTAACTGCGCTAGGTGTCGTCGCCAGATAGGCATTGAGATCGGCTTTGAAATCATAGAGCAAGACGGTGTATTCATCTTTACCTGTTTTCTCCAAGTGCGGAATCTCGACTTGATCGATGATGATGGCGCCTTGTGCTTTCAAAATTTCAACACTGCGATTAAACAAGGCCAAGGTTTGCTTGTCATAGCCTTTGACTAATTTGCTGACGATACCTATGCGCTTACCTTTGAGTGCTTGCGGATCGAGTCCTTGTGTGTAATCGACTTTATGCTGATCTGCGGCTTTGGTTGCCGTATCACTTGGATCGCTACCGGCAATCACATTCATCAATAACGCCGCATCGCGTACGGTTAAGGTCATCGGTCCAGCGGTATCTTGACTATGGGAGAGTGGCACGATGCCGCTGCGGCTGACTAATCCTAGCGTCGGTTTAAATCCAACTAAGCCATTGACTGCAGCTGGGCAAACGATAGAGCCATCGGTTTCCGTACCAATCGCGGCGGGAATTAAACGCGCAGCGACCGCAGCGCCTGAGCCAGAACTAGAGCCGCACGGTGTTTTACCCAGATTGTATGGATTCCGAGTTTGTCCGCCAGCGCTACTCCAGCCGCTCGTCGACTTGGTGGAGCGAAAATTCGCCCACTCACTCAAATTGGTTTTGCCAGCAAGCACCGCACCAGCGGCACGTAATTTGGCAACAATAAATGCGTCATTGCTAGCCACATTGTTTGCTAAAGCAAGTGAACCCGCTGTAGTTGGCATGCCTTGAATCGCGATATTGTCTTTTACCATCACGGGTAAGCCGTGTAATGGCAGGCGAGGATTTTTGTTTTTGTCGGCGGAGACCGCATCTTGCTTAGCTTCAGCACGCACCGCGCTAATCGCAGCGATTTGCGGATTGAGCTTGTCACTGCGTGTTTGATATTGCTCCAAAATTTGGACAGCGGTGGTTTTTCCAGATTGTAATTCCTGCTTTAACTGATGCAAATCTTCCGTGTTCTGCGCATGACTTGCACCACTGAATGTCATACAGGCCAGCGCAATACTAAGAGCGAGGTGTTTTTGTTTTTGCATTGTGTCTCCGATGTCTATTTTTGTTGGGCAAATAATCTGCAATTGGATGGGTATTGTCTGATTTAGTTCATCCACGGGATGACTTGTTTGCTGATCGCCACCATCAGGATGTAGGCAAAACAAGCGAGCGCCAACACGAAGCTGATATTCTGCGCGTTCGCGCTCTGTGCGCGTTTGATAGCGAAAGTGCCCGCAACGATATACGCTAATAGTGCGAGAATTTTCGCTGCTAGCCAATGCTGTTCAAACGGATTGATGCTGGCAATGATCGCCATGCCAATCGCACTTCCTAACAAGATCGTATCAATGCTGTGCGGCAGAATTTTGACCCACTTTTTTTGTAACATGCTTACATTTTGTTTGCGCCAATAAAAGCGGGTAACGAAGAGCGTGATGCTGAGAGCAATACAACTTAGATGTAGGTGTTTTAAGATGATGTACATAGTGTGTCTATAGTTTGCTTGTCTGTTGGGGTATTGAATTTGTTTGACCGATGCATTTGACTTGCAGATTCATAGGTGTGGCAAGGCTTCTAAGTAACCAGCATTCACACCCCACACCGAACCACTGACCAGAATCTCGCCATTGGGGTTCATGTCCACAGTTAACACACTCGGCCGCTGACGAAAACGGCCTTGTTGAATGTGAATTGTTTGGTCTGTACTTACCACGCCATGCGTATAAAGATAAGCAGCGGCTGGACCAGCGGCGCTGCCAGTGGCGATATCTTCGACTTTGCCCGCATTATCCCAAGTGCGGATTTCACGATTCTCAATATCAAAAATAAACACGAATTTGGCATTGAGCTTGGCTAATTCTAGTTCCAGATCCGTGCCACAAAAGTGCACCTTATCGATCGCATTACTTTGTATCGGCAGGATTAAATAATCCAAACCCGTAGAGATGACTTGTGGTGGTAGGTCTTGGATCAAATCGCTTTCTTGTAATCCCATTCCCTGCAGAATACCTATGACTGAATCATGTGAGAGTGCTGCTTGGATAGCAGGTGTACCTTGATTCATTTGACAAAGGAAATGATTAACACGATTCTTACTATTGATGATGACTTCACGTTCACCAACTTTGATCGACCACGTACATTCGACTTTCTCACTTGCTTGAGTTCGATGCAAAACAGCGGCTGCGCCCAACATAGGATGACCAGCGAAGGGCAATTCTTCCTCAACCGTAAAAATTCTGGCAGTCGCGCTATAAGCATTGTCGGTTTGGATTTGCGATAAGAAGATCGATTCAAATTGCTGCATCTCTTGGGTGAGTATCTGCATGAATCCAGTTGACCAGTTTTCTGTATGTAGAAAAACAGCTAAGCCATTGCCGCTATACGGCTTATTGGCGAACACGTCGACATGGAAGTAATTGAGTGCAGGCATAGATGTTTGCAATAAATGAAAGTAGTATTTTAATACGCTAATGAGTTCCTCTGGAAAGTATTGTATCGTTGCTTTTCCTTGCTCTGTGCTGTGCATGACAGCCTGAAAATTTCGAGTAGTTTTACGCGGATTTCGATTATCATGCGAGCTATTACTTTGTTATTTATTTTGATCTGGATAGGTTTATGAAATTTGCTTCTTCTTTACTGCTGGTATTGTCCGGCATATTGACTAGTTCGGCGTTTGCTCAAAGCACGGCCACGGCAAGTGCCGATGCGACGGCTGCCAGTGCGCCGCAATCCACCACACCTGCACCTTTACACTTGACCAAGCTTGGCATTACGGACAATGTGATAGGCACTGGCGATGAAGTCGTGAATGGCACCATTGTTGAAGTGCATTACACCGGCTGGCTCTACAATCACAAAGCTTGGAACTTACGTGGTGCGCAGTTCGATACTTCGCGCGACAGTGGTACACCTTTGCAGGTGATGGTGGGCGCCAAACAAGTGATTCGTGGTTGGGATATGGGTTTGTTGGGAATGAAGGTCGGTGGCAAACGTACTTTGATGATTCCAGCCTATCTGGGATATAGCACGCAAGGCTCTGGCAATATTCCGCCAAATACGCATTTGGTGTTTGAAGTTGAACTCGTTTCACTCAAAAAATAAGTAAGACAATGGCGCGCAATTTACAGGGGAAAACATTAGAAGCCATCTTGACCGAATTGATCGAGATATATGGCTGGGATGGGATGGCGCAAAGAATTGCGATTCAATGTTTTTCCAATGATCCAAGTATCAAATCGAGTCTGAAATTTTTGCGCAAAACACCGTGGGCAAGAGCCAAAGTGGAACAACTTTTTATCAGTCTGCCTGATTTGTAGTCGGTGGTGGCCGGTGGTAGTCAGCGGTAGTCTGTCTGCGGAGATCAAATCGGAGCTCATATGCCTATTCATTCTGTCAAAGTTTCCAGCCTTATTTTGCTCAGTAGTTTATGCGGATGGAATGCCAGCGCCGCAGATGTGGTTAAGCCAATTCCTTCGCCATCGTATCAATCCTATCTCGCCCATATTGCGGCCGCCAATCACGCCTTGCGTAACAACGACACCGCCGAGGTGCAACGCTGGTTAGCACAAGCGCCAAGCGCGCATCGTGCTTGGGAATGGCATTACTTACAGCGGCAATCGTCACAGGCCGAATCGGGTCTTCGCTTACAAAATGCGACTGCGAGTTCGCTGCAAGTGAGTCCTGATGGTTTGACGGTGGCGATTGTCGCGACGGATAAAACGGTACAAATGCGCGAGCTTGCCAGTGGCGTTTTGCGCTGGCAATTTCTTGATCCCGCTTTACAGCCGCAAGCGGTGGCATTTCATCCACATCAGCCTTGGCTGGCAGCCGCTTTTTCTAAACATACCGTGAAGTTATGGAATAGCGCTGACGGCAAAGAACTTAGACAATTTCAAGGTGCCGGAAAAGGCATTACCGCGATTGCGTTTAGTCCCGATGGTGCTTGGTTAGCATCGGCCTCTTGGAATCGTAGTGCAGAGCGTGGTGTGTGGGGCATCGTAGAAATCTGGGATGTCGCTACCGGTGCATTAATCCAGCAACTCGAATATGGTGAAAAACCCTTGGTTAGTATTGCCTTTAGCCCGAATGGAAAATATTTGGCGGTCGGTTCCTGGGAAGTGCAAAAGACAGTCGCGGTATGGGACGTCGTAAAAGCCGCGGCAGCGGCACAAGGAGCGCAATGGCAAGCGCCGAAATTGTTTGCCTCTGAAGCCGATGAACAATATAAAGCGGTACAGAGTATTAGTTTCAGCCCTGATAGCCAGCAACTTGCGGCAGGTGGCAAGGATGGCCGGATTCGCATTTGGGATATCGCCACGCAGCAACGCGTGCATACCTTAGGTGGTCGCGGTTGGGGGCATAGTAAATGGGTGAACAGTATCGCTTTTAGTCCTGATGGACAGCGTTTAGTATCAGCGTCCACTGATCAGACCTTACGTGTTTGGGATGTACGTAAAGGCACAGAAGAGGCGGTTTTGCTAGCCCACACTAAGAGCGTTAATGGCGTTAGCTTTGATCCACAGGCGCGATTTATGTTGAGTGCTGGTGCGCCGGAAGTGAAGCGTTGGAATGCTGATAGTTGGCAGGCGGATAAACAAGCTGTGCAGAGCTGGAAGCACCCAGCCAGCGTGTACGGCATCGCACTATCGGCTGATGGCAAGTTTGCCTATACCGCGGCGTGGCAAGGTGGTATTAAAGTGTGGGATGCAGAAAAAAATCAAACAGTGCAAGAGTGGACGGCTCATCAAAGTTCTGCCAATGCGGTTAGTGTGAATGCGAAACAAGATCGGCTCGCCAGCGTTGGCAATGATGGCAAGCTCAAAATTTGGCAACGAACTGGGACTGGATACAGCTTTCAAGAATATAAAAATCTGGAGCAAATCAAAGGCCAGCAATTAATTGCCGTTGATTTGAGTCGTGATGGTAAGCGCGTTTTTGCCGCGTCGCAATCAGGCGCTGCCAAGCTGTGGGATATCGACAGCGGCAAGGTGTTGTTCCAATTAGAGCACGAAAAAAATGTCAGCAGCACTGCCATGAGTGCGCAGGAACGTTATCTCGCCACAGGCGGCAGCGACGGCAGTGTCAAAATCTGGGATGCGAGCAATGGCAAACTCTTGCGCCGTTTTCATCTACATCAAGCTGGCATCGCTGCACTCAGTTTTAGTCCGGATCAACAAAGCTTGGTGGCGGCGTCGCATGACAAAAGTATTAGCTTCATGCCGCTGACAGGGAAAGCGAAGCCGCAAAAGATACTAGCGCACGATGAAGGAATTTTTGGCATCGCCTTTAGTCCTGATGGTCAACGTGTGGTGAGCGCTTCCGCCGATCAGACTGTCAAACTTTGGGATACGAAAAATGCCACTCTGGTGTTTAGTTTAAGCTACGAATCGCCTGTCTATGCAGCACGCTTTTCAGCTGACGGAAAAACCTTGTATACCTTACCTATGGACGGTACCGTCAGAATTTTACGCACATCGGCAAATTGACAGCGCATGACCCTTCGCCCATACTCTTAACACCACTTCAACTTAGCATTTTAATTGCAGTAAAAAAGGAATTAGTATGACACTCCGCATCATCGCCACTGGTGGCACATTTGATAAACATTATGATGAATTGGCAGGTAAGCTGACATTTCATGAAAGTCATTTGCCAGAGGTATTGAAGCGCGCGCGTTTGACCGTGCCGGTGGAACTGGAAGTGCGTCCTTTGATTGATTCTTTGGATATGGTTGATCAAGACCGTAAAGAGATTTTGGAATCTTGTGAAAAATCGCCAGAGAAAGCGATCGTCATTATTCATGGCACTGACACCATGCGTGAGACTGCACATGTCTTAGGTGCCGCTAAGCTCGATAAAGTGATTATCTTTACAGGCGCGATGATTCCTTATGGTGTGACGAATTCCGATGCATTTTTCAATCTTGGCTTTGCCTGCGCTGCCGCGCAGTTGATGCCAGCTGGCGTGTATGTTGCTATGAACGGTCAGGTTTTTCCTTGGGATAATGTGAAAAAAGATCGTAGTGTTGGGGTCTTTGTTCCTAACTAATAATTCAAATTTTTTCTAGAAGCCACTGATGAAACGCTTACTCGCCATTGTTCTCTGCTGCAGCTTATTTGTGCTTGCTGGCTGTCAAAAAAATGTACAAGTGCGTTTCGATTCGGTGTATTTTTTTCAGTCTGAAGACGACTTGCAAAAGAAAAAAATTAATTTGGAACAGTTATCTCAATATACGCGTACTCTACAGACCCAAGTCGCTAAGGCGATGCAAAAGGGACAGACAACACCGGGCAATGGCTATGTGGTAGTCGCGGTGCGATCTGATCAAGAAGTGGCGGTATGGCTGGACATGGAACCCGCATTACACGAATACTATGATTACGAAATTGTCGAGGCGATTAAGAAAATGCGCCCCTTCGATGTCGATAGCGGGATTGTGGTATTCGCAATCAAGATGGCGATTGATACGCCTAAACACACCACCAAGGCAATTCCAGAACCTAAAGACTGGATAGCTGCCAAGAAAAAAGTTGGTGACCCTAACGATGTTGAACAAATCGTGCTGTCGATTTGGCCCGAAGAGTAATCCGACCAACGGGTTTTTTCGAAACGGGTTTTTCAAAACTCCAAAGCATGACAATTCAAAAAGTTTTATATCTCGGCTACGTCTGGCCAGAACCTAATTCGTCAGCGGCCGGTGGCCGAACGATGGAGTTTTTGCGCTTATTTCGTCAACAAAACTGGCAAGTCATATTTGCTTCGGCCGCGGCTTTATCTCCGCATCGTGCCGATCTGTCGGCTTTGCAAATTGAAGAAAAACAATTGACGTTGAACTGCGATAGTTTCGATGCCTTTGTGCGTGACTATCAGCCCGATCTGGTGGTGTTTGACCGCTTTTTTACTGAAGAACAATTTGCTTGGCGAGTCGAACGTCAAGTACCAAATGCACTGCGCGTTTTAGATACCTGTGATTTGCATAGTCTGCGCGAAGCGCGCCAGCAAATTTTGAAACAGCGCTTGCAAGCCTGCCATAACGAACGCGAACGGCAGTTGGTCTTGCAAGCAGCAAGCGACACTTCACTTGTTTATCAACACATGTGTCAGAACGATTTCGCACAACGAGAAATCGCCGCAATTTATCGTTGTGATCTGAGTTTGATGATTTCTGGTGTCGAAACCGCATTGCTGCACGACGCGTTTGCAGTGCCAAAGTATTTGTTGTGCGAAAACAATCTGATGCTAATGCCCACGCCACAAGTACAAACTGATTTTCATCAGCGTCAGCATTTTGTCAGTATCGGTAATTTTCGACATGCACCGAACTGGGATGCGGTCTTGTATTTGAAGCAGGCGGTGTGGCCACGATTGCGAGCAAAGATGCCAGGTGTACAAATTCAAATCTATGGTTCGTATCCGCCACCGAAAGCAATGGCCTTGCATCAGCCAGAGCAGGGCTTTCATGTGCGAGGCTGGGCGGAAGATGCGCAACAAGTGATGGCGGCAGCACGTGTGTGTTTAGCGCCTTTACGGTTTGGTGCTGGCATCAAAGGCAAGCTCGCCGATGCGATGGCCTGTGGTACGCCTAGTGTGACGACCACGATAGGTGCGGAATCTATGCACGGAGACATGGCTTGGGGCGGTGTGATTGCCGATCAATTAGAGGATTTTGTGGATGCGGCGATGATGTTGGCAAGCGATGAAGCGCAATGGCAATTAGCGCAGCAGCGTGGGCAGCAAATTTTGCAACAGCATTTCGATCGAACCTTAGCATCAGAGAATTTTATCGCTGCGATCCTACAAGCGCGTGAACAACAGGCGACGCGACGTCTACAAAATTTTACTGGTGCCATGTTACGGCATCACAGCATGAAAAGTACGCAGTATATGTCGCAGTGGATACAACTAAAAAGTCAGGGTATTACACCGGTAAAGCAGATAACACAATGAATTTATTCGTCTGGATCTGGCGCCGTTAATAAAAACTGATGATCACTAGAATCGCCTGCCAGCAAGGCATCTAAACCTTCGATAGGAATTGGTTTCGAGTATAAATAACCTTGGAAGGTCAGACAGTTATGGTCAATCAGGAAGCGCCTTTGCGCGACAGTTTCTACACCTTCAGCAATCACATCTAAGCCCAGGTTTAAGCCTAAGGAGATAATCGCACGCACGATGGTTGCATCGTTTTCATCATCATTCAAATCGCGCACAAACGACTGATCAATTTTCAATTGATTTAACGGTAGCTTTTGCAAATAGGCGAGTGAAGAATAACCGGTACCGAAATCATCCATAGAAAAAGCGATGCCCAGCTTTTTCAATTGTTGCATTTTTTCAGTCGTCGCATCGACATTGTCGAGAATCGTACTTTCGGTTAGTTCAATTTTTAAACGAGTTGGATTGATATTGTGTAGACGTACAATTTCAGTCACGGTTTCGACAAAATTACTTTGCTGGAATTGCTTGGCGCTGACATTCACAGCCAAGCTCAAATGCGCCGTCTTAGGATTTCTGCCCCATTTTTTCAATTGATTACAGGCGGTTTCTAACACCCAAGTGCCGATAGGAATAATCAAGCCGGTTTGCTCAGCCACGGGAATAAATTCTAGCGGAGAGATAAAGCCGCGATCTGGGTGTATCCAGCGTAATAGGGCTTCTGCACCAATCACATTGCCGTCCGCATCGACTTGAATTTGGTAATACAACTGGAATTGTTCTAAGGCCAAAGCCACTCGCAGATTCGACTCCAACATCATCTTCACTACCAGCACCGCTTGCATCGCGGGGTCGAAGAAACGCACCGCATTGCGCCCAGATGTCTTGGCTTCGTACATCGCGGTGTCCGCGCGTTTAAATAAATCTTTGACGGTAACATCGCCACCTTGGAACAAGCAAACACCAATACTGCCAGCACCATGATGGATGAAGTCGGTAATTTGATAGGGTTCGTTTAACAGTAAGCGGATTTTTTCGGCGATGCGGTCGGCTTGTAATGCGGCATCGTTTCGGTCGTGACTGAGCGCTTCCAATACGACGACAAATTCATCGCCACCAAGACGCGCTACGGTATCGCTTTCACGCACACAGGTTTGCAATCTTTGCGCAGCTTCAACCAATAGTAGATCACCAGCGTCGTGTCCACGGGTATCATTTAAGGTTTTGAAATTATCTAAATCAATGAACAAGATCGCGCTATGCGCGTCATCACGTTGATTCACGGCGATCAAATGCTGTAATCGATCCATCAGCAGGCGACGGTTAGGCAGATGGGTTAGCGGATCATAGAATGCGAGGTTCAAGATTTCATCTTCGTAACCTTTGTGACGGCTGATGTCGGTGAACGATCCTATGTAGTTGGTAATCATGCCGATGTCGTTGGAAATCGCCGTCAGCGTGATCAATTGCGGAAACGATTCGCCATTTTTCTTTTCTGCCCATAGCTCGCCCTGCCAAAAACGGTGCTGGTCTAAGGCTTCATATATCTTTTGAAAAAACGCTTCATCTTGTTGTTGGTTGATTAGCATAGGCAATGGTTTGCCAACTAATTCGCGCGCATCGAAACCGGTTATGCGCGAATACGCCTGATTGACTCTTAGCACTTGCCATTGGTTGTCGGTGACGAAGATACCTTCTTGTGATTCGAACGTAATCGCGGCGATACGCAAATCTTGTTCTGCGGTTTTCCTATCAGTGATGTCGCTAATAAAGCAATGCCATAAGGTACTTCCTTCCGCCGTTTCTAGTTCTGGTAGCGCGTCCAAGTAAAGCCAGCGTACGCTGCCGTCTAAGCGGTGATAGCGGAACTCCATTTGATAGGGGCTTAAATGTTTGGTCGCGTACTCGTGATTTTCCAGAAAGGTTTTTTTATCTGCGGGATCAATGCGTGTCACCAGAACGGAGGCGTTCAGGCGGATCTCTTTCGCACTGATTTCGAACATGGTTTCGACCGCCTCGCTGGCATAAAGAACTGAGGTGGTGTGATCGCGATGAATGCGGTATTGCATGATTAAGCCCGGAAGCCGGGAGGCGACTTTGCTGATCCGCTCAAACGAATCTTGAAGTTCATTGGTCGCAGCAATACGTTCTGCTTGTAAGGCATTAATCAATAAGGCGGTAATTGACATCGTGCCCATGTAAAGCCAGATAACAACGGAACTTTCGGTGGGGTCTAGCGATTGGAATGGACCACGCCCTAAATAAGTCGCGATTGCCGCGAAGGCACTTGAGCTAAGGACTGTTAATGCCGTGAACAAATTACCAAGACGGACAGCGGCCCAGATCATTACTACCATCGCAACAAAGGTTAATTGCAAGGGACTACTTGGGGAAAGAAAAATTAGCCAGTGAGATATCGCAAAAAAACAAATGAAAATCAGTGATTCTTCATAAATCAGCTTGGTTCTGATTCCACCTCGATGTAAGGCAAATAGGACAGGCGCCGTCAATAGAATACCGACCATATCTCCAGCCCACCAACTAATCCACGCGAATCTAGGTTGCTCAAAAGTACCGGCGTGCCAAAGCATCAGACAGCCAAGGCTGGCGGATATCATCATGCCGACTGCGCTGCCTAAGCAGAACCGAATGACGTCATCACGATGGGGGAAATGAATAGAGAAATTCTTATAGTTCAGATACCAAGTCACTGACACTGGTGCTAAGGTACTTCCGAACGCCATCACGGCAGCACCGTACGGTGAAACACCACTGATTAAGTTCAGACTGAGTGATGCGAAGAAGACGGGAATAGCCATTGCGTAGCCCCATCCCAAGAGTGCGGCTAAGGCAATTCCACTAGGCAGCCAAACCAAGATCAGGTTTGGTGTCATAAACGGAAAATTCAGACTGGCGCCGCCCGCCAAAAAATACGAGGCAAAAATCAATAGCAAACGGAAGCCGAAGTTGAGTCGGCTCAGCGGGCTTTCTTGATTAAGAAAAACTTGTGACGGCATTATGCGAGTTTATTGAACTTAGAATAACCTCTGCATTATGCGCGAAACTGCCTTCGAAAAACATTCTTCAAAGCAAATTATTGTCAATTGACGACGATGATTGAAAAACAGTTTTTTGATGTTGTTGTTTTGTCAGATGTTAATTCATGTTCTATACAGCCCTAATGCGATCCTAATGCAATACCAATACACACCCAAACATGAGAAATTGACATCTTATCGATACGGTGTCGATTTCTAGTTTTGCAAATGTCGACTCTGCCGCTTTGGCCTGGCTTTGTTCTCAGCGACTAAAGTCGTCGCTGCTGACTTTTGTGCAGACTTATCTGCTAAATTTTCCGCCCGCAAAATTTCAGGACTTTGTTTATGCTTTGCATCGCCAGCGTAATCTTTACCGATCATGGTTAAGACTTCCTGCTGTGGCATACCGCGTTCTTGACATAACCATTGTGTGACTAAATTGGCTAAGCGGTCGAGCGCGATTTTATGTGTGGCATCAGTTTTGGCATAAATCCAATCAGACAATGCCATGAAATTCTCAAACGGTGCATCGCCCAAAATCACCGGCAAAGTGTGGCTGAAGCGACCGGAGTTGGCGACTAAATCCCAATAGCGGGCGAAGCGTACTAGTTTTTGCATTTCTGCAAACGGCACATCTTTGTTCGCTAAAATCGTGTAGGGCGGATAAGGATCAAAGCGCATACCAAAATCTTCGGTGTGGCGAATGATAGGGGTACCGCGCAGGCGTTTTAAGATGCCAAATTGGATTTCATGTGGCCCAAGCGCGTATAACTGATTGAATCCAGAAGCAAAACTAGCGACAGTTTCACCAGGCAGACCTGCGATCAAATCGACGTGTAAATGGGCGTTGGAATGCTGGCATAGCCACTGGATATTTTCTGCGGCTTTGGCGTTGTCTTGTTTGCGGCTGATACGGCTTTGCACTTCGGGATTAAAGCTCTGGATACCAATTTCAAATTGCAAACTGCCATCAGGGAATTTTTGTATTCCTGCTTTAAGTGCATCAGGTAAATGATCTGGCACCACTTCAAAGTGGGCAAACACCGGATCATCGGGATTCGCTTCTAGCTTGTCGAGGAAGAATTGCATAATCTTTAAACTGGTTTTGATATTCAGATTAAAGGTGCGATCAACGAACTTAAACAAGCGGGCGCCGCGTGCATGCAATTTTTCCATTTCGGCCAAGAAACGGTCGATGTCAAATGGCCAAGCAGTTTTATCTAAGGCGGACAAACAAAATTCACATTTAAACGGACAACCGCGCGATGCTTCGACATACAAGGTGCGGGTTTGTATATCTTTATCCGTGTAATAGTCGTAAGGCAATTGCAATTCATCGAGCTTGGCCTGCACGCCAGCATGAATTTTCATCAAAGGCTTGGGGCCGTTCAGAATTTGTTGGCAGAGCGCGGCGAAGCTGATATCGCCCCAGCCAGTGATCACATAATCTGCTAAGCCGATAATGGCTTGTTCTTGCGTCTCATACGAGACTTCTGGCCCACCTAGCACAATGATCACTTCCGGTGCGACGCGTTTGATTAGCGCGACTAAACGCGTGGTTTCTTCGACATTCCAAATATACACGCCGAACCCGATGATCAATTTTTCATCAGCACGTTGCCAGCTTAATAAGCGTTCTAACAAATCGGTGGTTTTTGCCCCGATCACGAATTCTTGTAAGTGGGTTTGTGGCTGTAACTCTCCCATATTCGCGTACAGATAGCGCAGTCCCATAGAAGCGTGGGCGTAGCGGGCATTGAGGGTGGAGAGCAGGATAGTCATAAAAATAGAAGGTGTGATGCAGGGAATCGATGTTGTTGCGATTGCCGAAAAGCGTCATTGTACGCTGGCAAGCCGCTTCTCGCGTGC
>DLGN01000133.1 GCA_002482715.1 Oxalobacteraceae bacterium UBA7693
CATCAGACAGTGCTTTGCACTCACCGATCAACTTATTTCAAGCAGCTGCCGAGCACAAGCTCAGTGTGACTGTTGAACATCTTTGCCGACGCATTGTTCTTGAACAATTTCAAGCATTGAATCTCCCAGGGAAGTTATTTCTCAATGTGAGCCCTGAATGTCTGCTTCAACGCGATGCAAAACATGGTGAGACTTTAGACTACATACATGAGATAGGAATTAATCCTGAACGTGTCATCATTGAGCTTACCGAATATCAACCAACGCACGATTACGCATTGCTGTACGAAGCAGTTTTACACTATCGAAACATGGGATTTGAGATTGCGATCGATGATCTCGGTGAAGGCTTTTCTAGCTTGCGTCTATGGTCCGAACTGCAACCAGAGTTCGTCAAAATAGACATGCATTTCATTCAAGGAATTGATAAAGACTCTGTCAAACGTCAGTTCGTCCGTTCAATTCAGAGCATTGCAGAAAAATCTGGTTCAAAAGTAGTTGCTGAGGGAATTGAAACGCAGGCCGAGCTTTTGACTTTATTGGACTTAGGCGTGGCCTGTGGACAGGGATATCACATCGCAAAACCTCATGCGAGCCCAGCAAAATCAATTTCAGCGGAAGTAGCGAAAACGATTTCCGTAAAGAAAAATAGAACTCCGTCGATCTTGATTGATACAAGCGAAATAGCAGTGACAATTAAAAATTTAATTAAAACACCTCCAACTATTAGCTCCACCACGC
Organism: Oxalobacteraceae bacterium UBA7693; assembly: GCA_002482715.1. Taxonomy (GTDB): domain Bacteria; phylum Pseudomonadota; class Gammaproteobacteria; order Burkholderiales; family Burkholderiaceae_D; genus Undibacterium. The sequence continues at coordinate 742 of DLGN01000133.1, forward strand.
TCAATAATGCAGTCGAAAATTTGTTCTTGGCTGATCCAAAATTAAAAATCATACCGGTTGTTGACGGCCATCTGCCTATTGGCATCATTAATCGCCACAATATGATTGACCGATTTTCAAGGCCGTTTCAACGTGAGCTCTATGGCAAAAAACCCTGCAAAGTATTCATGGATTGCAATCCATTAATCGTCGAGCAAAATACTAGCCTTCAACAAGTCAGCCATATGATTGTTGAAGCAGATCCCGAACATCTTATCAACGGGATCATTGTTGTCGATAATGGATGCTATGTTGGGTTAGCGACGGGACCCGATCTCATGCGGGAAATCACCAAAATGCAAATCGAGGCGGCACGCTATGCAAATCCACTGACACAATTACCAGGGAATGTGGCGATCAATCGTCATATTGACCAATTAATTCAGCAAGAAATCCCATTTACGGCATGTTATTGCGACCTCGATCATTTCAAACCTTTTAATGATGTCTACGGCTACCAACGCGGTGATGAAGTCATTCAAATGAGCAGTAAAATTATTGTTCAACACTGCTCCACCGATAAAGATTTCATCGGACATATCGGAGGAGATGACTTCATCATTGTGTTTCAAAGTAAAGATTGGGAACTACGTTGCAGGAATATTTTACGCGCATTTGAAACCGCTATTTCCGACTTCTATAGCAATGAAGACCGGGATCGAGGTGGCTACATCAGTGAAGACCGACAAGGAAAAAAAGTTTTTTACCCCTTAATTAGTTTGTCGTTAGGGGTCATTAATGCGAACATCGGACAGTATGTTTCACATCATCAAATCGCGATTGCTGCGGCTGAAGCAAAAAAACAAGCGAAGCGCTTACCAGGAAATAGCTTGTTTATTGACCGCCGGCAGGAAACGACCGTCCACCCTTAGAAAAATTCGTTTTACAGATTGTCAGAATCGGACTGAAGTAAATAATATAAATCAAGATTTATATACACAAATTCGCAGCCATATCTACTGAGCTGTCGTTATTTTTCCTCGTAATTTTCCTATTTACCTAAAACTATTGACAAGCTTCTGTGACAGCAATAGCCTTACGCGATGTTGTTACTGAGGTGTCGCATGCCAATCTCATAAAACAACGCAGAAAAGTTTAATATTCTTCCTTCTATAAAGCGAATTTGCTATGACAAAAACTTTACTTAGCCTTCTATTATTTTCCACCCTCACCGCATGTGCTAGTGTTGAAACCGAAGATCCAAATTCGCCAAAAGTCGCTGTTGAACGAGAATATCGTGTAGGCAGCACAATTCCACAGAAAAAGAATGCGCGCTCAACATCTGACGTAAAAACCGTTTCATCAGATGATTTAATCAATATGCCACGTGCAGCAACGCCGAACGACCCTTTAGGCAAAAAATAAGCAGTTGCATCACCGCCAATAAAAAACGCAGAGCGCTTTCCAGCTAACTCTGCGTTTTTTGTTCTGCGTTTACATCACCTTGAAAATTAGTCTACCCAAACCCGCGCATTTCTAAACATGCGCACCCAAGGCGAATCTTCACCAAAAGATTCTGGTGCCCAAGAATGTAGAACACTGCGGAATACACGCTCAGCATGCGGCATCATCACAGTAAAACGTCCATCGTCATTCGTCACCGAAGTTAAGCCGCGTGGAGAACCATTTGGATTGTAAGGATAAGCTTCCGTTGCCTGACCATGATGATCAACAAAACGCATCGCAGCTTGCACCGAATTGATATCGCCGGTCGTCGAGAAATCGGCAAAACCTTCACCATGCGCAACCGCGATTGGTAAAATCGAACCTTGCATATCTTCAAGCAATACAGAAACTGATTTCTCTACACGAACA
>DLGN01000362.1 GCA_002482715.1 Oxalobacteraceae bacterium UBA7693
GCCATCACCTGCACGATGCGCGGATCCTTTGCGCGAGCGATTTTCTCTATTCGCTCTAATAAAGCAACCTTTTCCGTCGCATCTAAGGATGCTAATGGATCATCTTGTAAAAATAAATTATGCCCTTGTATGCCTTTCATAGACGAAGCAACTTGAATCTTGCCTGAACCTGCACGGGCAATTGTACGAGTTGCAGCAGCAGCTTCTAACAAAGCGTGTTCTGAAATCTCATCAAAATAAGAGAATGCAGTTTTGTCACCAGATACTGCGCGCACACCAACGCCTTGATCAATCGAAAAGCTACCTGTTTTGACGATACCTTCTTCCAGACTCCAGCCTTCGTTCTTAGTGAACTGGAAATACAGATCGGCATAATCAATTTTATGCTTGAACATCGTTTTTAAGGCAGACGCCAACTTCGCCTCATCGAGCCCAAAAGGCGTCAAGAGAATATCGCGGGCAATGGCAAGGTGTTTTAAATTCGAATCAAATGGTGTCATGTTTTTCAATCTTTATTGGCTGCCATCATGGCTATTAAAGCGTATTGTAGAGTATTTCAGGCTCACGTTCTTCACCTTAACAATCAAGACGAACAAGGGAATCGTCGGTGCTTCAAGGCTGGCAAGTTGTTACGAATCTTTTGCATGGCATCCATATCGAGATCCGCGAACACGACACCTTCACCGTCTTCCAGGCAATTTAATACTTTCCCCCAAGGATCAATCAGCATACTGTGTCCCCAAGTACGGCGACCACTGTCATGCGGTCCACCTTGTGCCGATGCTAATACATAGCATTGATTTTCAATCGCACGGGCACGCAACAAAATTTCCCAATGGGCTTGCCCTGTCGTATAGGTAAAAGCTGCCGGCAGGACTAACAGACTACACGCACCCATATTGCGGAATAATTCAGGGAAACGCAGGTCATAACAGATACCCAATCCAACTTTGCCTATCGCACTATCAAAGCTAACGATGTCATTCCCTGCTTGTATGGTGTTCGATTCTTGATAGCTCTCCTCTCCATTGGTAAATCCAAACAAATGAATCTTGTCGTAACGCGCGATTTGTATTCCATTCGGATCAAATACCAAACATGCATTATAGATTTTATGACTATCATCTGACTGCAATGGAATCGTGCCGCCAACGATTGTCATCTGCAAATCTTTTNNTCTTTAGCCATTTGCGCTAAAAACGTTTGTAAAACGCCCTTACCTGGCTGTTCTGCAAACGCCACTTTATCGGTATCACGCAAGCCCATAATCGACCAGTACTCGGGCAGCACAGCCAATTCCGCGCCTTGCGCATTTGCTAGTTTCAATAAACGTTCTGCTGTTTGGAGATTGGTATCAGGAGTTGACACCGAGACCATTTGAATTGCTGCGACTTTCATCGTCTATCCTTATTTTGACCCTGCTTTAGCCTTGATTTGCTCTGCTTTTTGCTTATCTAAAATTTCTTGACGCTCTTTATTTTCTATCTTCGTGACAATAGGATTTGCCCATGGTCCGGTAATTTGATATTCATAAGTAAAAGCGCGCTTGAGCGGATCTCTAAAAAACAATTGTGCCAGAAATGTTCCCAATCCAATCACAGGGTTTACCGCTAAACCATAAACAACAGAAGCTGCACCAGCATTAAAATCAGGAATGACCGCGACATGCAAATCTTGCGTTTCTTTCGCGATATCAGCGCTACCTTCCATCAACACTGCCGCATTAACACTACTCATTTTCAAATTATCCGTCTTTGCAATTCCTTGTTGAATTTGCGCTGTGCCAACTATGCTGTCGAATGCAAAGCCCTCAGAAAACACATCGCGAAAATCTAAAGTAAATCGACGCGGCAAAGACTGCATGCTCAAAACACCCAATAATTTTGCAGCGCCAGGATCGACTTTCAAGAATTGCCCAGCCGCTAAAGTCATTTGCAATTGACCACCCAAACTCGGAATATCAATATCAAACGGAAGACCTGTCCAATGTGCGCTACCTTCCAATTTTCCCTTGCCGCCACGCAGTACTCCGGGAAACTCTAAGCGATCCAATAAACTTCCTGAATTGAGTATGTCCAATACATATTCCAATTTGGTTTGACTATCACTCTGACGTGATACCCAATTGCCCTTAGCATGCAAACTTGCGTCGTCATTTTTCAACACCAACTTGTCGATATTCCATTCACGTCCAAGTGATGACAAGGTATTACTTGCCTGCAATGCGAGAAATCCTAGTTTTTTATTGAACAGCTCAAAATTTTCAACTTGGATATCCAAGCTGGGAAGCTGTTTCGTCGTACTTTTTGCCTCTAACAAATCACCCACATCACTCGCCGCCGAACGCGGAATCATTAAGCGACTTAAACGAGCAGCAACTTGCCCGGTTGATTGTTGATTACCAAATCCGTTCCAACTAATAAAGCCGGAAGCTTGCTTAGAATCGAGATTCGCCTGCCACAGACCGGATTGATGTGATGCTCCCAAGACGATCTGATCTAATTTTTTTCCGAACAAATACAGTTCATCGGTAATCAGAGAAAAACTATTCGGTTCAATGTACTGAGAAAATCCGGTAGTACCAACAACTGCTGTGGTCGATACCGCAGCCGATCGAGATACCCCGCGCTTTTGCGCAAGCTCACCTAAATAGCGACGCCAATCATCCACATTAAAAGTTTTGGTCTGAATATGAAAGTTCAAGCCAGAGTCAGGCAATTGTGCTGGCGCATTCACGGCAACACTACCGCGCAAAACCTGCCATGCTGCGTCTTTTTCGTTATTCTTTTTACGTTGGTATTGCGCATTAAAACGATTACCCACATTGAGCTTAATTTGCTCACGAATTTCACTCATTACACTTGCAGCATCCGCGATAATTTCCAAACGTAATGGTGCGTTTTCATTGGCAGCTTTAGTCAATGGTTCTGGTAGATTCCAAGCCAAACCTTGCAAATCAGATTCAATCAATAATTCAGCCTGACGGCGTTTCACATTAATCAGCGTGTTATAGCGTGTCTCGCCTTGCATACTTTCAAGGAACTGGGCAAATTCAAGATGAGAAAAATGTTTCTGTATGCCTTCAGCGTTTGCAACTCCATCGATCTTAATTCGTATCGCGCCATCTTTTTGCGTACCACCGCTTGCCTGTGCAAGTCCGCCCAAAAGATTGCCTTTAATACCGTTTAGCGTCACACCACGTTCGTTAAATTCAATTCGTCCAGTGAGATTGCTAATCTTTGGCAAGTCAACTTGTAAAACTGTCTCGGCTCCGTTCAATTGCAACACGCCGTTAACCTTCGATTCAACAATGGTGTTTAGCGGCAATGCCAATTTCAAGCTAAGCTGGGCTACTCCGCTAGCCACTGTGTCATGCAGGAAATGCCCTAGCCATTCATCAACTGGACTAGCCTTTACATAATTCAGCATAGTTTGCAATGGACCGGAAGCGGCGCCATCAATTTCTAGAATAGGATTGTCCGCCAGTAAGTCTGGAATCACTGCCTTCACTTTTTTCAAAGCGACCGTATTGGTACTCGCCGTTTCTGCACGAATTTCCATACGTCCATGTTCAAAGATGAAGTTACCTTTAATATCATCGATGATTGGCCAAAACGGTGCGACACCATCCTTAGCATATTTACCCGGTAGAAAATTCAATTTTCCGCCAAGGATTTTGCCTTTAACGAGAAACTCGCCTTGTCGTTCTGGGTCTCGGGAATTGTGCTCAAAAGGAAATTCCGCTAATGCCCCTTTCATACGAAAGACAACATCATTCGCTTTGCCGTCTAACAAAGCGGTACTCAACCAAGCACGCAAATGCTCAGGTGTTTGCGCTGGAATATAACGATTAATTGTTTTGAGATCAAAGCCCTGAACTCGACCGGTCAGATCTACTTCACCTAAATCGGATTCTCGCATCGATAAACTATGTTGACCACTCAGGCTTCCAACTGCACCATCCTGTTCAAAATCCATATCTTGAATTTGCATTTGAAGGCGATCGTCATTTTGCAATTGCCAACGTGCTCGCATTTTGAGCCGATTAANNGCATCACTGGATCGACAAAATAACTCGATAGCTGCAACGTCAGATCGGTCGAATCAAGCGTGAAACTGCCACCTTTATCATTGGCATCGATGGACCCAGATAAATTATCAAAGCCAGGGATCGCGGGAAACGCAACTTTCGCGGGTATCTTTCCTTGTTTAGGACGAGCCAGCTGTGCCTTTAATGGCTGCATTTCCAAATTACGAAACTCGCCTTGAATACGATAACTAGAAATATCCGGAAAACTACCCTGCCAACTCGCGGTAAAATTTTTAAGCACACCTTTGGGCGCGACATCAATTAACAAACGTCGCTGATCCAAAGGAATCGGCAAATGTTCGGCAAAATTCGCCAGTGAGGCCAAATCTAAAGATTCTGCATACAGTTCAACTTTTTCCCCTTGCCCGTTTTCACCTGGGATAAAAGTTTCTTTCAAAGTCGTTGCCGGCAACACTAAACCATCTCTGGTTTGCATAGAAAAATTAACCAAGGCCAAACTATGCCCTGCTTGCCTAGATAATAGCGGCAAATATTTGCGTTGCCGCGACACTTGTTCGGTAGCGATAAAACGCCCGCGTACTTGCGCCATATCCAATACTGGCAAGTCTTTTCTAAATTTTCCCAGTACATCTTGCAGATGCAAATCGGCGGTAAAGTCTGCTAAACGCCCACGCTCCAGCTTAGTCCACGAACGAACACTCCCGATGCCTTTATTTAACTGAAACGGAAAAGGGAAATATTGATGGATCGCTGGCAAATCGGCTTTATTCAAATCTGAATACAATTCACCAGACCAAGTCGACAAATCCGACTTTTTCAACGCAAACACGGATTGTTGAAATTTCCCACGAACGTCAATCGGCGATGCTAAGCGAGCAGGTGGCACCGCCCTTAATGCGAACTGATGCTGATGCCAATGATTATTTAACACAAAATTGACTGAACTCAACTGCAGTGCAGGCTGCGCACGTAGTTGATCATCCCAAGTCACTTGCCCTTCTCGTATACTAATTTCGTGCTGTGCTAACACCCAGTTCAGACCAGCATCATTCTCCGCCTTGCCATCAGTGAATTGAAGTGGAAAGCCCGCAACTTGGATTACACCAGATTTATTTCTAGACACTTGCAAATCAGGCCTAACCAACTCAACTGATGCAAAACGAGCATCCAACACCACAATCGACCACCNNNNCCACCAAGACAAAGTAGTATTAATTTCTGGCAGGCTCAATGCTGGTTTGGCATTTTGGTCGTAAATAACCACATCGCGTAAAGCGATACGCGGATTAAATCCTTGCCAGCTTGCCTGCAGTTGCGCAATTTTTATTTGCCTACCAATCTTCTCAGAAACCAATTGCTCAATTTCTGGCTTGTAATTTTCTACATTTGGCAAAACAAAATGACGCAAACATAAGAACAAAACGGCGAAAATAAAATAGCAAACCAATAAAAACTTGAAAGTGATGCGCAAGGACTTGCGTAAGCCACGTCCACCATGAAATGCCGCGACAACGCAAGTCGTTCGCGTCTGATGCGCGAGGCGACGCCAGCCGGACGGCGATGGTTCTTGGGATATTAGCGGATCAGGGTGATTCAAAGAATTTTCCACTTTCAATGTGGAACGATCAGTGATGGCATGTCGCCAATGATGGGGCAGTCGTCTTTTAGCATCTGCGCGTTTAATCCTTCAAACAACAAGCTCATCCCCCGATTCACAACAAAAAAATGAAATAATTTAACAACAATGATCGCCTTAAAGCCCCGATAAAAATTTGCCCAAAATATACCGCGACTACGCACAATTTCAAAGCATATTTGTGATTTTTCAAATATGCTTGCAATGCTGCACCGCAAATCCTCGTGCCTCATTGACTTCTTAGCGATCCGCCTCATGAATATGCATTCAACATCCATTAGTTCACTCAATCATTCTCGCTTTGTAACACGCTGGCTTAACGCCAAAGCGAGCCGCCTGCAAGAGCTTGAGAATATATCGCAATTTGCCATCAGCAAAACAAGTTTTACTGATTTTTTACAAAATGAAATGAATCAAGGAACTTCCCTCAACGCTGCCATGCGGCGCTTGAGAAACCTGGTGTTAGCATGCCTGATCAAGCGCGACTTGAACGGCTTAGCGAACTTGCATGAGGTTATTACTACAATCAGTGATTTTGCTGACTTCGTGATTCAAACCCACTTACAGCATTTGATGAACGATATGCTTGCCGCTCACGGTCAGCCAATAGGCGAAGACAGTGGAGAAACTCAGCAGTTAATCGTTCTTGGCATGGGTAAACTTGGTGGGCATGAGTTAAACGTATCTTCCGATATTGATCTGATTTTTTGTTACAGCGAAGACGGTGAAACACTGGCTGGAGAAAACCAACGTAGCTTATCAAATCATGAATTCTTCAGCCGATTAGGAAAAAAACTGATCGCTGCGATTTCCGAAATTACCGAAGATGGTTTTTCGTTTCGGGTTGATATGGCTTTGCGTCCGAACGGCAATTCCGGACCATTAGTTGCCAGCTTTGGTATGGTGGAAGACTATTTCTTAGTTCAAGGTCGCGAATGGGAACGCTATGCTTGGGTAAAAGCCCGGGCAATCACTGGCAAGGCTGAGCATATTGCTATGCTCGAAAAAATTATTTTCCCCTTTGTGTACCGCCGCTATCTTGACTATGGCGTAATTGATTCACTACGCAATATGCATCATCAAATTCGTGCGGAAGTTGTACGTCAAGAAACCAGACATCCAGAGCGTGGCATCAATGTTAAATTAGGCCGAGGTGGCATTCGTGAAGTTGAATTTTTAGCGCAAGTGTTTCAGCTAATACGCGGAGGACGAGAAGCGATCTTACGTGACCGATCAACTCGCAACACTTTAAAAACACTTGCTGAAAAAAATATTCTTGACCAAGAAATCATCGATCAACTGATGAAGGCTTATGTATTTTTACGCGATGTTGAACACCGATTGCAATACCTAGATGATGCACAAACCCATATCTTCCCAGCAAATCGCGCAGACCAAGACATCGTCGCTCAAATGATGGGCTATCAAGATGTGACTTCACTCAATGCAGTGCTCATTCCACATATGCGATTTGTAGCAGAACAATTCGACGCGATTTTCAAAGACAAATCGGAACAACAAGATGACGCTCTCAATACGACAAACATGTCAGCGACTGACGCCAATGAAACAATCATCTCCCATTTGCAAACGCTTCATTTTAATGATGCTGAACAGGTCGCCATACGATTAAGTAACACTTGGCAATCGGCAAAAATGCAAACTTTACCTGAAGCTAGTCAGGTAAAGCTCGCAGCCCTGATTCATAGCGCACTAAAAACAATTTCAAAGCAGGCTGAAGGACAAGCATGCACTGTTGACCGCTTATTAAATTTTATGGAGCACATCGCCCGTCGCACCGCTTACTTATCGCTTCTAAGTGAATTCCCACATGCATTACAACGGGTGATTAGAATGATGAGTGCCAGTGATTG
>DLGN01000085.1:0-3488 GCA_002482715.1 Oxalobacteraceae bacterium UBA7693
CTAACGGCACACGGAGCTACGTGGGAAGAAACCGATGGCCAGTTTTTTATCAATGGTGATTTAAAAGCGGTTAAACGCATCCTCTCACAAGAAAAATACAGCGGTGATCAGCTTGCGCTTGCCTTTAACTTCGCCGCGACTTCGGGTAATGTCGCGTTAACACAGTACCTAGAAAGTCTAGGATGGATTAAATCCTGCAATAAGCTCCGCGATTGCCAGCCCATGCAGTGGGCGAGCATGAACAATCCAAAACCGCAGATGGTGGAATGGTTACTGAGCAAAGGGTTCAAATCTGATCGCGGATCTTTGGAATCGGCTGCTGTACTCAATCAGCCTCCAGACAGCACGGTCGAAAATAGTTTTGCTGTCGTCAAAATTCATTGTGAGAATGGCGTCAATCCACTCATTAGCGCCAGCTATCTGCATGAAGGAAAAAAGCTCATCGAGCCGCCGATTTTGGAAAGGCTCAGCGAAAGACTCAACTCAGCAACACAAGACCAAGCTTATGCCCTACTTCATGCAAGAGCCCGAGCTGCCGAAGTCGTCACGACCAGTTTCATCAAAGCAGGTCTATGCAAAAAAGGGGCTAAGCAATCAATATGGTTTGATGATTATCTGAAGCTCGTCGCCACAACACGTGCGGGCGATACCGATCTCAGCAAAGCCAATTCGTACATCGTCGCCAACATCAGCAAAGAATGGCGAATGATCGTCGAAAATTATCTGATGAGTGAAGCAATCGCGATCAAGGATGACACACGAAGATTATCCATGTTAAACGCCTACAAAGAAGGCACATGGTTAAGCCGTTGTCGCTTAACTCCACATTGCAGCGTCGTCGATGTCGCCGCAGAAATGGGCGCTGGTAAAGCCAGTTTCGAATTTTTAGCGAAAGAAGGCTATCAACTTGATCGCCCCAACGCTTCTGGCGTGACGCCAATTGCCTACGCAACAGCCAATGCACAACTAGACACGGTTAAAAATCTTTGCGAATTCGGCGCAGATTTTCGGCAAACCACCAAGATGGAAATCTACGACCGATCCATTCTAAGCATCGCACGCAGAGCCTATAGCTATACGTGGTGCAGCGCAGTCATCAACGCACCGGTTTCAAAAGCAGAAAGAGATGCAATACAGAATCGCTGCGAATATGAAGGTGGCTCGATCGGCAGTCCACAAACAGGCGTCAGCATTCCGGAATGCATACCCGGCAAATCCTGCATGGGTATTGCTTTTCCGCCCAAAGGAACCGATACACAAATCAAAGACCTCAAAGCACTTGCCGATCTATTTGATTATTTCAAAAGCGGCCAATGCAAAGCGCCCAATAAAGTCTTGAGTTGCAGCGCCAACACCAAACCTTACGCAGTCCTAATTGCAGATAAAGTACAACTCCGCAGCGAAGCAGATGCAAGCAGCAACAAAGTCGATACCCTACCATTCGGCACCATGCTCGAAGTCATCGACAGCAAACGTCCATGCGAAACCATAAGCACACACGAAGGCCGTTGGATCAAAGTAAAAATCTATTCGATACCCTTACGTTTCAGAGAAGAATTCAATGAAATGCAGGGATGGATTTTTGATGCTTTTGTCGATTATGTACCGACTTTGGAGCCTTGATTTTGTAGTGCTTGTATTTGATGCTTGACTCCGCGCATGAGGACATCAATAGTGAGCTTTGAAATATTACGATGATTTATTCAGCGCAAATCCGATATTGCAACTGTTTGCTTGACGCTGCAAAATGCCTTGATAAAATCACTAACTTTGTTGCTGACGATTTTCATGGAAATTTCAATGTGCTTGAAATTAATGAAAATTCGAAGGCATCATCTACGCTTGTCCGATACCGAAGAAATTTAAGTTTTTGCTCAATTCTGCATACTTCGTGCACTCAAACTAGGCAGTCGGCGGCTGTACGAACCGTTAGTTTGGTCACAAAGTAACACATCAGAAAACAGGGCTAGATAGGAACAAAATGGATATGAACGATCGTGCAAAGATGTATCTCGAAGCCTTTTATTCAAACGCTGATTTTCCCGGTGGTTTAATCCATCGTACAGCCTTGGGCCAATGTCGATTAGATGGCTCATTGGACAGCCTTGCCAGGGTCGACCAGTTGCTAGATCAAATTCGTGAAAAAATAAAACCAAAGTACGGAGAATTTCTTGATGTTCATGCCAATCAAAATTTCTTATATCTACTTTGTTTCTATGTCGGCCAAGTGATTTCCAAGTCCTCTGGAAAGCCAGTTCGCTGGCTGTCGTACGAGGATATGATCCGCGAAATACCGGACAACGGCCCCTTCTTTCCATCGAATTTCGAGACATCCGTTACCCTCATTACATCACGCGGTGCATTCTTTGTTCCACTCCGTTCAATCACCTGCCGCCTCTTCGAAGAGCTGGGTGAATATACTAGCAAGAGTGTAAAATTTAGCGCCGAAGGCTTTGTGTGAATTAGCTGACCATTTGGCCGCACCCTTCACCCGGGTGATTCTTTGTTCGTTTGGTGTTCTTAGCTGTCATTGCATTCTCGCCCTACGACGCCGATCTTTTTTCGATCATTTAACTTAAACTTCATATGCCATCTAAAACGGAGAACATCTTTGCCTACCGATATTAAAAGAGCTGCAATCGCGCTCATCATTTCATGTATATCTACCTTGCTTGCAGTTTACTTTGATGGACTTGATTTTGAAGAGATAGGCTTTGATGATCCCTTTACACTAGGTATCAATATCATCTGGACGCTTATCATTGCTTGGATTATCTGGGATTTATTTCGGGGCAAAGATATTAAGCTCACACTTGTTCTGGTTGGGATCATCATGCTTGCTTCCCTCGCATGGGACATCGTAGAGATCGGCTTTGGCATTGCGCAGCTATTCTATGTGCTCGAATTATTGATGTTTGTTGCGGCCTATTTCTTCGTCAGCACCAAGGAAAGCAAGTCGTGGTATTTGGCAAAAAATTCATAACGAATAGTCCTTCGCCACTCAGCTTCACGACAAACATAAAACTTTGTAGATCGTTTTTACCATTTCTTTATGGATAAGAACGGGCAGTAATTTGTGCAAAAGTCTCATGTAAACGACCTAACTACTCACCTTCATAAAAACAAATTCAAAATCAAAAAACGCACACTCGTGCAAAGATTTTCGAATTACTATATGATGATCATCATGAAACCTAAATTAAACCAAGGCATCAACAAACTTGCCGCCCAAAGTCGTAAAGACCAGACGCATGATCGCATCGTTAAGGTGGCGGCACGAGCCATTCGGCGTAGTGGTTATGCGGGTACTGGGGTGGCGGATATTATGAAAGAAGCTGGCTTAACCCATGGTGGCTTTTACGCGCACTTTGCCTCACGCGATGCATTACTTGCCGAGGCAGCGGACTGTGCCGGTGCTGAAGCTGTTAGTTTGTCGTCTGCTATTGCGGCGGCTGCACCTGGGCAATCTTTACAAGCATTAATGCATG
>DLGN01000085.1:3520-9638 GCA_002482715.1 Oxalobacteraceae bacterium UBA7693
CTATTGCTGCGCTTGGCTCTGAGATGCCTAGGCAGGCGCCCGAGGTGAGACAAGTCGCCACGCGTCATATCAAAGAGATGATCGATTTGGTCGCTAGGCAATTGCCCGACTGGGGAACGCCCGGTGCGCACGAACAAGCTTTATTCATCGTCAGCTCAATGATAGGAACCATGGTGATGGCGCGTGCAGTCGATGATCCTAGGCTGTCGGATGCCTTGCGTGAAGCAACACTCAAGCATTTTTTGAAGGTAGAAAAATAGGCAGAGTTGAAATCGTGTTAAAGCGATATTTAAGCGCTGTTGATACAAAATTGATGCGCTATTGATGCGAAATCGTAAGTAATTTAAAAATATATTCACCACACTCGCATCAAATTTTTTTAAACAAATATATGATGATCATCATATTTAATAACAACGACTCAAGCAGTAATTTAAATTAAGGGGAATACAATGAACAAAAAGATTGCCATCGTGACTGGTGCATCATCGGGTATAGGCGAAGTCACCGCGCATCAATTGGTGAGCGCGGGTTACAAGGTTTATGGCACCAGTCGTCGTGGCGCTCTTGGGCATAACACCAATAATCAATTCACCATGCTCGCGCTGGATGTGAATAGTGATGAATCAGTCAGCGCCGCCGTTAACGAAGTGATGCGACTGGAGGGTCAAATTGATTTGCTGGTTAACAATGCCGGTTTTGGTGTCTCGCCTGCCCCAGCAGAAGAAAGCTCGATCGAACAAGCGAAGGCGATCTTCGATACCAATTTTTTCGGCATGATTCGCATGATTCAATCCGTGCTACCGCACATGCGGCAACGTAGCAGCGGGCGCATCATCAATATCAGTTCAGTATTAGGCTTTGTGCCTATGCCATACATGGCGCTGTACTCGGCAAGTAAGCATGCGATGGAAGCTTATTCCGAATCACTCGATCACGAGCTACGTACCGCTGGCATTCGCGTCAGCTTGGTGGAACCGGCCTATATCAGATCTGCTTTTGACGCTAACCAATTGCAACCGGATCAGGCACAGAGCAAGAATGATGCGCTACGCGCTATGCTTGATCAACATGTAAAGCAAGCACTGGAAATCGCGGATGGGCCGGACGTAGTGGCCAAGACTGTCGTCAAGGTCGCACTTACAGCAAAACCAAAGGTGCGCTACACCTCAGGCACACTCGCTGCCCGCCTACGCTTCTTACGCAAATTTGCACCAGCCGCGCTAGTCGAAGCCGGTGTACGCAAAGATATGAAGCTCGACTCTTGGCTGGCTGCACATCGATAAGTCAGCGTAGTATGTGCAGCTACGAGTAAGCTCAATCACGATAAACAAAGACTAATTTCAATCATGAATTAGGAACAAAATATGAAAGCATTCTTCATCAAACAATATGGTAAATCCGAGGTTCTTACTTTCGGTGATCAGCCTGAACCAAGTCTGCGCGACGATGACGTGCTGGTGCAAATTCACGCCGCCAGCGTCAATCCGCTAGACAATAAAATTCGCAGTGGCGAATTCAAATTACTTTTACCCTACAAAATGCCATTAATCCTAGGCACTGACTTGGCTGGCGTTGTGGTCAAAGTTGGCGCGCGCGTAAGCCGTTTCAAAATCGGTGATGAAGTCTACGCGCGACCAGACGACGAGCGCATCGGTACATTCGCTGAATTCATCGCGGTAAAAGAAACATCCTTAGCGCTAAAACCCGCTAATCTCAGCATGGAAGAAGCCGCATCGATTCCCTTGGTCGCACTCACTGCATGGCAGACCTTAGTTATCAAAGGCAATTTAAAGAAAGGCCAAAAGGTGTTGATACACGCTGGCTCAGGCGGGGTTGGCACCATCGCAATTCAACTCGCCAAACATCTCGGTGCAACGGTTGCCACGACCGCCAGTCAAGCCAACGCCAACATGCTAAAAGACTTGGGTGCGGATATCGTCATCGACTATAAGAAAGAAGATTTTTCAAACCAACTGCACGACTACGATTTAGTACTCGACACGCAAGGCGGCGATACTCTTAAGAAATCGCTCAAAGTTCTTAAGCCAGGTGGCAAACTCATCGGCATCGCTGGCCCGCCAGATCCAGCATTTGCAAGACAGCATGGTGTGAATAGCTTGGTCAAACTAGTGATGTTTTTACTCAGTTACGGCATCCGAAAATCTGCCAAACAACACAGCGCCAGCTACGCGTTTCACTTCATGACAGCGAACGGACAACAACTAAGCGAGATCAGCAAGTTGATCGAAGCTGGCAGTATCAAGCCAGTCATCGACCGCGTCTTCACATTTGAGGAAACCAAACAGGCACTAGACTATGTTGATGCTGGTCGCACCAAAGGTAAAGTTGTGATCAAGGTGCGCTAGCAGTCAAACACTGAGGCTAAGGACCAATTTAGTGAGGAAAATGGGTTGAACAAAATCGAAACCCAAGGAAGTCATTGATAGCAAACGCCCATACGAAACTATAAGCACACGCGAAGACCATTGGATTAAGGTAAAAATCTATTCGACACTCTTACATTTCAGAGAAGAATTCAATGAAATGCAGGGCTGAGTCTTTGATGCTTTTATCGATTACGTGCGGGCTTTGGAGTCTTAGTATCGCGGAAAAAGGGGCAAAAAGCCTTCGTCATACGTCATGTGGCAACTACCAGACTCGGCTTTGAATCGGCAAAGTGAACTTGTGTTTGATGACGAGCTCACTTGCCGTCTTGGCGATGAAGAGCACTTGCCTCTATATGCCGATATGATTTACGGCACTTTAGCGAGCCCAAGTAATCAATGCAAATTATTGAACTTACTTTCTTAGCTTGACTGGTCAACTTGAATCGGTGATTCTATCGTCCTTCGATTCTCTTTCACTTGCTGGTCACCTTAGCTATATTCAATCCCATGTTCAAAAAACTCGTCAATTATTTCTTGCAAGGCCTACTGTTTATCTCGCCTTTGGCTTTAACCGCTTACATTCTCTTGCTTTCATTTGAATTTACCGATGGATTGTTAAGAGAGAGCTTAGTCATGTTGATTGGTCATGACATTCCTGGCTTGGGCTTAATGATCATTGTCGTGCTGTTGATTTGCGTTGGCTATTTTGGGCAAACCTTTATTGCTCAGCCCATCAAGCGTTTGATCAGAAAATCCATCGCGAATATTCCTGTTTTGAATGAAATCTACTCGTCACTCAATGATCTGTTTTCGGCGTTTGTCGGTGATGAGAAGAAATTTAATCAGCCAGTTTTGGTGCTGATCAACCCCGAAGCCAAGTTAGAAAAACTAGGTTTTCTAACTGAACATGATCTGTCGATCTTAGGTCTTAAAGACAAAGTAGCTGTGTATTTTCCACACTCGTACAACTTTTCTGGTGAGTTGTTTATCGTGCCGAGTAACCAAGTGCGTGCGATTGATATCAGCCCGACTAATGTGATGAAATTTATCGTCTCTGGTGGTGTTTCACAATTAGAAAACAAAAGCCTAGACTAAGTACACGGTGGAATGTCTATCTGATTCATTCCTGTGCATTCCTCCTCAATTGATACCGCCCAGACGCGTGCATTTCTGGCGTGCTCACCTAACTTATTTTGCACTACACCCTTGTAGAAAATGGCAACAAACTTGGCCTAAAAATTCTGCTATTTTCAACAAACACGCCTCTTACACCTGACTACCATCAAGAATTTCGCTGCTTCTTTAGACAAAGCGCAATATACCAGTGTATATTACGCTTTTATCCAAACTCTCAAGAGTGCGCGAGTCATGGCCTCATTTACATGTCGACAAATTCTCTCAGCAACACTACTAACAGCATGCTTCAGCTACGCCCATGCTGGTGAGCTGAATGTCTCTGCTGCATCCAGTTTAACCAACGCTTTTAAGGAAATTGCGGCCAGCTATCAAACACAATTTCCCGATGCCAAAGTCCAAATTAATTTTGGCGCATCAGGCGCTTTACTTCAGCAATTGGCAAAAGGCGCGCCTGTCGATGTCTTAGCAACAGCGGATCAAGAGACTATGGATGCAGCAGAAAAACAAAATCTCATCGTCTCGAAAGAACGCAAAAACTTTATACGCAACAGTCTCGTGTTGATTCAAGCAGTCGACGACACCAATAAAATTGAGCGTATTGAAGATTTGCGCCAAGCGGGCATCAAGCGTATCGCCATAGGTAATCCAGCCAGTGTCCCCGTGGGTCGTTATGCTATGCAGGCGATCAATACGGCAAAGATTTTGCCAGCAATCAAAGATAAACTGATCAACACACAAAATGTCAGGCAGTCGCTAGACTACGTTGCAAGAGCTGAAGTTGACGCCGGATTCGTTTATGCGACCGATGCTGCGATCATGTCAGACAAGGTCAAGATCAGCATCCATTTAGCATTGGAGCAAACGATCAGCTATCCGGTTGCGGTAAGTAAAGATAGCAACAATGCGCAAGAAGCAAAACGCTTTGTGCAGTTCTTACTCTCCCCGCCCGCACAAACTATCTTAGCGAGATATGGTTTTCAAAAACCGTAAAAGCCGATGAATATGGAAATCGCTTGGACCGCTTTATTTCTGTCGCTCAAAGTCGCTGGTTTCGCAACGCTCATTAATCTATTTCTCGGCATCGGCCTCGGCTATTTAATGGCGAGGCGTCGCTTCTTTGGTCGAGAATTACTCGACAGCATACTAACCTTACCGATGGTCATGCCGCCTACGGTGCTCGGCTATTACTTACTCGTATTACTTGGCAAAAAGAGTTGGATCGGTGCCTGGCTCTACACGCAATTTGGCATCAACCTTATTTTTACCTGGCAAGCAGCGACCATCGCGGCGGCAATTGTTGCTCTGCCCTTGGTACTCAAACCTGCCCGCGCCGCCTTTGAAGGTGTGGATGNNGTGGATAGCCAATTAGAACAAGTTGCTCGCAGCTTAGGGCTTTCTGAAATGGCGATTTTTTTTCGCGTCACTTTGCCACTCGCTTGGCGCGGCATCTTGGCGGGCGTTTTACTCGGATTTGCGCGGGCTTTTGGGGAATTCGGTGCAACGCTCATGGTGGCGGGCAGCATAGTCGGCAAAACACAAACCCTATCGATAGCTATTTACGAAGCGGTGCAAGCTGGTGACGACGCACTCGCGAATACTATGGTGCTGATGGCTTCGATTGTTTGTATTCTGATTTTATTAGTCGCAGGCAAATTAGCACCCGGACGCATTGCCCACCTAAACCATCATGCAAAATAGAGAGCAAAAAAACGATGATGGATTTTGACTTAAACATACACAAAACCTTGAAACGCGGCGACGGTCATTTTGTGCTCGACGTACGATTGCAAACCCAAGCTCAACGTATTGTTATTTTTGGCGAATCAGGCTCAGGAAAGAGTCTCAGCCTGCAAGCGATCGCTGGTTTGATGACACCCGATCAAGGCCATATCCGCATTGGCGGACGTACTTTTTTTGATAGCGATCAGTCCAGTTTCGTCAAACCACAAGAACGCAACTTCGCTTATGTCGCGCAGGACTATGCCCTTTTTCCGCATCTCAACGTGCAACAGAACATCGCGTTTGGCCTGAATAAAACATGGCGCAATCCTTCGAAAAAAAATCAACACGCCGAAGTCGAACAGTGGTTACAACGATTTGAACTTCATGATTTAGCGCAGCAATATCCGCACCAACTCTCCGGTGGACAAAAGCAAAGAACCGCTTTAGCACGCGCGCTGATCACCCAGCCCAAAGCCCTGCTCTTAGACGAACCATTTGCGGCGCTCGATACCAACCTGAAACAAAGAATGCGCGAAGAATTAGCGCAACTACAAAGCACACTCGCGATTCCACTCGTGTTAATCAGCCACGACGAACAAGACGTAGTGCAGTTTGGCGATGAGGTATTGCATCTGCATCAGGGAAGAAATCACACACCATGAGCGCGACTAAACGTACAAAAGATAAAGCAAACGCCTCCACAAGCGAAATCGCTCCGACCATCGAACTGCAAGCTGACGTCTGGCTACAAGTAAACGGTGAAAAATTCGGCGGCACGCAACGCATTGCTCTACTCGCCGCTGTCGGCGAAGGCGGCTCCATCACACAAGCAGCCAAGAATATCCAGATGAGCTATAAAGCGGCATGGG
>DLGN01000085.1:9665-10729 GCA_002482715.1 Oxalobacteraceae bacterium UBA7693
GCGAGCCACTCTTAGAACGTGCCTCAGGCGGCAAAGGCGGCGGCGGCACACGACTCACCGCACGCGGCAAACAATTGGTCGACAACTTCAAACTCATAGAACGTGAACACCAAGCCTACATTACACGCCTCAACCAGCTCTCGACGGGCTTGGCAGACGAAATGCTCTTGATCAAAAAGATGAATATGAAAACCAGCATACGCAATCAATACCGCGGCATCGTCAGCCAGATCAAAACCGGTGCCGTCAACAATGAAATCGAAATCCAAATCGCAGGCAAACAAACCCTGATCGCCATCATCACCCACGACAGCACAGAAGAACTCGCGCTCAACATCGGCGCTGAAGTGTTCGCACTAGTCAGTGCTTCTTCGGTGATCTTAATGGACGCCAACGACGACACCAAACTCTCCGCCCGCAACCGTCTCAATGGAAAAATTTCTCGCATTCAAATCGGTGCAGTCAACACTGACATCAGCATCGCCCTCCCCGGCGGCGCGGTTTTGTCTGCGGTGATTACTAACGAAAGCTGCGCCGAAATGGGGTTAAAGAAAGGACAGAAAGTGACGGGGTTGTTTAAGGCTTCCGCTGTGATTTTGGGGGTGCCGGCTTGAGAATATTTAAAGCACTCGTTTTTTTATTGCCTATTTTTTACGAGTAAATTAACATGATTTACCTTTAAGAAGACAATCTAGTGCGCTGATGTCAAACCTTTCAATTATTGAACGCCTTGAAAATGAACTTGTAGCATATGCCGAAGGTAAAGTGCGGAGGGATGAATTCGTCAGCTTTCTTTCCAATAGTATTCGTGCTCTTGAAGGCGTTCCTTTGAAGGTGATACACGAACTCAGGGATCATCAATATGATGTTGAAACCGAAGGATATTTTGACGATGAAGGATTCGAAGAAAATCGAGCCTCTGCACAAAAAAATCTTTCAGCTTGGTTGCACACTTTAAAAGAAAAATATTGCGCACATGAACGCTAATCTTTCTCAGTAAAAACCCGCAAGTTACCCATGTAGCCCTAGTGCATGCAAGCTTAAGACAACGTAAGCTGCCTCCC
>DLGN01000049.1 GCA_002482715.1 Oxalobacteraceae bacterium UBA7693
CATCACCGACGCCCAATCAATACAGGCACCAAGATTGCTATTTTCTCAAAGACGAAACTATGCTTATGCAAGCCGAATGTATCCACCACGCAACAGATAATCAACGATCACGCCAACGCATTCATCAATCGATTGTTCGCTAGTGTTGACGACAATCTCAGGGGCTTCTGGCTCCTCGTAAGGCGAAGTTAGCCCGGTAAAATTAGCGATCGCCCCTAAACGTGCTTTTTTATATAAGCCTTTCACATCGCGGCTCTCACAAACATCCAATGGACAACTGCAAAAAACCTCAATGAAATCTTCATCTGCAACCAAATTCCTTACTCGCGCCCTATCTTGTCTAAATGGTGAAATAAACGCGGTAATGACGATAACACCCGCATCCAAAAATAACTTAGCAACCTCACCCACTCGCCGAATATTTTCAACCCTATCGTTGTTGGAAAATCCTAGGTCACCACAGAGGCCATGCCTGACGTTATCGCCATCCAGTACAAATGATCGGATCGAATATTGGAAAAGAAACTGATCTAGTGCTTGTGCCAAAGTCGATTTTCCGGCGCCAGAAAAACCAGTCAACCACAAAATACAAGCGCGATGCCCATTTTGCTGTTCGCGGTCTTGTCGGCTTACTTGGGTCTGCTGCCATTGAACATTGGTGCTAATTGAAGGCATTACTATCTCTCTCATCCTTTAAGATCACACCTATTATTTCTTACGTGCAATAGAATATCAACACAAAATATCAGAATGCTACAGACTTCCATTTTGAGTCGTTATTTCTCAAGTTGCATTACAGCGCTACAATAAGTTCACATACAACAGTTACCGACCAACGAAATCATTAAGTCGCAAATTTTCATGAAGAAAGTTTAGCCCTTAATTTTCAGCTAAAACAAATTAAAAAATGACTACGATTACAAAAAGTGACATCGTAATTGTCGGCAGTGGCTTCAGCGGTACATTGACGGCGGTTAATTTGCTGAGTTTGGGATTAGGTGACAAAGAGGTGGTCATCATTGACAGCAAACCTCAAATTTGTCGAGGCCTAGCTTATGGAACAGGGGATGACAACTTACTGCTGAATGTTCCAGCTGGAAATATGAGTGCTCTGCACAAGATACCTGATCACTTTTTGAAATATTGCCAAACAATTGACCCAGCCTTCAATGAAGGCTCTTTTGTCTCCCGTCGGATATATGGCGACTATCTTGAATTTACATTAATAGAAGCTGAGCAAAAAGCTGCGAAGTCGATTAAGCGCACAAGCGGAACGGTCTTATCGGTACGCCCTCAAGTTGGTACTGATCATTTTTGTGTAAGCTTAGCAGACGGCACGATAGTTCAAGCGCTGAAAGTTGTACTTGCATTAGGCCACTTTCAGCCCCAATCGCCATTACCGTCAACACAACTAAATCAAATCTCATACATCAGTAACCCTTGGGATGTCTCTGCCTTCGATCATGTGCGCCGCGACACGCAGATCCTCATTCTTGGCACAGGGCTCACTGCAATTGATGCACTATTTAAACTGACCAGTGCTGGGCATAAGAACATCACGCTCATGTCGAGAAAAGGTCTTCTCCCTCATCCTCACAGAGCAACGCCCAAACCTCCGTCTAAAAATTCGTTTCCACAATTTTTTGACGTTCAAAATCTAACTGTTCGATATGCGATCAAAGCATTAAGAGAAAGTATTCGTAGTAGGTGTCGTGATGGCGAAGACTGGCGAGACGCAATGAATGAATTGCGTCCATACACCCCAGAAATTTGGAGCAAATTTTCTACGAAAGAAAAGAAACGATTTTTAAGACAGGCTATCGGTTTCTGGGATATCCATCGTCACCGATTATCCCCAGTCGCATACAACCGCCTTGAAAAACTGATAGCAACCGAGCAAGCGACTATTTTGGCTGGTCGCCTAGTAGACGTTACACAGCAAAAAGATAAATGCATCGCAATCATTCAACCACGCGGTGGAGACAAGAATAAGCAACTATCAATCGGCACGATTATTAATTGTACCGGTCCGAATTCTGATGTCGAGAAAGTGACTTCACCTCTAATACAACAACTTTTAAGCGAAGGCTTGATTGCTAGTGATAAGCTCGGTTTAGGTATTTTGATCAACGATCAATACGAAGTGATCAATGCAAATAATCAATCGGTCGCTGGCTTACATTATATTGGGCCGTTGTTGAAGAGTAAGTATTGGGAGGCAATCGCGGTAGCAGAGTTACGCAAGCATGCTCAGCAAGTAGCAAGTGAGTTATTACGCTAAACTTAAGTTGTTACTCTAAACGCCAATCAGGCTAAAAGATCCTCACATCCAAATAATTTCAACTTTTTCACTTTGAATTGATAACTAAATGCCAGTTAGGAAATCTCCATCCAAAATTTGATTAAATTAATTCAACCGAAGTTTCACATTGAGGATATAAGACTTAACCTGAGTTGCTGCGCCAATCCAACAGAATTTGCTGCAATTGCGCACTACGTTGTGTCAATAAAGTAGCCTGCTTATGTAAATTTAAAATTTCATCTAATAATCTGGCATGAGAAGCACGCAAAACCTGTACAGGGTGACATTCTGTCGACGATAACTCTGATAAAAGTGTAAAAATTACTGGTGGCTGCGGAACCAGTGAAAACTCAAACCGATATTTTTCACGCAATTGCAAACTAATTTCGATGGGAATAGAAATATAAAAATGTGGATCATCATTTTGAGTGAGAACATAATAGACTGGGTCAACCTGATCGATCTGCATAATTTTGCAATTAGTAACCTTTAAAAATTCACTTAGCTTTCGACTCCATTGCCAAATCACCTGTCCGTCCTGATTGAACAGATTAATCGCATCTAACCGTGCGGCCATCCTTTGATCCGCAATATCAAAACGAATTTGCTCGATATTATTTGAATTTACAGGGAACGTAAAATTTACCACTTGCACAATGCCATTTAAAATTAAGTTTTGACATAAAGACTTCGCCTCAGAAAATACTTCATTTTGACTACGCCAAAACAACTGGCATTCGCAAGACTCTTTTGAAGCAGCAGGTTGTGGTGGCACATCATTTAGATGCGTCAGGTCAAATTGCTTTTCGCGCAAAATCACCGACTGTAGCTGTCTTGGTTGCGTAAATAGATTGGCCACAGATCCTGTTTCAGTTTTATCCAAAAAATATTGATAATCAACCAAACCAATATACTCTTGTTTACTGGCAGCAAAATCATAATAATCCAAATCAAAATGAACAGAATAATCTAACTGCAAATTTTGATTCCATATCAGTCCAACGCCAAAGTCCTCTGCGATAGTGATGGTTTGAGCACGGTTAAAAAAACGAAACAAAGCAAACGCCTTATAGGTTTCGCCTACCCATTGGCCCGGCCGCCTTCTCAAGGTAGTCAAAGCAATATCTTTTGGATTACAGTCATGTACGACTAATATACCTCCATGCGATAGCAATTGAGCCAAAGCTATCAACATTAAATCAACCTCAGGCCGGACATGCACGGGGTCAAAAAAAATGAGGTCAAATTTTCGTCCTGCAAACTGCTTTTGCAGTTGTGAAAAAGGCAGCACCTTGTCTATTTTTGCATGCTGAATTTTCTCAAGTAGGTGCTCAATGCCGAGTCTATCGAGATAACAATTTTCTGGTAGATAAGCAATTTCTTTATTAGCACAAACCACACGTTCATAGTGCGTTGTTCCATCAATCTTGTTGTACTCCAAATAGCTTTGAAAGCCAAATTGCGCGATTAGGCGATTGATAATATCGTACTTCGATACTGGTTTTAAAGTGTCCGGCATTAGTGAGCACCAAAGAAAATTAAAAATACTTTCAACTCATTTTCCCGATAAGTCTTAAAGTCGCCAGACATTTGCGCCTGAAGTCTCCAGAGCTACGGCATCGAAACTGGCTTTTACATCAGAAAAACAGCCACCCTCCACTAATTTTTTCATCATGTCACTTGGCGTCATACTAAGATAGTGTCGATGTGGCACTGCAGCAACCATAGCATTGGCACGCGGTAACTCTTCCCAAGCGCACAATCGTATTCCATACTCATGCATAGCATCTTCACTACTCGCATATGGATCATGCACGAAAACTATCAAACCAAAAGATTGCAACTCTTGTATTAAATCAACAACCTTCGAATTGCGCAAATCTGAGCAGTTTTCTTTAAACGTAAGTCCTAACACATTGACAGCGGCACCAACTGAAAAATGCCCGGATAGAATCATTTGCTTCACGGTACGGTCAGCAATTAATTTACCCATACCATCGTTAATACGGCGCCCGGCCAAAATTACTTCTGGATGGTATCCCAACATCTGCGACTTATAAGTTAAGTAGTACGGATCTACACCAATACAGTGCCCGCCAACCAAACCTGGTTTGAACTTCAAGAAGTTCCATTTTGTTCCTGCGGCTTCTAGGACATCAGATGTATCAATACCAATCAGTCCAAAAATCAATGCCAACTCATTCATTAACGCGATATTTAAGTCACGTTGAGTATTCTCGATCACCTTAGCAGCCTCCGCAACCTTTATGCTAGAACATCGATGCACTCCAGGTTCAACCACCATTTCATAAAATGATGCAACACGAGCTAAGGTTTCTTGCGTATCACCAGAAACGATTTTAATCACATTCGTCAAACGATGCTCTTTGTCGCCAGGATTAATCCTTTCTGGCGAGTAGCCGACATGGAAATCTTTTTTCCAGATTTTGCCACTGCAACGCGTCAATACTGGAATGCATACTTCCTCGGTAGCGCCCGGATAAACAGTAGACTCATAGATCACTAAAGCCCCCTGCTTCATATGCTTACCCACCACCTCACTTGCTGAAACCAAAGGATACAAATCAGGGATATGAGCTTGATCAACTGGTGTGGGAACTGCGACAATAATAATATCTGCTTCTGCCAAACAAATTGGATCACTCGAATATTCGGCCAAATGCGCAGCTCGCATTTGCTCATCATTTATCTCGCAGGAAGGATCTCTGCCTTCTCGACAGGCAGCAACTTTATTTTCGGCGACATCAAAGCCAATAGTACGAAGCTGTTTTCCAAACTCAACCACTAGAGGCAAGCCAGCATACCCTAATCCAACCACCGCAACTACCATGTTAGTCTCCTAAATTTGCAAATAACAAATTTTTAAATTTTTAAGTTTTTTTAATACTTACGACTACGCTCGAGTTTTAGCTGAGGCTACTAGGG
>DLGN01000027.1:0-2321 GCA_002482715.1 Oxalobacteraceae bacterium UBA7693
GCGCATCAAATCCAAGAAGTTGTCAGCGGCTACTCTTTAGATCCGGTATCTCTGTTCCGTGCCGTAGCGATGTTGCATCGCCGTGTACGCGGTTCTTATGCGGTGGTTGCGCAGATTGCTGGCCACGGTATGCTCGCTTTCCGTGATCCATACGGTATTCGCCCTTTGTGTCTTGGTTCTGCGCAGACCGATAATGGTGTCGAGTATATGTTGGCAAGTGAATCTGTTGCTTTAGAAGGTACAGGCTTTAGATTTGAACGCGATGTTACACCAGGTGAAGCGATTTTTATTGACCTTGATGGCAAACTTTACAGTGAGCAGTGCGCAGAAAATCCTAGCTTGAATCCATGCGCATTTGAATACGTGTACTTAGCACGTCCAGACTCTACTATTGATGGTACGTCGGTGTATCAGACGCGTTTGAATATGGGCAAATATCTGGCAGAGAAAATTCGTAGCCAGTTTGGACAAGGCGATATCGATGTTGTGATGCCGATCCCAGATTCTTCTCGCCCGTCTGCGATGGAATTAGCAGATTGCTTGAACTTGGATTACCGTGAAGGTTTCATTAAAAACCGTTATATCGGTCGTACGTTCATGATGCCAGGCCAGGCGATTCGCAAGAAATCTGTACGTCAAAAATTGAATGCTATTGCATCTGAATTTAAAGGCAAAAACGTTTTATTGGTAGATGATTCCATTGTGCGCGGTACAACCAGCCGTGAAATCGTACAGATGGCACGTGAGTCTGGTGCGCGTAAAGTGATTTTTGCTTCAGCTGCGCCGCCAGTACAGTTCCCGAATGTGTACGGGATTGATATGCCGACGCGCAGTGAGTTGATTGCTTTTGGTCGTTCACAAGATGAGATTTGTCGCGAAATTACAGCCGATGCTTTGGTCTACCAAGATGTGGCTGATATGAAGCGTGCGATCTCAGATGCGAATCCCGTATTGAAGAGCATAGAAGCTTCTTGCTTTGACGGTTTCTATATTACTGGCGATGTGACACCAGAATATTTAGATCGACTCGAAGCAGCTCGCAATGGCTCGCGTTCAGATAAAGAGGACATGGTGCGTTCACAATTGAATTTGAATTTATCTCATAGTACAGACTAAATTTATCAATTAATTTCTCTGAATTTGAAAAACGCCGTTAGTGAAAACTAACGGCGTTTTTTTATTGACTTTAAATATGACAATTGTCATTAAAAAGAGGTGGCAAACGATTCTATTCAAAGTAGGAGCTTTGCTGCAAAATCATGCCATCTTTGAAAATTTTCGAAGCCACTTTTTGATAGGATAAAAAATGACCCATGCACTCCTTGAAGTAAGGCAACTAAGCAAAAGTTTCGCGCAGCGCCTCGTGGTCGACAATATTTCTTTCTCGGTACAAGCAGGTCAAACCATAGGATTATTGGGGCCGAATGGTGCAGGTAAATCGACGACCGTGAATATGATTTGTGGCCTTTTGACAGCAGATGCTGGCACAGTTTTATTATCCGGTGAATTGATGGCTGCGGGTAATCAAAAAGCCAAAATGCAATTAGGCTTGGTACCGCAAGAGTTAGCCTTATTTGAAGATTTGTCGGCGCGTGAAAATATAAAGTTGTTTGGCGCTTTGTATGGATTAAGCGGCCGTCATTTGGAATCACGTTGCGATGCCGTATTAGATCTGGTCAGCTTAAAAGACAGGGCAAAAGATAAGCCCTCGAGCTTTTCTGGTGGCATGAAACGGCGTTTGAATATCGCAGCCGCTTTGCTTCATGACCCTCAGTTATTGATACTCGATGAGCCAACCGTCGGCATCGATCCGCAAAGTCGGAATGCAATTTTCGATGCTTTAGAAATCTTGAAAGCACAAGGCCGCGCTTTGATCTATACCAGCCACTACATGGGAGAAGTCGAGCGTCTGGCAGATCATATTGTCATTGTCGATCATGGCAAGATCATCGCGAATGAAACGCCAGCAGAGTTAATTCAACGCTTGCCTGCACAAGCTGCGTTACTCCTGAGTTTGACTCAAGCGCTTTCATCGCCAATGCTAGATCAGCTTAAACAACACACCGGAGTTAGTGCGGTCACTTTGAAAGACGATGGTAAGGCACTGGAAATCGCTTTGCATACACAAGATTGTGCTCTGACGATACTCAATTTTCTAGCGCAGCAAGGTTGTGTGGTTACGCATTTTGCGACTGCCAAAACCAAGTTAGAAGACGTTTTCCTGACATTGACTGGTCGAAGTCTGCGAGATTAGTCACCAAAGTCTTTATTTTTACGCGTTCTCTTACCAATTCATTTTATGAAAGACGGTGATCAATCAT
>DLGN01000027.1:2349-5328 GCA_002482715.1 Oxalobacteraceae bacterium UBA7693
ATGATTCCCTTATTCGCCCTGATACGCAAAGATATTATTTTGTTTTTGCACGACAAACGTGCTTTGGTCTTAACACTGTTGATGCCAATTTTGTTAGCAGCATTCTTCGGCTATCTTACTGGCGGTAGCGGCAAAAAAGATGCTGCAAAAATTGAAATCGCTTTAGTGCAAATTGACCAGCATGTGATTAGTCAAAAAATTGTCGCAGGCCTGAAAGCAGATACCAGTTTGCAGATACAAGAACTCAGTGTAGACGCAGCGCAAGAGTTGGTTAGAAAAGGCAAGTTAGCGGTGGCGATAGTATTGCCAGAGGGTTTTGGTGCAGCAGCTGGCAAAGCCTTCTTTAACGCAAAAGAAAAACCTGATTTGCCACTGTATTATGATCCATCACAGGGCACTGTATTGGCGATGGTGAAAGGAATTTTAGTTCAGCATGTGATGCAAAGCGTGAGTGCCGAAATGTTTTCAGGTACTACAGGTTCCAATATGGTTGAACAAAGCATCGCGGAGCTTAATGCGACATCAGTACAAAATGCAGATCAAAAAGAACTGAAGACATTTTTAGGCAGTTTGAAAGACTTTCAGCAATATCAGCAAGTTCAGCAAAGCGCACAAAGCACCAATGACGTAACCGTTGGTTCCACAGCTGAGTCGCAACAAAAACCAGCAGGTTTGAGCATGCCGTTTAATCCAAAAGATGAAGCTTTAAGTGCGAAGACTGGCGTTGCCAGTAGTTATAACGGATATGCACATTCATTTGCGGGCATGACCGTACAGTTCATTTTGTTTTTGGCGATTGATGCTGGTATCGGGGTTCTGCTATCGCGCAAGCAAGGTTTGTGGAATCGCCTCCTAGCGGCACCCATTGGCATAAATACCTTAATTATCGCACGTGCACTGTCTTGTGCTTTGATCGCTTTCTTTGTCAGCTGTGTATTGTGTGTGGTGGCGATATTGGTCTTTCAGGTGGAAATTTTGGGTAGTGTTTTGGGATTGATTGGTATCGCCATTTGTTTTTCGATGATGACGGCGAGTTTTGGATTGCTGATTGCCGCATTCGGCAAGACACCCGAAGCAGCACGTGGAATCGCTACATTTGCAACTTTAATCTTGGTGATGCTTGGGGGCGCGTGGATGCCGTCTTTTCTCTTCCCGCAATGGTTACAGGATATAACTGTTTTTATTCCGACGCGATGGGCGGTAGATGGATTTGATGCGATGACGTGGCGAGGTTTGGGAATTGAAGCAGCGTTTTTACCAATGGCAGCTTTGGCTGGATTTACCTTCCTATTTGGCGCCTTGGCGTTGTGGCGCTTTGGTCGTGAGCAAGCGGCAAGATAATGGGGTGATGATGGCGCGGTGACTGGGTGAAAAAATACCAGGCTAGTTAGTATTCGTATCCAAACGTAACAGAACACACTCGCTTGTTTCAATTTCATACAAAACAAACATGCACGAGCGATTTTCAATAAGGAATTGAAAATATATTGGTGGAAACTTTCTCCACCATTTCTTGAATTTAATAATGAATAAACTCTCTTTTCCCCAAAGTGCCGTTGCATTGGCTATTGGAAGTATCTTTAGTCTCAGTGAAATGTCGTTTGCACAAGGGCAGCAAGAGAAAAACAAAACAGAAGAGCCTATCAAGAAAGTGGAAGAAACAGCGACGTCGAACGCAGCGATAGAAGTTCGTCGACGTGCTATGCAAAGTCGGCAGCAAAATAATTTGCAGAGTGTGCTGCCAGCGAAATCAAATGCCGAAAAAAAAGAAGTCGTAGAATCCAAAAATACAGATCAATTGCAAAAAGTAACGGTGAATGGAAGCAAGCAATCGGATATCGATCTGCGACGTAATTCTATCGCCGGAAAAATAATTGTCGGACGTGAAGAATTAGATCGTGATGGAGATTTTACCGTTGGTGAAATTTTAAAACGATTGCCTGGGGTGACGGCTGGTGGCCGTCCAGGGCGAGGTGGTGATGTTCGGATGCGCGGCATGGGTGGTGGCTATACACAAATTCTAGTGAATGGCGAACGCCCACCTCGTGGCTTTTCGATGGAGTCTTTGTCCCCCGATCAGGTTGAGCGTATCGAAGTAATGCGTGGTCCTGTTGCAGAATTTAGCACGCAAGCAATTGCGGGCACGATCAATATCATTTTGCGAGAAGAGTTTCACCCTAAGGATGTTGATTTGAAGTTGGCTTTGGGGTTTGAGCAAGGAAGAGTAGCACCTAATTTATCCATTACTTATCCCGGACAGATTGGTGAATTGAACTATGCCCTGAGTGGCTCTATATTTCGTAATGGACAACGAGATTACGGAAGTTCGCAAAGAATAGAGCAGGGCGACGCAGGTGACATCCAGTTGATTCAAGATCAAATCGATCAAACTAGC
Organism: Oxalobacteraceae bacterium UBA7693; assembly: GCA_002482715.1. Classification (GTDB taxonomy): domain Bacteria; phylum Pseudomonadota; class Gammaproteobacteria; order Burkholderiales; family Burkholderiaceae_D; genus Undibacterium. The sequence continues at coordinate 4,745 of DLGN01000027.1, forward strand.
CGTCAATCAACGGGGATCCATTTGACGCCAAGGTTTAGCTATAAATTCGAGAATGGCGATAATGTGACTTTACAACCTTTCTTGATGAATTCGCGCAGCCAGTCAAGTAATCATTCGCGAATTAATCAAACGCCTGAATTGCTTGATCCTATTACTTTGCGTGCGCCAGTCGCATTAGCAAACTCGCAAAGTCACTCCGAATCAAGCATGTTTCGTTTGAATGCGAATTATCAACATCGGTTTGAAGATACTTCTAAACTAACATTACGCTCTGGTGTTAGCAGTGGTCGTGCAGACAGCGATAGTTTGCGCACACAATTTGCTAAGAACGGTGAGCAACTTAATTTGATCAGTGATCTCAATAATACGCGCGATACGGGCATTAGCTTAGGCGGTAAATATACGACGCCGATTGGTGATAAACAGAATTTGGCTGCAGGTTGGGATTTTGAGCGCAGTCAACGCGAGCAAAAACGTATTTCTCTGGATAATGGTAAGCCGCAGTTTACCGAGTCAGGTGATAATTTAGAAGCATCGACACGTCGCGTCGCTGCCTATGTTCAAAGTGAAATAGATCTCAGTCC
>DLGN01000366.1 GCA_002482715.1 Oxalobacteraceae bacterium UBA7693
GTGCCCGTTTCATAACGAAAAATCTCCTAGTTTTACAGTTAGCCCTACAAAGCAGTTTTATCATTGTTTTGGCTGTGGTGCACACGGCACTTCCATTGGCTTTTTGATGGAGTATTCAGGCTTGAGTTTTGTTGATGCGGTCAAAGACTTGGCGCTCAATAACGGGATGATTGTTCCTGACGATGATCGTATGCTGCCTGCGCAGCGAGCAGAGGTCACGGCAAAGAGCTTGGCTTTAAGTGAAGTGATGACGAAGGCTTGCGATTTTTATCGTCAACAATTACGCGGCGCAGATAAAGCGATTCAATATTTGAAGAAGCGCGGAGTGACAGGTGAAATCGCAGCGCGTTTTGGCCTTGGATATTCGCCAGACGCTTGGGATAGTTTGCGCGCAGTATTTCCTGATTATGGCGTTCATGCTTTAGCTGAGCAGGGGATGGTGATTGATAAAAGTGATGATGAGGGCGCGCATCGGAAGCGTTATGATCGTTTTCGTGATCGAATTATGTTTCCTATCAGGAATACGAAGGGTCAAGTGATTGGCTTTGGTGGGCGTATTCTCGATCAAGGTGAGCCGAAATATTTAAATTCACCAGAAACGCCTTTGTACCAAAAGGGTTTGGAATTATATGGACTGTTTGAAGCGCGTCAGGCAATTCGTGAAGCTGGTTATGTGTTGGTAACCGAAGGTTATATGGATGTCGTTGCTCTGGCGCAGCTGGGGTTTCCGCAAGCTGTTGCGACTTTGGGGACTGCTTGTACGCCAACGCACGTGCAAAAGCTTCTGCGTCAAACGGATCATGTGATTTTTAGTTTTGATGGTGATAGCGCAGGGCGACGTGCTGCTCGGCGGGCATTGGATGCCTGCTTGGCGCATGTCAATGACAATAAAGTCATTAAGTTTTTGTTCTTGCCAACGGAGCATGATCCTGACAGTTTTGTGCGTGAGTTTGGGGCGGAAGCATTTGCAAGTGAAGTGCAAAGTGCGATGCCCTTGTCGCAATTTCTCATAAAAGAAGTCAGTGCTGAAAATGATTTGAGTACGGCTGAAGGACGTGCGAAAACACAGTTTGAGGCAAAACCTTTGCTACAACAAATGGCGCCTTCCGCTTTGCGTTTGCAACTAGTTAGAAATTTGGCGCAGATTACCCAATCTACAGCGTCTGAAATTGAAGCCTTATTTGAATTAAGTCAGCCAGTTGCTCGCGTAAAAATCGCGCCTCCTAAAAGTCGTCGTAGTGCACCTGTTGGTTTGGAGCGACAAGTCATGCGGATTTTAGTCGCACATCCATCCTTAGCTGTCATGATGACTCCGGCAATGATGGCGTGTGCAGCAAGGATAGCGCCTGATGGTGCAGAAATGTTAAAGCAACTTGTATTAATTGCACAACCTATGGGGGAGCAAGCGAATTTCGCGGCCTTAGCTGAAACTTTGCGCGCCACTAGCGCCGATTTTGATCCTTTGATTGCAGAGATTGCTGAGCAAACCGAGTCGGAGATCGAGGTTGTTGGTTTAGAGTTGGCGGGCGCATTGCGGCAAATGCGAACCCAAGTATTAAAGATGGAAATGGAACAGCTCGCGCAACGAGGCTTGCGAGATCCTATTGATGTTGCGCGCTATCGTGAAATTATGCAGTTGCAAGATGCAATTCGTCGAGAAGCAGAGGCTGAGGCTTCGGGCAGTGTCCAGTGAGGATCGCCTGGGGTTTGTATTGGTGAGCTTGGTAGGCGAATTTTTGCTTTGAAAGAATGCCAGTCAATTGAGAAAAACATATTGCAATTGTTTATTTCGATGTGTCGATTCTGATTGATTGGATTGATTAAAAGAGTGGCAAGTGGTATAATTAAAGGCTTTCGATTCAAGGTCTTAGGTTGTTTTCATTCTTTATCACGACCAATTTATTTTTGGTTAAAGGTGATAAGAATGTGTTGTTTAGGTGAGCATATGCTCCTCCGAGTAACCCAAAACGCCGATGCTAAGAAATGTTGAATTTGATTTTTGCATTAATGTCCTGTTTTGCGGCAATGGCTGATGACAGTGCTTTCTTTTTATAAATTTCAAATAGCTTTTCAGCTTCGGTTGGTTTGATTCAATGGCTAGTGCAATGAAGAAACCCGCGAAAAAACTGACATCCGTAGTTACGAAGAGTTCAACCAAAACTGCTGCCACTAAAAAAATGGCAAGCACTCCAGCCAAGGCGATAAGTAAGCCTGTGGTCAAGCCAGCAACTAAGATAGCGACTAAGCCAGCAACAAAGACAACGTCAAAAGCACCAGCTAAACCAGCTCCTAAGCTAGTAAAGGTGGCCGCAAAATCGGTGAAAGTCGCGGTACCGACGAAAGCTGTAAAAGCAGTGCCAACAAAAACGACTAAGTCATCAAAGAGCACAGTAATAAGCCCCAAAGTTGCGTCCAAGAGTGGTGCGCGCGAGCCAGTCACTTCGGTAGTTAAAGCAAAAGTAGTTGCCACAGTTCAGACTAAAGTAAACAAGACAAGTTCTGTTAAAACAAAAGAGCCTGTTTCGATAAGTAAAGCGACTAAAGTCGCGGATAAAAAAGTCCTTGCGAAAGGCGTTAAAGCGCCTAAAGTAGAACAGAAGCCAGTAAAATTGGTTGAGAGCAAGATTTCAAGTAAAGATGTAAAATCGGTGGTCAGTAAAAAGGAAGTTGAAGTGTCAAAAACACGTGCTACAAAAAATGAACCTAAAGCGGAACCGAAGTTGAGCAAAGATGTCGAAAAAGCTGCAACAAAGCAAGTGAAGCAAACTGAAACACCGTCAGCCGTAACAAAGAAAGCCTCTGTGATTACTAAAGCATCGAACGCCAGTAGCAAAGCCGAAACGACCGACAAAGCTGAAAAAGAAGATGTTAAATCTGTCAAAAAATCAGCAAAAACGGCGAAGCCTGAGAAAGCACCAGAAGTGCAAGAGATTAAATCAGGATCTGCACCGACTGTCAGTCAAACTACTGATGCAGCCTTGTTAGCAAGTATTGATACATCTGGGTATGTTTTACCAGGTGTGAAGGTGCCTGGACGTCGCGGTCGCAAACCGAAAGAATATCAGCCAGAAAACGAAGAGATGGCAGCACTCAACGCGGTAGAGCGCGCTGAGATGAAAGCGCTAGATAAAGCGAAGGCAAAAGATCGCAAAGCAAAAGAAAAAGCCTTATTGAAAGATGCATTTTCGGCAGATCCTGAAGCTACGGCGGAAGAGTTGGAACGTCGTCGTCAGCGTCTGAAAACCCTGATCAAGATGGGTAAAGATCGTGGCTACCTGACTTTTGCTGAAATCAATGATCATTTACCTGAAAATGTTGTTGATCCTGAAGCGATCGAAGGCATTATCAGCACATTTAATGACATGGGCGTTGCCGTCTACGAGCAAGCGCCTGATGCGGAAGCCTTGTTGTTGTCCGACAATGTCGTTACTGTTGCAAGTGATGATGATGAAGTAGAAGCTGCGGCAGAAGCGGCTTTGTCCACAGTCGATTCTGATTTCGGCCGTACTACCGACCCTGTCCGCATGTATATGCGTGAGATGGGTACGGTTGAATTATTGACTCGCGAAGGCGAAATCGTCATTGCGAAGAAGATTGAAGAAGGCCTGAAAGACATGATTCAGGCGATCTCTGCATGTCCAACGACCATTGCAGAAATTTTGGCGCAGGCTGAGCGTATCGCTAGCGACGAAATTAAAGTCGATGATATGGTAGACGGATTGGTAGATCCAAATGCCGAAACCGAAGAAGAAAAAGCGCCTGTCGTCGTTGCAGAAAGTGACGAAGACGAAGAAGATGAAGAAGATGAAGACGAAGAAGATGAAGAGGAAGAAGATAGCGCGGCAGTCGCTGCTGGCATCTCTGCAGAACAGTTAGAGCAATTAAAACGTGATTCGCTCGCAAAGTTTGCAACGATTTCTGAAAACTTCGACAAAATGCGTAAGGCCTTTGAAAAAGAAGGTTACAACTCTAAGAATTACATCAAAGCACAAGAAGCGATTTCGAACGAATTATTGGGCATTCGCTTCACAGCAAAAGTAGTTGAAAAATTGTGTGACACTCTGCGCGGTCAGGTCGATGAAGTACGTCATGTTGAGAAGCAAATTCTGGATGTTGTCGTGAATCGTTGTGGTATGCCGCGTTCACATTTCATCAAAGTTTTCCCAGGTAATGAAACGAATCTTGCTTGGGTTGATGGTGAAGTGAATGCAGGTCATTCTTACAGCGCAATTCTTGGTCGTAACGTACCAACGGTACAGCAGTTGCAACAGAAATTGATTGATCTGCAGGCACGCGTAGTGCTGCCTTTACCAGATTTGCGTGGCATTAACAAAAAGATGTCGGCCGGTGAAATGAAGGCGCGCAAAGCGA
>DLGN01000322.1 GCA_002482715.1 Oxalobacteraceae bacterium UBA7693
CAATGTGAAAGATGCTGATACCGTCAAAATCGACTATGCACGTGTGTCGATGTTGATGAAGCCAACCAACAATTTTCAGGCTTTATTAACCTATCAGATCCAAAGCGATGATATCGGTGGCAGAAGACAACCTACCCGTGGCAATGATGGTCACGGTGTGGCTTACGGCAAGTATGAAAATGGTTCGATTCAATTGGAACCTTCCGATCGCGAAGTGAAACTCGCTTCTTTAGAAATGGATTTGGATTTAGGTTTTGCGACTCTCTCTAGCGGTACATCACATTACGATCAAAGCGGTAAGAGCTTGTCTGAAAACACAGGTTTCTATGCCAAAAATAGTTGGTTAGCGGACTACTACTACAACTACCCACGCCCTATGGCGCAAGCACTGCGCAGTTATGGCGATAAAGCCTTTGTGCAAGAATTGAAACTTGCTTCGAAGAAGGGCGGTACGCTTGATTATATTGTCGGCGCTTACTATCAGAATCAAGACTTAAGTGCAGCACAATACAGTTATCTGCGTGGCTTGAAAGCATGGGCCGATGTTGCTAAGCCAAATGCGGGCGTGGCTAACGATAGAGACTTCGTATTTGAACGTACGCAAAATTTCACCGAGAAAGCTTTATTTGGTGAATTGACTTGGAATCTTTCCCCAGTATTTCGCTTAACTGGCGGGATGCGCTCATTTAAAACGGATTTCAATAACGACTCGACGCTGGGCTCTGGCGTAGTCGCACCATACAATGCAACGACCCATACTTTATTCGCACAAAATGACTCAGGTAATCTGTTTAAAGCCAATGCGTCATGGGATTTAACGCCGACAAAAATGCTGTACATGACGGTCTCTGAAGGCTATCGCCGCGCTGGTGCGAACGCTGTGCCATTGACGGGCAATTTTGCTGAAAACAAAGCTTGGCAGACTTTTAAACCTGATACGAATGTCAATACAGAATTAGGTATTAAAGGTACACAAGGCGATTTCCGCTACAACTTGTCGGTATTTAATATTGCTTGGAAAGATATTCAGATCGACACCACCACGCCAAATTGGGGTTTCTATGTTGCGCAAAATGGCGGCAAAGCAAGTAGCCGTGGACTCGAATTAGAATTGAGTGGTAAGTTGAGCGATGCGTGGCGTTATGGACTGAGCTATGCCTATATCGACGCTCAGTTGGATGAAGATGTATTGCGCGCAGACAAACCAACGGTTGTCACTGCCGTGAAGGGAACTCGTTTGCCAGGTACTGCGAAAAATACATTCAGTGTTTCCTTAGAAAATACACAGATGTTTGAAAATGGTTGGTATTGGACAAATCGTATCAATGCTTACTATCAGGGCGATACCGAAAATGCGATTTCTCCTTCAGTCAAACTCAAAAATACCTGGAATGCATTCTCTCAGTGGGGATTCTCTTCTACATTGATGAGCGACAATTGGAGTGCGACTTTCTTTGTCAAGAATTTGACGAATAATGCTGGCGTCACGGGTGGTTTCCTGGAAGCTGCGATGGGTACCAGTCCGAGTCAAAATTATTATGGTAATGGCTCTAAAGTTTTGATTTCTCAACCTCGTACCATTGGCGTTTCAGCGAACTATAATTTCTAAGCTGAATGAAGTTGATCAAACTTGATCGAAGTTGCTGGCAGCACGTTGTAGTGCTGCCAGCTGTTTCTAGTCTTAACTGTTAAAGAATGTATGTATTCAGACGAATTTTCAAAGAAAATCAAACATCTTGATCAGTTAATTCAACAAGATTTGCATGCTGATGCAAAAGTGGCTTGTGCAGAACTAAATGCAAGCATGCAACTCACAGTTTCAGAACTATTATTGTTGAGTCGGGTATCGCAGCGATTAGGTGATTTCAAAGCAGCACGAACCGCGGCGCAAAAAGCGCGACAGCTTGATGCAGTGCATACCGATGCATTTCTACGTGAGATTGAATGCGATATCTATTGTGGCGACATTCAACATGCACGATCCAACCTAGCATTATTAGAAAACCTAGCTGGCAGTAATACCCAGTTGTTACAAGAAATTGCGCAACTGTATTTGCATTGCTCTGCACACACCGATGCTGGTCGCTGCTATGCGAAAGCGGTCGAATTAAAGCCAGATCATGCACCTTATCTATTCAATCTGGCATCTTCCCTAGTGACCTTGGGTGAGATTAGACGCGCAGAACAACTCTTCAACCAACTGATTGAACAGAGCCCTTTAGATTATGGCGCTTTGCTCAATCGGTCCATGCTGAAAACTTGGAAACCAGAAAATCACCATCTCAGTCAATTAAGTGACTCTCTCGCGGCACTTGCGCCAGGCGATGCCGGTGAAGTTCCGCTCTGCTATGCGCTGGCGAAAGAGTATGAGGATCTGGGTGAGTTTAAAAAGTCTTTTAGCAATTTGCGACGTGGAGCAGATCGCCGTCGCAGTATGCTGGCTTACAAAGTTGAGCAAGATGTTGATGCGATGCGTCAAATCCGAGAAATTTTTAATCAAGAATTATTCGCCAAAATTTCTCCGCAGGCGCAAGGTGCTCAGGCCTACTTCGTATTCGGTTTGCCGCGCACCGGTACCACATTAGTGGACCGAATTCTAAGCTCACATAGTCAGGTTGAAAGCTTAGGTGAAATTAGCAATCTCGCTTATGCGATTATGCAATTAGCCTCGGGGCCAGGTGGCAAGCGAGAAATGATCAAGCGTTCGGCAACGATAAACATGGCTGACTTGGGGCAAATTTATAGTCAGGGCATTCAAGGCTATGGCGCTAGCGCGCCCCATCTGATTAATAAAACGCCACAGAATTTTCTGTATGCTGGATTGATACATCTGGCACTGCCAGAAGCCAAGATGATCCACTTACGGCGACATCCCTTAGATAGCTGCTATGCGATGTATAAGACGCTGTTCCGTATGGGCTATCCATTTTCCTACAATCTCGAAGATCTTGGACATTACTACCTGGCTTATCACCAGTTGATGCAACATTGGCGAGAGGTATTGCCAGGGAAAATTCTCGATATTGATTACGAAACACTGGTTGATCAGCAAGAGCGTACCAGTCGGGAATTGTTGGCATTTTGTGGCTTGACGTGGGAAGACGCTTGTCTTGAATTTCAGAATAATACGGCACCGGCTGCTACAGCGAGTGCGGCACAAGTCAGGCAGCCAGTCTATCGAAGCTCATTACAGCGATGGAAAGATTACGCAGAAGAACTCGCACCATTAGCACTATTCTTAGAAAAAAATGGCATAGATTGCAGCTAGTCTTTTCTCTTAAATCAAAAGTAAAAAAACAAAATTAAATAAAGACCACAATGACAAATTCAAAGTTTTTTCGACCCGTAGATGCAGATGGTATGGTTGCTCGCATACTCCTGTCCTTCTTAGCGACGGCCGGGTTGTTTTACGTAAATATCATGCCCGCATTAATCGATGGATTAAAAGAGGGCATAGGTTTTACTAATAAAGAAGCGGGAATGGTTGGCTCCTTCAATATGTATGGCGGTGCTTGTGGTGCCTTGCTAATCGCTTTTATCATCCGGCGCATATCATGGAAGCCAGTTGCCCGCTGGATGCTACTTGGTTTGATCGTGATGGATTTGCTTTCGATGCCCGTGCGAGATCCTGTTTTACTCATGCTGATCCGCTTTGCGCATGGTTGTATTGGTGGTGCTCTGGTAGGCGTGGGCTTCTCGGTATTTGCTAGGACGAAAGCGCCGGATCGCACCTTTGGTATTTTATTGCTAGTACAAGCTGGTGCTGGTGGCTTAGGCGTGATGTTCCTCCCTTTTTTAGTGGCGTCTTTTGGCACACCTGTTTTGTTTATTACCCTGATTGGCTTTTCGGTCATCACTTTACTCATGCTGCAGTTCTTGCCAGCCTATGAACGAGTCAGCCCAGCGGCATCTGCACTGCCAGCCGCGCCGCTGCTGTTAAAACCTTTATTACTGGCATTGTTTAGTGTGTTTTTATTTCAAGCTGCGAATATGGGGCTCTATGCTTTCATTATCGGCTTAGGAAAAAATGCAGGCCTTGAGATCGCATTCATTAGTGACACTTTGGGCGTTGCGAATTGGTTGGGTATGCTGGGTGCTTTGTTGGTCGTTGTGCTGTCAACCCGGTTCGGCATTTTTAAACCGATACTTGGTGGCATGTTGGTTGCAATTATCGGTAGCTGGGCCTTGCTGCATAGTGATGTGAAATCGATCTGGATCTCTGCGAATTTTATTACGGGTATTACCTGGAATTTTTGTATCGCCTACCTGCTAGGAATGTGCGCACGCTTTGATCAGACCGGGCAAACTGCGGTGTGGGGAGGCTTCGCTTCTAAAATGGGATTAGCTTCCGGGCCTATGTTAGGTTCCTTTCTTTTGGTTCAAAATAATTACGCTTTATTGGTTTGGATGGCGGTGATCTTATTAGTGATCGCAACCGTCGCTTCAGGAATTCCTGCTTGGAGACTGGATCAATCTGCGAAACATTTACCTCCTGCTAGTGATCACTAAATCAATTAGCTAAGAGTCTCAGGGGAATGGTCAACAAACCCCCTGAGACTTTTCAATCTAGCTCCCCATAGAGCAAGTGATGACGCTATATTCGTCATACGCCAAGGGCAGGCTGTCGATATCCGCTATCAAGGGGAATAGTCCGCAATCCACTGAAATTTCTGACTGTATCAGGCATGGATTAATGCCCAAAATCTGACAGTTTAATTCTGCTGCAAGTGGCCAGATCTGATCGATATCACGTGTAAAGAAATAGATTGCAGGCGTCGGTTCTGAATGATTTTTGCGAACCATTTCTATGAGTTCCTGAGGTTTCTTAAACGACTGCGAGTCGATGTTGAATGGCACGGCTTCGGTTTGGCTAAACTCCGTAAAAATCGTTAAATGATGGGGCGAGATTCGCATCATTTTCTTCGTTAAATGCGCGCAAATATTTTGTTGTGCATAAACATGAAGCTTATTGGGAATCGTCTTCGACTCGTTACCTAGATCGTTTTTGAATTTGAGTAATGTTAAAGCGGGTAGGGTAGAACATACGTTGTCGCAGTCGGCATCATCCATCACAATTAATTTAATACTTTGCGCTGATTCAAGCATGGCTTTGCTAAAGACGGTCGTGCAGGCTTCTTTTTCGTAAGTTGTTATTTCTCGGATTGAAGGGACGCTGATTTTTCTCACCGTGGCATTCGATAAAAATGTTGTCACAGCCCGACTAGATTCACATGTGAGTACATTCATGACTCCCGCCGGAAAGCCAGCGCGCATCGCCAGCTCTGCAATAGCCAATGCCGATAATGGTTGGCTTTGCGCCGTCACCAATACAACGGTGCAGCCTGAAAGTAATGCTGGTGCCAGAATACTCATCGCGCTTGCTAGTGGAAAATCGAGATTGCTGATACCAGCACAGACACCGATAGGCTGGGTTTCTATCTTGATAGAGCGAGCGTTATTGTGGCGGATATTGTTGTGAAGGGCTTCGGGATTTTGACTCAACAATAGCTGTTCTAAGTATGCGCTGGCATAGTGTATTTCTTGCTTTGCTTCTTCCAAAGATTTTCCATTCTCGCTACGAATGATATTTGCTAAATCTTGCAGATTATCCAAAATGAGTTCATTCAAATGCACGAGTAAAGCGATTTTGTCGGACGATGACCGCTCTTTCCAAACGGAAAATGCCGTGTCGGCAAGCTGAATTGCGGTATTGAGAATTGCGGGCGAACTATTCGGAACTTCGGTGAGATAAATACCGGTTGCCGCATCGTGAATAGCGAAAACTGGACCCTCTTCATCGTTGACCCAACGACCATGGATGAACGCTGCGTCTTTGAGCAGAGTTGGATCTTTTAATACTATGGGCTTAAAAGCGAGAGAAACAAACATGATTGATACCATCAATAAATAGGTTTTTTTCCGGCATTTTTTCGACTTTTTTTGTTCGATTTACGTGAGAAAAATGCACAGGTGCGACGCTACAATAAAAAAAGACTGGCAAGATAGCTATCTGATTTAAGTGTCAGAAGTATTTTGCCAGCCACGGATATGTACTGAGAATTTTGCAAAGAGCGATCTACATCTAAATGCCTGCCAAACACCAATACTTAATCACCAGATATTCTTCAATACCGTATTTGGAACCCTCACGCCCCATCCCGGATTGTTTGACGCCACCAAAGGGCGCAGCCTCGCTGGAAATGAGGCCGGTGTTAATACCGACCATGCCATACTCCAGTTGCTCTGCCACTTGAAAAATCAAGCCAATATCGCGGCTGTAGAAATAAGAAGCTAAGCCAAATTCTGTATCGTTGGCCATCGCAATAACATCGTCCACGGTTTTGAAACGAAATAAGGGCGCGACCGGACCAAAGGTTTCTTCCTTGGACACTAACATGTTTTGATCGACATCGGCCAATACCGTAGGTTCAAAGAAGGTGCCGCCTAAGATATGCCTGCGTCCGCCAGTTAAAATGCGCGCCCCTTTTGCCACGGCATCGCTGATTTGATTTTCAACTTTGCATACGGCACTTTCGTTGATCAGCGGTCCTTGATTAACACCATCATCAAATCCATTGCCAACTTTGAAGTTCTTTTTGACGGCTTCCACCAGTTTTTGGCTAAACGCTTCGTACACTTCATCTTGTACATAGAAGCGGTTAACGCATACACAGGTTTGACCCGAGTTACGGTATTTAGAAGCCAGCGCACCTTCCACTGCGGCATCGAGATCGGCATCATTAAAGACGATGAAGGGGGCATTGCCGCCC
>DLGN01000384.1:0-2402 GCA_002482715.1 Oxalobacteraceae bacterium UBA7693
ATGTGACTTTTGCCGATGTGGCGGGTTGCGACGAGGCCAAAGAAGAAGTCAGCGAAGTTGTTGACTTCTTGAAAGATCCAAGCAAATTTCAAAAACTCGGTGGACGTATTCCGCGCGGCGTTTTGATGGTGGGTCCTCCAGGTACAGGTAAAACTTTGCTGGCGCGTGCGATTGCCGGTGAAGCAAAAGTACCGTTCTTCACTATCTCCGGTTCTGATTTTGTGGAAATGTTTGTCGGTGTGGGCGCCTCTCGTGTGCGCGACATGTTCGACAATGCAAAAAAACATTCCCCATGTATTATTTTTATCGATGAGATCGATGCCGTTGGTCGTCATCGTGGCGCTGGTATGGGCGGTGGCAATGATGAGCGTGAACAAACATTGAATCAGATGCTGGTGGAGATGGATGGTTTTGAACCAAACTCTGGCGTGATCGTGGTGGCGGCAACTAACCGTGCCGACGTGTTGGATAAAGCTTTGTTGCGTCCAGGTCGTTTTGATCGTCAGGTAACCGTCAGCTTGCCAGATATTCGTGGACGCGAGCAAATTCTCAATGTGCACATGCGCAAAGTACCTATCGCACCAGACGTTCGTGCAGATATTTTGGCACGTGGTACGCCAGGTTTCTCCGGTGCTGACTTGGCCAATTTGGTCAATGAATCTGCATTGTTTGCTGCACGTCGTAACAAGCGTTTGGTGGAGATGCAAGATTTTGAAGATGCAAAAGATAAGATCTACATGGGACCTGAACGCAAATCTATGGTCATGCGTGAAGATGAGCGTCGTAATACGGCTTATCACGAGTCTGGTCACGCAGTGGTTGCAAAACTGTTGCCGAAAGCGGATCCAGTTCATAAAGTCACGATCATGCCGCGTGGTAATGCACTTGGTTTGACCTGGCAATTGCCTGAACATGACCAGATTAGCGGTTACAAAGATAAGATGTTGGAAGAAATCGCGATCTTGTTTGGCGGTCGTATTGCAGAAGAAATTTTCGTCGGTCAAATGTCGACTGGTGCATCTAACGATTTCGCTCGCGCGACGAAATTAGCACGTGCGATGGTGACCCGTTTTGGTATGTCCGATACTTTGGGCGTGATGGTGTATGAAGATAGTCAGGAAAGTGGTTATTTCGGCGGCTCTTCCAAAACGATTTCTGAAGCAACACAACAAAAAGTCGATGCGGAAATTCGCGCGATTTTAGATGCGCAATACGCGATTTCCCGTCAATTGTTAGAGGATAATCGTGACAAGGTTGAAGCGATGACCAAAGCTTTGCTTGAATGGGAAACCATTGATGCTGAGCAGATCAATGACATTATGAACGGTGTTGAGCCACATCCACCGAAGTCATTTACAGCCGCGCCTAAATCATCTTCAGATACGCCACCTGGCGGCGTGACACCAAATGCAACAGCACCAGCTTAAATTTTAAAAAATTAAATTGATTTACGGGGGTGAGGAGAAATCCTCACCCTTCATTTTTAGAGCGATCACTTAATGACATGATGATGCTGACAGCGTATTTTGAATGTGGAAGATATCGCTTCCCAATGAAAGTGGCGAACACCAATGGCCTGAAAACGGTATTCAAACCACTGGTGATGGGAATTCTCAATGTCACCCCTGATTCGTTTTCTGATGGCGGAAAATTTCAATCTTTAGATCACGCGATAACCCACGCGGAACAGATGATTGAAGATGGCGTTGATATTATCGATATTGGTGGTGAATCAAGTCGCCCCGGTGCTACACCATTGCCCTTGGATGAAGAATTAAAGCGCGTGATTCCATTGATCTATGCTCTGCGCGATTGTGGCAAACCAATTTCGATAGATACTTATAAGCCCGAAGTCATGCGTGAATCGATTATCGCTGGGGCTGATATGATTAACGACATTCGAGGTTTTGATTCCGCAGAAGCACGTGCGGTGGTGGCGGATAGCGATGTCGGCTTATGCGTGATGCACATGCAAAAGTCACCGGAGACCATGCAAGAGCAACCAAGCTACCAAAATGTGACTCAAGAAGTTATCGCTTTTTTGCGCGAGCGTTGTGATCAATTAATGGCCGTAGGCGTTGAGAAAAATCGCTTAAGTATTGATCCGGGATTTGGGTTTGGGAAAACCTTGGAACATAATATTGAGCTTTTGCAAAACGTCGGCTTGATGCAAGAAGAATTAGGTTTGCCAGTATTGGCGGGTATTTCACGCAAGACCATGATAGGCAGTCTTACAGGGAAACCAGTAGAACGCCGTATGGCAGGTAGTCTCGCCGCTGCGCTCGCCGCAATGGCGCAAGGGGCACGTATTCTACGCGTACATGATGTTGCAGAAACCGTTGATGCGATAAGTGTTTGGCAGGCAGTCAATACCAGCAAAGTGATGTAAGCGAAATCAATTC
>DLGN01000384.1:2503-2707 GCA_002482715.1 Oxalobacteraceae bacterium UBA7693
ATATTTTGGTACCGATGGCATTCGTGGCAAAGTTGGCGTTAGCCCCATCACGCCAGATTTTGTGATGCGTCTGGGTTATGCGGCCGGTAAAGTGTTAGCAAAATTAGACACGGCAAGTAACGCCCGTCCGACTGTGTTGATAGGTAAGGACACACGAGTTTCTGGTTACATGCTCGAAGCGGCTCTTGAGGCTGGATTCGCGGC
>DLGN01000191.1 GCA_002482715.1 Oxalobacteraceae bacterium UBA7693
CACGTAGCGCTTTAATGATGGGAATGCCGCCAGCGACAGCCGCTTCAAATGCAACCATCACGCCTTTATCTTGGGCGGCTTTAAAGACTTCGTTGCCATGTTTAGCGATTAAGGCTTTATTTGCAGTGACGACGTGTTTGCCATTTGCAATTGCCTTTAGTACCAAATCTTTCGCAATATCATTTCCACCAATCAGCTCAACGACAATATCAATATCAGGATGATTCACGACCAGATTGCCATCGGTGACGATTTCTACTTCACCTTTAACGATTTCTTGTGCACGTTCAACATTACGTACAGCCACCATCGTAATTTCAATCGCACGACCAGCACGGCGCATAATCTCTTCTTGATTGCGCTTGAGAACATTGAAGGTGCCGGAGCCGACTGTGCCTAATCCTAATAGGCCTACTTTGATGGGTTTCATATATGCTTAAATTAATTTTAAAAAAGATTGATTATAAGTTATTCACTCGTCTTTTTAACTGCAAATTCGCCAGTTCCATGGCGACGGCGATAGCCTTCCAAGAAACNNAGAAACTCGCTATGCGAGCAACTGCGTCTGTTAAATCATCAGTATTGGGCAAGAACACTACGCGGAAATGATCCGGTGCGATCCAGTTAAAACCAGTGCCCTGCACCAATAAAACACGTTGTTCAACTAAGAGTTCTTGAATGAACGCCTGATCATCCTTTATTGGATAAATAGTGGGATCAAGTTTGGGGAACATATACAGCGCAGCTTTTGGCTTAACGCATGTAACGCCGGGAATTGCAGTTAATAGTTTGTGCGCAAGATCGCGCTGTTTTAATAGTCGTCCACCTGGGCCGACTAGATCTTTAATGCTTTGATAGCCGCCTAATGCGGTCTGAATCGCAAATTGTCCTGGTGCATTCGAGCACAAACGCATCGATGCCAACATATTCAGGCCTTCAATATAATCCTTCGCATGTCGTTTCTCGCCAGAGATCACCATCCATCCTGCACGATAACCGCAAGACCGATAATTTTTTGAAAGTCCATTGAGCGTCAAAAATAATACGTCATCTGCTAAGGACGCGATCGACACATGTTCTGCGTCGTCATACAAAGTTTTGTCATAAATCTCATCTGCGAATACGATCAACTGATTTTCACGCGCAACATCGACGATCTTTTGCAGAATTTCAACTGGGTACAAAGCACCCGTTGGATTGTTGGGATTGATAACAACAATCGCTTTCGTATTTGGTGTAATTTTGCGCTTGATGTCTTCGATATCGGGCATCCAGTCAGCACTTTCATCACAGATATAGTGCACGGGTTTGCCGCCAGAAAGACTGACTGCCGCCGTCCATAAAGGATAGTCTGGCGCAGGCACTAACACTTCATCGCCTGCATTCAATAGCGCATTCATACCCATCACGATCAATTCGGAAGCGCCATTGCCAATGTAAATATCGTCCATCGTCACGCCACGAATTTTCTTTTCTTTGGTGTAGTGCATAATCGATTTACGTGGGGCAAACATCCCTTTTGAATCTGTATAGCCCGCGGCACTTTGCATGTTCAAAATCATGTCCTGGACGATTTCGTCCGGTGGGCCAAAATTAAACACGGCCAAATTACCGATGTTTAACTTGATGATTTTCTGACCTTCTTCTTCCATCTGCTTGGCCTTTTCCATGACGGGGCCGCGGATGTCATAACAAACGTCTGCAAGTTTTTGGGATTTTTGGATGGGGCGCACGAGACTGCTTTCAAAAAGTGAATTAAAAATGCTGCACTGCCGAATGAACCATTCTGCCCAAAGCGCCTGATTTTATCAATGTGTTTTACCAAATTATTTAAGGGTATTTGTATTCAGACTGTATTTTCCTCTTGGCTTTTTTAAATTCAGCACAATTTAATAGATTAAATGTGTTAAATCTCCGCAGGAAATCAGCGTCTATCAGCATCTATCAGTATCTCCTGGTAGTTGTTTTGTACCTAACGGTCAGATATCGCAAGTAATGTATGATCTAGACTTATGCTTATGCATTTTCAAACACTTTGAACTTTTCTTGAAAAGAATCCATGCTAAAAAGCCTTCTCCTTTCTTTCCAAAATCCGATAAATCCAATAAATCCAGAATCCAATCCCCTGCCGCAGTTGATGGATTTATTTGATGCGTTGAGGCCACATACGACTGGTGGCGATTCACAGTTACCTGCATTACTAAGTTTGCTCCAAGATGAGCCGCATTTAGCAAATGGCTTACGTGTAAGTTTATTGCAGTTGTTTTCAAATCGGCACGCCGTATTACTATTGGCGACTTCAGGTATTTATCCAGCGACTAGTGTGCTGTCTGAAACCATGCGTCGGATTTCTCACAAGCTATTGCCGGAAGTTGATGATGTTTCTCAGCTCAAAGATGCGTTACGCGAAATTCTCAAGCCTAGCGATGCAGAATGGTTGGCAGCAAGTAAACCGGAAGATTGGCAATCCTTAATTCGCTTGCTTGGGTTTGATAATAGTCAAACCAATTCAGGTGGGACAGCCATGCTTGCGGATGTGGTTGAGGCTTTGCGTGTGGTGGCGCATCGCATTGCCGCCGCCGGATTGGAATCAGAAATGCTGCGTTTAGATCCCAGTCTAGAAAATCATGTTTCACCGTTTTTGGGCGTGTGTGAAGAAGCACTCGACTTAACCAAAGCGATAGAAGCTAGTTTGCTGAGGCTAAACACGGTTGGATCAGTCGATTGTTCAGGGAATGATCATCAGGTAATCGATACTGACACTTCTCACCTCGATGTGTTGGTAGCACAAGCCCGGAGCACAATAGACCGGATTCGCAAGCGTGCTCAGCAGCAGGGAGCGAGTTTTTATTTGACGTTTCATTTAAGACGACTGCAACAACACTTAGATAGACTCGTTAGCTTAAGTGTTGTTGCAGTCGTCTTAAATGAAACGTCAAATAAAAACTCGCT
>DLGN01000130.1:0-3546 GCA_002482715.1 Oxalobacteraceae bacterium UBA7693
TACTGGGGGCTAATGGGTGACCCCGTTCTTCCCCGTTCTTCCCTCAAGTGATGCTTCGTACCGTGTCTTTTGGGGATAACCTTTCCATCGCTCGAGTGTGATCAAAGGCTGATTGAGTTTATTTTTTAGCGAGTCCAAATTTCCAAGATGTATTGTTTCGACAGACTTTGGCCAGCGAATTAATAAAGTAATTTCTTCCATTTAATCTCCAAGCATTAAAGCGTCAATAAAAAATACGTGTCAGAAATAGGGTCAAGTCTTGCTATGTAACATCACCATATCTCACTCAAAATTTGAGTTACGGACAATACATATAAATTAGAAAGAGTTGGAACAATGATCGTGCTTACTATCTACGACTTGCTTTACGCCAAACTCGACTTCGTAATGAAATCGACAATATGTCATATCAAGACTTGACCCCGTGTTCATTACTCTAAAAATGACTCTGAATTCAGTGAATTCAAGGTTCGGGTCTTGACATGCAACATCACCAAATCTAACTCGAAATTTGAGGCCCCGCCGAAACATACAAAATAGGAGAAGTTGATTCAAAGATTGAGTCTATTTTTCTACGATTCACTTACGCAAAATTCAAACACTTTGATCAGGTCATTAATGTGTTATGTCAAGACTTGACCCCGCGCTTCCCGCGTCAAGATTTGTCCTCGCTTTTTTTATTGCTTGAAATAATATTCTTGAGCATCGAAGTTGTAAAACTTTCTCTCTTCGCTTCATCAACAAAATTGTCGCAGAATTTTTGGCACTCATCGCTGTCTACGATCAGTGCAGCCTGCCGAGCTACAAGGAAATTGGTGACCGAGTCAAAATTTTCTTTTGTATTGCAAATGCATTCTGGATCATCGGTTACGTCATAAAAACCTTTCTTCACATTATTCGGAAGCTGATTTTTTTTCCCGTTCAAGTCTATTTTTAAATGACTCTTTGCAAGCGGATCTTTTTTATTTTTCAAGATCCTAACTATTGTGGAAAACTTCTCGGGTGTCGAAAAAATAAATTGTGGTTCATTCTTAATCGTGGACGACGGGAGGTGTATAAAGACCGTACTTTCGATTTCAGGATTTCTAGAAAATACTTTCATACCCTCGGAAATAACGTTCGCGTCTGCGAACCTCCCTAACGGAATCATATACCTCGACGCGAAAGTCACTTCTCGCCTGAATTCTATTTGTTCATTAGGAATTAACGGATCTAAATTTCCGTATGACGTTTCTCTAAACCGCATAAATGCCTTCGCCATAGGCAAAGAAAAGTATTTTCGAAATACGCCAATATCAGAATCATAAATTTGATCGAGCATATTTTCGAACTTTTCTAAATACCCACAATTAATTATGTGGCTGAAAACTTGTTCTTGTTGATCCTTGCCTTCAGTACAAATATATTGGGCTGCAAAATATTCCGCTAACGATTTATGCGACCATTTATAGAACAATCCATCTTGAGCGAAAACAGGCACTGCGCAAGTTATATCCTCAAGAAATGCACTTTCTGAAAAAGATAAGCCAACACACACTTGTTTTGCATCTCTTATCCAACCTAAAACTTTATCCTTTTCGCCTTCAATTTCACCATTCATAGTTGAGATGAATCCAACCACTCTGAGAACACGATGAAAGCTATCAAGGTCAAGTTTCGATTTTTTTTCGCGTGTGTTATAACCATCTTTACTTGCATCATGCCAATCATATAATGCATCAAACACTTGGCGATAGAAAATATGTTTCTTCGCTGGCACATTTTGTTTATATTCAAAGCATCGATACAATAGGCTCGTCAACAATGGGCTTTTCAAAAACTCGTGAACCGATTTTAGGTCTTGCCCCTCAAGTTTATCGATTAGCTGCTCGGCACGCTTACCAAATGAATCATATTTGCGTATCAGCTCGTACGACTCTTTTTTTGTTAGCGGCGCGATCTTAAATTGGACAAATGAAGGGAATGCTGCTAAACCGCTTTCTGGTCGTGACGTGATAACAATAAAATTTTTGGGATATATGTCGAAAAAGTTCTTTATGTCTTTCGTTACTGCTTCTCGATCCTTAAATGAGATTTCATCATATCCGTCTAAGAAAAACACTAAATTACCCTTTTTTAAAAGGCGCGAAATTCTCTGAATTGTGAAATGCGGTGTTTCTTCAAGTCTATCAAGATTTAATTCTCTCTCAATTAACGAAAGAATCGTTTGGGTTTGAGACAAATGACGGAGTTCTATAAATATTGGAATTGCGAAGCCAGACTTTATGCACTGAACAAGCAGATACTTCATTAGTGTAGATTTTCCCATTCCTGCTGTGTCAGTAATCAGAACTCGCTTTTGTGTTGGGATGAGCTCTTTGCGAAATGAATTTATTCTTATTTTTGACTGCGAGTTTTCTTCAGTTTCAACTACATTCTTAATCGTAAGAGGGATATATAATTGCTCAAGAGAGACTTGATTTTGAAAAACAAGGGTGTTTAAGAAAGAGTGCTTCTCTCTTTGTCGTTCAATATAGCCAACAAACTGATCAGTAAAAGACTCAACTACGCTGTCAGAAACAGTTCTTAAGCCTTTAAATGCTGTTATTAACGACTTCGAAACCAAAGAGGTCAAAACCTGTTTTGTCACGACAGTAGTTGCGATTGTTGAGAATGGTTCAGTCACTTTAGCTAACTCCTTCTTTAAATTATAGTTTTTCAAATATCTGAATTTTAGGTTTGAATCATGCCCCTACCGTTCCGCCTTTTTGACAAGTAGAAATTGATTCTGTGTTTCATCCTCACGTCCACAGCGACATTACACCAGCGTGAAATACTCTTGATTCTTTGAGGTCAATTGGAAATCGATTGATTGTACAAATTCAAAAATGTGACACATTAATTTGTTCGTCGATCACAACCTTCAAAATTTGCGCCAGAATTTATCTTTTCAACTTTTTACACGCAAACGAAAAGTTTACATGTAAAAAAAATGGCGATCAGTTGATCGCCATTTTTTGCCTACTTAATTTTTTTTATGTGTTGATGCATTAGTGCTTCGCTTCCAGAAAAATTTCTATTGATGCTGAATCATATCCGATAATTCTCATTTCACATTCATCAATTTAAATAATTTTTCACATTATTTTCAACTCAAAAACGCGTGGGCACAAAAATCGTGCCCACCCTTCGATCTAACTAGATTCAACATCAAGCCAAACTACGCAACTCCCGCAAAGCCACAGACACCGGTGCCAAATCCGCACCCTGCGTCGTGATCGTCGCCAACAATTGATTCAACTTCACAATCGCTGCTGTGTGTTGTTCGCGCCAGGTTGCGATGTCTTCTTGGCGTGATAGCAGTGATTTGGTGACTTGGCTGGCGATGGAGTACACATCGTCGCGGGCGCTGCCGCGGGCTTGTGTTTGCCATAGCGTGTCGGTTGGCAGTCGGTTGATTTGATCGCGCCATCCGGTTAAGCCTAATTCGGCATCGACGCCAAAATAGGTGCGGGCGGCTTTTTCTAAATCACTGCTTGTGCTTTGTGCCAGATCGACTAAGTCCAA
>DLGN01000130.1:3583-5086 GCA_002482715.1 Oxalobacteraceae bacterium UBA7693
AAGTCCAAAGCTGGGAAGATGAATTCCAGCGCGGCTAAGTTTTCTGCTAGGCCTGCTTCGACACCGGCTTTGACCAAGGCTGCGCTGGCTTCTTGTAAGCTGGCGTAGGCTGCGGCTGGTAACCAGGTGGCTACGTTGGCGCGCAGTTCGCGTGCGCCTGGTTGATAGCGTTGGATCAGCGTTGGCAGGTCTGCGTTCGCAGTGCGGGCGCGTAGCATCCAGCGTGAGGCGCGTTGTGCGATGGCGGTCAATTTGCTGAGCAGGTCTAACTGCAATTTAGAATCGACTTTGTAATCGAGCGCATCGATTTGATCCCACAGTGCTTCCAGATCAAAAATCTCGCGTGCCAGCGTGAAGGCGCGGATCACATCGGCAGCGGAAGCCGCGGCTTCTGAGGCGATGAAATTGACGAAGGTTGCGCCAGTACGATTGACCACGGTGTTGGTGATAAAGGTCGCGATGATTTCACGTTTCAATTGATGATTGGCGATGGCATCGGCAAACTTCTCAGACAAGACTTGTGGGAAGTAGGCTTTTAAAGCACGGCTGAAGAATGGGTCGTCTGGCAAATTAGAAGCGACCAATTCATCAAACACGGCCATCTTGGCGTAGGCCAAAACGACAGCGTTTTCTGGTGCGGTGAGGCCTTGTTTGTGCGCGCGGCGACGGGCGATTTCTTCATCGGATGGGAGGAATTCAATCGCACGATTCAAGCGGCCTTGGCGCTCTAAAGTTTGCATCAGGCGTTGTTGACCATCAAGTACATACAAAGGACGGTGGCAAGCGATGTCGAGTGCCTGGCCTTGGTAGTAATTATCGGTTAAGACTAAGTGGCCGACTTCATCGGTCATCGAGGCTAACAAGTCATTGCGTTGTTTGAGCGTGAGATCGCCTGCTTCGGTGATCGCGCCGACCAAGATCTTGATATTGACTTCGTGATCGGAGCAATCGACACCGGCGGAGTTATCAATCGCGTCGGTATAGATGCGACCACCTTTTTGTGCGAATTCGATACGACCGTTTTGTGTGCAACCGAGGTTACCGCCCTCTGCCAAAACTTTGCAGCGCAGCTCGTTACCATTGACGCGGAAAGCATCGCTGGATTTGTCGCCGACCTGGGCGTGGGTTTCATAGGTCGCTTTGACGTAGGTACCGATACCGCCGTTGTAGAGCAAATCGACAGGCGCTTGCAAGATCGCTTTGAGCAATTCGACTGGGGTGAGTTCTTCGGTCTCTATGCCTAAGACGGCGCGTGCTTCGGGTGTCAAGCTAATCGATTTGGCACCACGTGGATAAACGCCACCGCCTTTGGAGATCAGGCTCTTGTCATAATCTTCCCAGCTGGAGCGTGGCAGATTGAACATGCGCTGACGTTCGGCGAATGACTTAGCGACATCTGGATTTGGGTCGATGAAAATATGGCGGTGATCGAATGCGACTACCAATTTAATTTGTTCCGACAAGAGCATGCCGTTACCAAACACGTCACCCGACATATCGCCG
>DLGN01000130.1:5153-5293 GCA_002482715.1 Oxalobacteraceae bacterium UBA7693
GTCTGCGTGTTGTGACCGAATGAGCGGAAATGACGTTTGACCGATTCCCATGCACCGCGTGCGGTGATGCCCATTTTTTTATGGTCGTAACCGACCGAGCCGCCAGAGGCAAATGCATCGCCTAGCCAGAAGCCATAATC
>DLGN01000203.1:0-2987 GCA_002482715.1 Oxalobacteraceae bacterium UBA7693
TCTGTTTTGCGTAAGTCCTACTTTTCAACAGGAAGAACTATGAGTATCAGTATCCCAGAACGCCTCAATCAACTTCGTGCGGCGATGTCAAAACACAGTGTACACGCCTGCTTAATTCCCTCTGCTGATCCGCATTTATCTGAATATTTACCTTCCCGTTNNGTGAAGTCTTTTCTGGCTTTACAGGTTCAGTCGCCACTTTGATCGTGACGACGGATTTTGCTGGGCTGTGGGTAGATAGCCGTTACTGGTCGCAAGCAGAGATTGAACTAGCTGGTTCTGGTATCCAGATGATGAAGATTCAATCGGCTGCAGCGACAGCGCATATCGATTGGCTAGCCCAACAATTACAAGCTGGGCAAACCCTTACTGTGGATGGCAATGTATTAGGCTTAGCGAGTGCTCGCGCATTGCAGTCTGCTTTAGAGCCCAAGCAAATTACACTCAACACACAACTCGATATACTCGATGAAGTCTGGAGCGATCGACCTAGCTTACCAGATGCGCAGATCTACGAACATTTGCCACCATTTGCGGTTGTGAGCCGCGCCGACAAACTCGCTGCGGTACGCGCACAAATGCAAGCAAAGGGTGCAAGCTGGCACTTTGTTTCCACCGTCGATGACATCGCATGGATTTTCAATTTGCGTGGTGCAGATGTGAATTACAACCCAGTCTTTGTTTCTCATGCCTTGATTGGCTTGGATAGCGCGATCTTGTTCACGCCTTTGAATAAGGTGTCACAACACATCGCGAACAATTTGGCGAAAGATGGCGTCACTTGCCAGCCATATGAAAATGCCGCAAGTGCTTTGCAAAATCTCAATGCGAGTTCGACTCTATTGATTGATCCACGCCGGATTACTTATGGTTTTCAACAAGCGATTGCCAATCAGGTCAAAGTCATCGAAGCGCTCAACCCATCCGTCTACAATAAATCACGCAAGCATCCAACGGAAGCGCAATTCGTGCGTGAAGCGATGGAGCAAGACGGTGCCGCTTTGTGTGAGTTTTTTGCTTGGTTTGAACAAGCGCAAGGACAACAGCGCATCACAGAAATCACCATTGACGAACAAATCTGCGCAGCACGTGCTCGTCAGGCACACTTCGTTTCACCGAGTTTTGGCACGATTGCAGGCTTTAACGGCAATGGCGCGATGCCACATTATCGAGCGACAGCGAATTCCCATGCGGTGATTGAAGGTAACGGTTTGCTATTGATTGATTCGGGCGGTCAATATCTGAACGGAACGACCGACATCACGCGCGTAGTTCCTGTCGGCAGCGTTTCCGCAGAACAGAAGCGCGACTTCACGCTCGTGTTAAAGGGCATGATCGCACTATCACGTATGCAATTCCCGTATGGTACGTACTCTACCGTGCTCGACACCGTCGCGCGCGCACCGATGTGGGCTGAAGGAATTAACTATGGTCACGGTACTGGTCACGGTGTCGGCTATTTCCTCAATGTACACGAAGGCCCACAATCAATTTCTGGTGCGATCCCGAATAGCGATATGGTGATGGAAATCGGTATGATTACCTCGAATGAACCGGGGATTTATCGCCCCGGAAAATGGGGAGTTCGCATTGAAAATCTCTTACTATGTGTGCCAGCACAAACCACTGAATTCGGTGAATATCTGAAGTTTGAAAGCTTAACTTTATGCCCTATCGATACGCGCTGCATCGCCCTCGATTTAATGCATCAAGAAGAAATCGACTGGCTCAACGCCTATCATCAAGAAGTTCTGCATAGGCTCTCACCACGCGTGCAAGGTGATGCATTGAACTGGCTTAAACAACGCACCTTAGCGATCAGTCGATAGTAAGTTAGAACACAGTTAGTCAATAAAAAAAGGAGAGAGTCCCAAAAGACTTTCTCCTTTCATCGAATCGAACAAACAAATACTTTACTCAGCAGTTTTACGACGCGTCGTGGCTTTCTTCGCTGCCGCTTCTTTAGAAGATGCTGTTGCTGTTTTGGTTGCTGCAACTTTGATACGACCACCAGTCGGGATCTTCGCTGCACGTGGTTTTTTCACTGCGGCATCGCCAGTTGCAGAAGCACGTGGCTTACGAGCAGGCTTTTCACCAGCCAACTCCGCCGCCACTTTGCTCACGCGTGGTTTGCGCTTTGGTTTTTCATCTTCCACCGTCGTTTGAATTGCCATCATGTCTGGCGTCACTTCAACTGGTGCTGCCTTAGAACGTGAGCGTTTTGGTTTTTCTTCGTCCAATGGACCAGCTGTCATTTTGCTTGTTGTGCGTTTAGCTGCACCCATCTTGACTTCTTTACCGCCCCACAGTTCTTCTAAACGATAGTAAGCGCGGATCGCTGGTTGCATGATGTGAACAACCATATCGCCCAAATCGACCAGTACCCACTCACCCGTGCCTTCACCTTCCATACCGACGATATTGCCACCGTTTTCCTTGACCTTATCGCGTACTGCCGCAGCAAGTGCTTTGGTTTGACGGTTAGAGGTACCAGATACCACGCAAACGCGGTCAAACAAGCTGGTGATTTCGGTGGTGTCGAAGATTTGTATGTCTTGACCTTTAACGTCTTCTAATGCGTCGAAGACCAATGTTTGCAGTTTTTTGATATCCATGATGTCCTATCTAAGCTAATTTCTTGTGATCCTGATGGCTGCTCTATTTTGAGTTTGAAGCAGCGAATACTAAGGTTAATGATTTGCGCTAATTATAAATTTGATGCACTTGAAGGTAGTCTAACACCTTGCGTGGAATTAGCGAGGTGGTTTCCTTGGTTTGCCCTTGTTGCTGCAATTCGTCGCGAATTCGTGTTGCAGAAATATCCCAAGCTAGATCAGTTTCTAGCCAGGTTTTGCCAAAAGAGCATTGCTTAAGATCTTCAATAGCGCCATTTGCTTGCTGCCAGAGCGCGGCAAATTCGCTGGGTAATGTGTCGAGTTGCAAGCTGTAGCCAGGTCTTGCGGCAACGACGATATGTGCCAATTTAA
>DLGN01000203.1:3032-3970 GCA_002482715.1 Oxalobacteraceae bacterium UBA7693
ATTTGTTGCCAGTTTTTCCACGTTGCGAAATTGTGAAATTGGTCGGCACCAATTAGCAAAATAAGCGCGATCTCCTCATTTGACTGAGCATTACCCCATTGAGATCGCATATTCGTTAAAGTATCGACCGTATAGCTGGGAATCTGCGCAGCTGCACGTTCTATCTCTTGTTGGTCGATGCTGTAAGGCACTGATAATTGCTCATCAAATGCTAATTCCAACATCTTTATTCTTTGTGCTGCTGTCGCTTTTAAACCACCTTTTTGCCAAGGTTGGCCGGCTGGTACTAAACGCACTTCGTCGACCTTCAGCAGTTTGGCAAAATGCTGCACCAGTGCGACATGTCCTTGATGTACTGGATCAAAACTACCGCCAAATACCAACACTGAGCGCTGGATGTTTGTTGCGGCAGGATTTGCAGGAGCGGATTTTACACCCATTCCTTATGCACCAAAAAATCAGTCGCCAATTTGGCTTCTGCACTACCTGCTTCGGGCTTCCAATCGTAACGCCATTTCACTATCGGTGGCATCGACATCAAGATCGATTCAGTACGTCCACCCGATTGCAAGCCAAATAGCGTGCCGCGATCAAATACCAAATTAAATTCCACATAACGACCGCGACGATAAGCTTGGAAATCACGTTCAGTTTCGCCGTAGGCAAGATCCTTACGGCGTTCGAGGATAGGGCGATAAGCTTTCAAAAATCCATCGCCAACGCTCTTCGTCATCGCAAAACTTTGTGCAAATGGCTGCTCATTAAAATCATCAAAGAAAATGCCGCCTACGCCACGTGCTTCTTTGCGATGTTTAAGATAAAAATACTCGTCACACCATTTCTTAAAACGAGGATGCAGGTCAGCACCAAACGGCGTTAAAGCATCTTTGCAAGTTTGATGGAAATGTTTAGCATCTTCTTCAAAGCCATAATACGGC
>DLGN01000203.1:3977-4199 GCA_002482715.1 Oxalobacteraceae bacterium UBA7693
GAGATCCATACCGCCGCCGAACCACCACACTGGATCTTTACCTTCGGCATACGTAGTGAAAAAACGCACGTTCATGTGTACCGTCGGTGCATACGGATTGCGCGGATGCAGGACCAAAGACACGCCCATTGCTTCCCACTTGCGCCCTGCTAATTCAGGACGACTCGCCGCCGCAGATGGCGGCAAGTTATTGCCCATCACATGCGAAAAATTCACACCACC
>DLGN01000121.1 GCA_002482715.1 Oxalobacteraceae bacterium UBA7693
ACCCCTAAACATAGCGAATCGACCATGTCGCGTAATTTTTCTAATTCTGTATCAAAGTCGTAAGAACGATCCTCAATCAATGCCATCAATAGATCACGTCCCATTGACAGTGCAGCACGACCTACTTGTTCTTGACGAGTGCGGAAGGCCATCTTGTAGACGCCTTCAATATGTGTGGAACGGGTTTGCCCGAAGCCAGTCCGCATCCCAGCCATATTCTGCAGTTCAAGAACCACATGCTCCAGAATATGACCGACCCAAGTACCTTCTCTTAAACGTTCGAGAAAACCGCCAATTTCACCCACACCACAACGATGTTGTAACAGGCCGGGCAATCGCGCAGTTAATCGTTCATAAAGACCAGGTAATTGATTGGATGGGAGTTGTTCGAATTCGCCAATATCTAGCCAAACTTCGATCACGGGACGATAAGTCCAAATATTCGGTCCGCGCAAATGAGATATGCGAAGCGGAGTGATGTCTTTCTTTTTTGTAGTCATGAATGTCAATTTTAGTATTGAATAGTGAAATCACTATTCGCTTCAATTTTTTATTGGAACCAAATTTGCTTTTGTTTGCTTAGCCAAATCAGTAACGTGCCGTGCATAAATCAGGCTGACAAGCATTGTTAAATACAGCAAATTTGAAAAAATCTCGTTCGAGCTTGCTGGTATACTTCTACCAATTACAAAAACAAATAATCTCCTTGATCTTGTTTTCCTGTCGACAGAATACCGTAATTTGTCGTTACAGTCATACAGCTTGATGCAATCTTCTACAGTTTTCGTTGGCTTAATAGAGGAATAGCGCATTATCTCGTATGCATACGCAAAAATAAGTGCGGTTTTTTTAATATTTGTTGGGTTTCTGCTGTTCGGCACATTCCCTACTATGGAGTTTTCTTTACGATGACAACATCAATAGCAGCGATCACCAATTCAAGCCTAGGTCTGCCCGAGACATGGAAGCAAGAATTGAGTTTGCAATTAGTGCAAGATGAAATGGTAATCAGTGCGGTGGAAACTGATCTTGATTCAAAGCTGCATTTCAAGCGTGGATTGATAGTATTGACCAACCAACGTGTGCTTTCGAAATCGAGCGAACAAACAGAATGGCAGAGTTGGGGTTATGGCCAAGGCTTGCAAATGCGCCACCACGATCATGCAGGTGTCGGGCATTTAGAATTATTGAATCAAGCGAATTTGCTCGCTCACTGGCGTTTTACTTTAGGTCAAAATCTATTGGTCATTCGCTTGATGGATGCTTTCAATGATCAATTACATGAGCACTTGACAGGTAAGCCTGTTGAAAAAGCAGAGCAGAATATCTGCCCAAGTTGTAAAGCGATCCTTGAACCGGATCAAGAAGAATGCCCGGTGTGTACCAAGGTTATCCACACACCGCCATCGACCTGGACTTTGTTCCGTTTATGGCGCTTTGCTCGTCCTTACAAAATATCGCTGATCATTGGTTTTACACTGATGTTGCTTGGAACAGCAGCTCACATGATTCCGCGTTATCTAACTAAACCACTGACGGATGAAGTGTTGATTCCGTATCAAAGCGGAGTGCACGTAGAAACCTCTTTGGCGGTGATGTATATCGGTGGATTACTCGGCGCGGCAATTTTGGCGTGGCTACTGAGTTGGGGTAAGACCTATATTTTGGCGCTGGTCTCAGAACGCATAGGCGCTGATTTGCGTACCACGACTTATGAACACCTGTTGAAGCTGTCCTTAGAGTATTTTGGTAGTAAACGGACTGGCGATTTGATGTCGCGTATCGGTAGTGAGAGTGACCGGATTTGCGTTTATCTCTCTTTACATCTGCTTGATTTTGCGACCGATGTGCTGATGTTTTTGATGACCGCGGTTTTTCTTTTGCAGATTAACGTCAAGCTAGCTTTGGTGACCTTATTGCCTTTGCCATTGATCGCCTGGGCGATCCATATGGTACGAGATCGTCTACGTACGGGTTTTGAAAAAATTGACCGAGTTTGGGGCGAGGTGACGAATGTGTTGGCCGACACGATTCCGGGCGTGCGTGTGGTTAAGGCATTTGCGCAAGAGAAGCGTGAGGCGACGCGTTTCCGTGAGGCGAATAAACATAACTTGGCCGTCAATGACAAGTTGAATAAGGTCTGGTCCTTGTTTTCACCAATTGTCACTTTCTTGACCGATTTGGGTATCTTGGTCGTGTGGGCGTTTGGTATCTGGCAAGTTGCGCATACTGAAATTACGGTCGGTGAATTGGTCGCAACGATTGCTCTTATTAGTAATTTTTATGGTCGTATCGATTCCATGAGTCGTATCGTGTCCGCAACGCAAAAAACAGCGTCTGCAGCTAAACGTATTTTTGATATTTTGGATCATGTCTCTAGCGTTCCAGAGCCGCAAAATCCGGTGAAAATCACAGAAGTAAAAGGTCAGATTGAATTGCGTGAAGTTGGATTCCGCTATGGAAATCGTGCAGTCAATCGTAACGTGAATTTAAATATACAACCTGGGGAAATGATAGGCTTGGTTGGTCATAGTGGCTCTGGTAAGAGCACTTTGGTGAATCTGATTTGTCGTTTTTACGATGTGGCTGAAGGCGCGATTTTGCTTGATGGCGTTGATATTAGATCGTTTGCCGTGGCTGATTACCGCAGCAATATCGGACTCGTATTACAAGAGCCATTCTTGTTTTTCGGGACCATTGCCGACAATATCGCTTACGGCAAACCAAATGCGACACGAGAGGAAATCATCGCATCGGCGCGTGCCGCACATGCACATGAATTCATCTTACGTTTGCCGCAGGGTTATGATTCGATGGTCGGTGAACGTGGTCAAGGGCTTTCAGGTGGCGAACGGCAAAGGATATCAATTGCGCGCGCATTATTGATTGATCCGCGTATTTTGATTATGGATGAGGCTACCTCATCGGTCGATTCCGAGACAGAGAAAGAAATTCAAAAAGCCTTGGATAATTTGGTGAAAGGCCGTACCACCATTGCGATTGCGCATCGCCTTTCAACTTTGCACAAAGCTGATCGTTTAGTTGTGTTGGATCGTGGTGAAGTGGTTGAGGTCGGTAGTCATGATGATTTGATGGCGAAGCAGGGCGCGTACTTTAAATTATATGAAGCGCAGGCACGCAATGCCGCTGCGTTGGCAGTGGGAGGTGAATGAATATGACAACGACATTTCAACTAACGCGAAATGATTTCCGACAATTAGTGCTGACTGATCTGGATGGCGTTGAGCATGTGGATGTCCGCCCAGTGCGCGCATTCCCGATTCAATCACCGAGTGATGGCATCTCGTTGGTGAAAGAAAATGGTGCTGAAGTCGCTTGGATCGATCATTTATCGGATTTGCCATCAACGATTCGTACATTGATAGACGAAGAATTAGAAGGGCGAGAATTCATGCCCGAGATTGCCAAGATCGTCAGCGTCACGAGCTTCGCTACGCCTTGCACTTGGCATGTAAAAACAGATCGTGGTGATACGAATTTTGTCTTAAAAGGCGACGAAGATATTCGTCGAATTGGTAAAGAATCTCTCTTGATCTCAGATAATCACGGCATCCATTTTTTAATTCGCAATATGTTTGAAATCGATAAACATAGCCGCAAAATTTTGGATAGATTTCTGTAAAAAGGGAATGTCACTCTGGACATAGGCAGCAGTGATCAAATTGTTTTGATTACTGCTGCTGGTCGATGTCAAAGTTGAGATCAAAGCTGATATTTGAATAATTTAACAGTGTCACCAGCTTTCAAGTCGATGTTTTCTTGAAATTGAAATCCCAGCTTTTCTAAAAGTTGGGATGATGCTTGGTTATGTAGCGAGACGATTGCTAATAGTTCTGGTAAATGCAGACAATTTTTCGCATAATTTAGTAATCCCTGATTAGCCTCTAGAGCGTAGCCCTTGCGACCAAATTCCGGTAGGTAAGCATAACCAATATCGATGCCCGGCAACTCGTCACGCTTCACTAAACCGCATAAACCAATCGCTTGCTGATCGTCTTTGCGTTCGACCAGATACAAACTAAACCCCATCTTTTCTTGAACATCACGGTGACCCGTCTGGATGGCATTTTCTGCATCCGCGATTGTGCGTATTCCTTTGTCACGAATGTTTTCGATAAAGCTAGGTTCATTTACTAGACGAAGGAAAAAACTAGCATCGTCTGCGTTTAAAGTTCTGAGGCTTAAACGTTCAGTTTCAAAAATAATTTCTGTGGCGAGAGGCGCTTGTGTCATTCGGCTCAATTTCTTAATTTAATTTCTTAACTTAATTTTTCAACTTAGTTTTTTAACTTAGTTTTTAAATTTAACTTCTTGGTTTAGGCTCGTAGCGCCAAATGTTTTTGTACTGGCTTAGCGCCTGCATACTGAGCCGGGTGCAATTTAAATACTGCCACCGCTTGTGATAATGCTTGGGCTTGTTCTTGCATGCTTTCTGCTGCCGCTGCCGCCTGTTCTACCAGCGCCGCATTTTGTTGTGTCATTTCATCGATATGGGTAATCGCTAAATTGACTTCTTCAATTCCTGCACTTTGTTCCTGACTCGCAGCGGTAATCTCAGCCATAATATCTGCCAGAGTTTTGACTGATGAGACAATTTCATCCATGGCGTTACCAGCGTCATCAACCAAACGCGAACCATCGTCCACTTTGGCAACCGAGTCGTTAATTAGTTCCTTGATTTCTTTTGCCGCACCCGCTGATCGTTGCGCCAGACTTCTGACTTCGGAAGCGACTACGGCGAATCCACGGCCTT
>DLGN01000290.1 GCA_002482715.1 Oxalobacteraceae bacterium UBA7693
GCCAGGTCGCGTCTCTTGAAATTGTTGGGTTTGGTGTCGAAGGATGCTGATGCGAAAGAATTAGAAAGCCTCTTTAAACAAGATCCAAGCTTATCTTATATGTTGTTTAAGTTAGTGAGTTCTGCTGCGTTCGCACAGACTGTCACAGTGAATAGTTTTGTGCAGGCGATTAACCTGTTGGGGCGCCGACAGTTACAGCGGTGGTTGCAATTGCTCCTTTATGCTCGTCAAAGTGGACAAGGAACGAGTTTGAATCCCTTGATGCTGCGAGCAGCCTATCGGGCAAGTATGATGGAAGCGATGTGTCGCGAGCAAGGTGGCGATCGAGATGCGCAAGATGCTGCATTCATGGTTGGTATGTTCTCTTTATTGGATTTGTTGTTTGCCTGTCCGTTGTGGGAAATTGTTAAACCACTTAGTTTGTCTGATGAGGTGCGCAACGCATTAATTGAAAAGAATGGTTCTCTCGGTGAATGTTTGCGACTAGTGGAAGCCTCTGATCGTTTGATATCCGAGGAGTATGCTGCAACGATGAACACTTGCGAGCTTTCGGTTGAAAGTTACTACAATCATTTGATCCATGCATATGCTTGGGTCAATCAAGTTTGTCAGGATATGTGATGCGTCCCTCGCTTGATTTGCAACATGAATTTTCAATCGGTAGCGAGCTTTGCGAGGCGATTTTATGTTACGCAGATGATGAGTTAGTTGATGCAGTCAATCGGGCAGTCAGTCGAGTCGGGCAGTTGATTTTTATTGAATCAGACCTGAAATTTACCAAACAAATACCAGGTTCAAATGATGTAATTTGTCGGCAAATTTATGCAGAACATTATTATGTTCTTTCAGGTAAGCATGGCCATATTTCTGAAGATGATCTGGAAAAACTCAATTTCCTGACTTCGATGACTGCAAAGCTATTTAATTCTAGGTTAGCGCTGCATGCACGATTTGATGCCGCAATACGAGCACAATCGATACACACTCAAATACTTGATCAAATTCACGAATCTGTTATTACGATGGATCTCGCTGGTTTTATTTTGAGTTGGAATTTGGGGGCGGAGCGTCTGTTTGGATATGCCGCGCAAGAGGCAATTGGCGAAAATATCTTATTTCTTTATGATGCTGATGAAGAAGATGGCTTAAATTACGATATTTTTTTGGAGCGTGGTGGGCGCGAGATGGAAGTGCGCCGTCGCAAAAAAACTGGTGAGATATTCTGGGCTAGTTTGAGTTTGTCTACGCTCTATGACGAAAAGTCCCAGCCAATTGGAATGATTGGTTATTTGAGCGATATCACGGAAAGAAAACGTTCAGAGGAAAAAATCAATCATTTGGCGTATTACGATCCTCTCACTGATTTGCCAAACCGCACTTTATTTAAAAAACTAATCGATAACGCTTTGCAGCAGGGGCAAAGAAATGATGTGTCCATTTCTGTGATGTTCATTGATTTAAATCGGTTTAAGCCAATTAATGACACACTAGGACATCGAATTGGAGATCTGTTGTTAAGACAGGTTGCTGAACGTTTTCGCTCTGCACTGCGTGAGAATGATGTCATTGCGCGTTTGGGAAGTGATGAATTTGCGGTTGCATTGCACGATGTTAAGCAGCACTTTCATACTGGTTTGGTGGCGCAAAAAATGTTGGCTACACTGGAATCGGTTTTTCAGATTGATGGTCATGAGTTGCGCCTTGGTGCCAGTATTGGTATTAGCATCTATCCGCAAGATGGTAGTGATGCCGAAGAACTTCTGCAAAAAGCAGATATCGCCATGTTTAAGGCAAAACGACAAAGTGAAAAAGCCAGCGGTAGTTATGCTTTTTACGACGTTGAGATGAATCGTTTAATTGCTGGTCGTCTTTATCTTGAGTCTGGAATGCGGCGTGCGTTGCAGCGAGATGAATTTTTCCTTTTATATCAACCTAAGGTCGATATTCATACTGGCCAAGTGCTGGGTGCCGAAGCGTTGATTCGTTGGGCTCATCCGAAAGATGGGATTATTTCGCCCATCGAGTTCATTTCGGTCGCCGAGGAGACGAATCTCATTTTGCAAATTGATGCGTGGGTACTCGATACCGCATGTGCTCAGGCCAAGATTTGGCAAGATGCGGGTATTGCGCCATTTCGCATAGCAGTCAATGTGTCGGCTAAAGAATTTACAGATTCTCTGGCGGAACGTGTGAAGCAAGCATTGGCACGACACCAAATTTCACCACATTGGTTGGAGTTAGAAATAACCGAAAGCATGTTGATGCAAAATGCTGATGGCGTTGTGAAAATTATGTCGGAGATTACCGCACAAGGCGTTAAGCTGGCTTTAGATGATTTTGGTACTGGTTATTCTAGTTTGTCGTATTTGAAGAAGTTTCCGATAGATACGTTAAAAATTGATCGCTCTTTTATCCAAGGTATTCCTGATGATATCGATGATTGTGCGATCGCCAGCGCGATTATTAGCATGGCGAAGCAAATGAAGCATCGCGTTATTGCTGAGGGCGTTGAAAATAGAGAGCAGTTCGCTTTCTTGCAAAAAATGGGTTGCG
Organism: Oxalobacteraceae bacterium UBA7693; assembly: GCA_002482715.1. Taxonomy (GTDB): domain Bacteria; phylum Pseudomonadota; class Gammaproteobacteria; order Burkholderiales; family Burkholderiaceae_D; genus Undibacterium. The sequence goes on from DLGN01000290.1 coordinate 2,554, forward strand.
ATGAAATTCAAGGCTATTTATTTTCACGCCCTTTAAATGTCGATGTTTTTTCTGACTTGATTTCAAAAAAAATTAGCTTACCGTCGATCATATTTTGATCTGGGTAGTATTCTGAAAGTATCTCGCACAAAAATTACAAAAATCTGCCTAAATTTTTAAAATTCAGATATAATCTTGGGCTTAGAAGATTGGTTGTGAAAGCAGCTTATCTCCTTAGTTGCTAAAGACGGAAGTGTGGCCGAGCGGTTGAAGGCACTAGTCTTGAAAACTAGCGAGGGTGAGAGCCCTTCGTGAGTTCGAATCTCACCGCTTCCGCCAATTTAGCGATTCTTTTTCTCTACCGATATTTCTCTTTCCTTAGTACTTTCAGTGCAGGAAACGACCATCTCAAAATTCCATTTTTTATTTATGCGCAAGTTGCTCACTGTCTATTCAAGTCAGGCTGTTTTTCTATGGTTTACTGCATTAATACTTTTGGGATGTGCGAGTCCAGCACCTGTTCCAGTGTCTGTGCCAAAATTGCCAGCGAAGATTGAGTTATCCCCCGTACCGAAAGTGCTCAAGCCAGTGCGTATTGGCTTGGCTTTGGGTGGTGGAGCTGCTCGAGGATTTGCGCATATCGGCGTGATTAAAGTGCTGGAAGCGCAAGGAATATTTCCTGATTTAATTGTGGGAACCAGTGCTGGAAGTGTGGTCGGTGCTATGTATGCTGCGGGTAATAATGGATTCGCTTTGCAGAAAATGGCATTAGATATGGATGAGGCGACAATTTCCGATTGGTCTTTGCCATTCTTCTCTAAAAGTAGTGGCGTTCTTAAAGGTGAGGCATTACAACATTATGTGAATCGCATGGTGGGGCAATCCTCAATTGAAAAATTAAAGAAACCTTTTGGTGCTGTTGCTACTGACTTAAATACTGGTACGCCTATTCTTTTTCAGAGAGGGAATACAGGCTTAGCTGTACGCGCATCATCCTCCGTGCCCGGCGTTTTTCAACCGGTGAAAATCAATGATCGATATTATGTTGATGGCGGATTAGTTTCGCCTGTGCCAGTTCGGTTTGCGCGTGATATGGGAGCAGATATTGTTATCGCAGTGAATATTTCGTCTGCGCCAGAAGGGCAAGCCGCGAGCAGCTCTTTAGAAATTCTGATGCAAACTTTTACTATTATGGGACAAAGTTTGAATCAGTTTGAGTTGAAAAACGCTGATGTGGTGATCAAGCCTGATCTTCCCAGTATGAAGGGGAATGATTTCAACGGTCGCAATCTTGCCATTTTGGCTGGGGAGCGTGCTGCAAATGCGATAATTCCTGAGTTGAAAGAGAAAATTAGGGCATTTCAAGAGAAGTAAAACTTAATTTTTGACTTCGTCTTCGTTAATTCTTCGTGCACCGTTAAACCGTTTTTTCCAATACGCGACATTCATACTCTCTATCCGCACCTTGCCACCCGCAGATGGTGCGTGGATAAACTTGCTATCCCCTAAATAGATCCCAACATGGGAGAAGCTTTTCTTTAGTGTATTAAAGAACACAAGGTCTCCGGGCTTAATGTCTTTTGGCGCAACCTTATCACCTTTGTTACTAATTTCTTTTGCCGTTCTTGGAAGTTCTGTCTCGCTTGAATTTCTAAATACGAATCGCACAAAACCGCTGCAATCCAAGCCATTTTCTGGACTGTCACCACCGCGTTTATATTTAATGCCAAGCAGGCTCATCGCATTGATGGTGAGATCGGAGGTGCGATCTCGTAAGTCTTTTAAAGCGGAAAAAGTTGTAGAGCTTTCCGCTGGCGTTTCTGATTGTGCGTGCACATTAGACCAGCAAAGTCCGAATGCGATAGAAACAAAAAGAGCACTAAATTTTTTCATGAATTATCAAAAAATGATGAAACAATCATCAAGAACGAATGTGGTTCTTGCTATTGTGTTCGATCAATTTTGGTTTACGGAAAGGATTGAGTATAACGTAGATTAAAGTCTTGGGCTAATTGACTTTTATGCAAATAAAAAAGAGCAGCCGAAGCTGCTCTTTGGTGCAAGTATTTCTCGAAGATTAAGCGTGCTTTTCCATGAAAGCAATCACTTTAGGGCATACAATTTCTCACCATTTTCGACCTGAAAAAATACCATAG
>DLGN01000111.1:0-1993 GCA_002482715.1 Oxalobacteraceae bacterium UBA7693
ACAATATCTTCCGTCTTATAAGAAAAAATATCCAAGAAATTTTTATTCGCTGCCAGAACTTTTCCCTCGATGGAAAAGTTCTGGCAGCGAATAAAAATTTCTTGGATATTTTTTCTTATAAGACGGAAGATATTGTAGGACAACACCATCGCCTATTCTGCACCAGAGAAGAGGCAAGTTCATCAGAATACTTGGCGTTTTGGGACAGACTAAGTCGCGGTGAATTCAACGCTGGGACTTATCGCAGAATCGATGCGCATGGTAACGAGGTCTGGATACAAGCCTCCTACAATCCTGTTTTCGACACTGCCGGTAAACCTTATAAAGTAGTGAAGTTCGCGACCAACATTACAACTCAACGATTGCAGCAATCTGAATTTGAAGGCAAGCTCGCGGCGATTTCGCGCTCACAGGCGGTAATCGAATTTGATTTGAAAGGTAATGTGTTATCGGCCAATAGCAATTTCCTGCGTACGATGGGTTACACGTCTGATGAAGTGATTGGTCAACACCACAAAATATTCTGCGATACTGAATTGGTGAAATCGGCAGCGTACCGTAATTTTTGGGCGGATCTTGGAGAAGGCCAGTATAAGAGTGGGCGCTTTAAACGTCTTGGCAAACATGATGCCGAAGTGTGGATACAGGCTACTTATAATCCCATTCTCAATTTGCATGGTAAGCCATATAAAGTTGTGAAATATGCGATGGATATTAGCGATCAGGTACAACGCGAGCACACGATACGCGAAAAGGTTGAGCTCATCACTAAAATACTCGATGAATTAAGCACATCGATTGATAGCATTGCGAAAAGCTCCGAGCATTCAAATGATTTAGCCGAAAAAACCCAACAACATGCGGTTGATGGCAGCGAAGTGTTACGACGCTCACAAGACACCATTATGGCGATTCAACAATCATCAAATGACATCAATGAGATTATCAATACCATCGCCAATATCGCGAATCAAACCAACTTGCTAGCCTTTAACGCAGCAATTGAAGCAGCTCGCGCGGGTGAGCAAGGCTTGGGGTTTTCCGTGGTGGCAGACGAGGTGAGAAAACTCGCAGAAAAATCAACCATGGCTGCACGAGAGATCGCCAAACTAATTACTCAAACCGTCAATAGAGTGGACGAAGGTGGCCGTTTGACCGAGCAAGTAAGCGGATCTTTTTCAAAAATTTTGGATTCCATGTCGAGTACTACCGATTCCATTTCCTTGATTTACACCGCTACGTCTGAGCAAGCGGCGGCCACCAGAAATGTGTCTACACTGCTGAATGAGTTAAATCAAACGACGGAGTATTTGTAATCATGTCGGCATTAACGATGACCTCCGCTGAAACGAAAGTCATCCAAAATGTGATTGTCTGCAGTCTAAATGACTTGCAATTTGCGATCCCACTTGAGTACGTAATCCAGGCGATTCAACGGCCTACAGAGATTACGCTGATTCCCCGGCGGGACGATGCGATCGATGGCACGTTTGTGTATCGTGAAAGAATAATTCCTCTAGTTGATTTACGTCGTTGGTTGCCATGGCCTGGAGAGTCACAGCGTTTACCTCAGCAAGTATTGTTATTGCAAAATGAAAACCAATGGATAGGCATTTCGATTGACGCGGTTGAAGGCTTGCATCAACTTGGTTCAGATCAACTACTGCGACTTATACATGCGAATGATTCTCAAGAGATTTTTCATAGCAGTGTCAAAATTCCTGCACAGACAATTGATCAGATGGGTCAACATACCAATGAACAATATCGCACACTAGGTCTGGTAGATGTACCCGCTTTACTGACACTTTGCCAAATCTGGGGAGGCATGCGTGAGGTCGGAACGCAAGTTTCAGATATCTCGACCGAAACAGTGGCTGCCATACATGTGCAAACAGAGGGCTTCGTTCAAGATCACTTATTGCAGCACAAAACTTTTGCCAGCTTTGCGATAGGGTCACGCGTCATCGCGATTAATACGCGAGAAGTTGCT
>DLGN01000111.1:2014-2610 GCA_002482715.1 Oxalobacteraceae bacterium UBA7693
GCAGTCTTACCTATGCCTTTGATACAAAAGATATTAGGTTCAGATGCTAGTTGGCTAGGTATGACCAAATGGCGAGGACGTGATGTTCCAGTGTTAGCACCACTGTCCAGCCTAGGCTTTGCTGAGCTTAATGACGAAGTAAATGCGACGGAACTACTAGTAGTGTTAATGCATCAGGGTCGTTGTGTTGCTTTACCGGTCGGTGGTGTTCGTCAAGTTGGCCAAATCAGTTCACATCAAATGCAAACACCTGAAAGTGCCGGGTTCCCAAATCACCCCGGACTGGCAGGCATTTGCCACGTGGATGATGGACAGCAAATATTCATTCTCAATGGTGCAGAATTAATTCATTCATGTCCTATGAGTTCCTTAAGTGAAGTGGAGGAGCGAGATAAGAAAGCGCACATTCATGATAGAGATATCTACGTCGTCGTGCAGGCCGGACATTTATGGGCAATCAATATTCGCGCTTTAGAATCCATCATCGTTCCCAATGAACAGATTGATCGTGGCGCTGTGCTTCATGAGGCACAGCGCCACGATCAATCTGTTCATTGGGAACGATGATGGATTCTAAAGCGCGAATATTGATTGCC
>DLGN01000154.1:0-188 GCA_002482715.1 Oxalobacteraceae bacterium UBA7693
ATTGCTCAAGCTATTGATGATGCTGATGAGTTTTTTTATTGCGAATGTCGGTCCGCTCCTAACCCCAACTACACTGACGCAATATAAAGCCGCCAGTGTTCCCTTACCGCCCAAACTATTCTCGCACAATGACCAACAATCTCTGTGGCAAGCATATGCGCCTGAAGGTGCTGCTTATGGCTGGGGGG
>DLGN01000154.1:230-4244 GCA_002482715.1 Oxalobacteraceae bacterium UBA7693
ATGGGGGATCTACTTGCGGCAAATAATAGTAATCCTATTTTCACAGCGATTTCAGCATCTGGAAATGCCGTGTTTTTATCTGGCAGAACTATTAAACAATATCAAGTCGGTTCGTCAGGCGCAGTCGCAATCGCCGGTTTAACTGCTAGTTTGTATGGTTCCACCATGGCAGGCAGCACCTTGCGCAATATCATTAGTAGCGACACTAATAATTATTTTCAAAAAGAGCACGCAGCAACAACTAGTCGGGCGATCGCCGCGCAGAGCATGTTAGCGCCAGCGATGGCTGCGGCTGGCCCTACGGGAATTCCTAATCCTAGCCAATATACGAATCCAAATACCGGAGCACTAGCTAACAATGCCCTAGCGGTTCAACTACAAACGGTTGCCAGAATTATTGCTGGGCGCAATGCATTAGGTGCTAAACGCCAGGTATTTTTTGTTAGCTTGGGTGGTTTCGACACGCACGATTCGCAACGCACACTACAAGCAGATTTATTGGCTCGAGTGTCTCATGCGATCGCCTACTTTGATACAACGATGGCAAATGTGATGGGGACTGACTTGCGTCAGCAAGTTAGCTTGTTTACGGCGTCCGATTTCGGGCGCACATTTACCAGCAACGGCGATGGCACAGATCACGGCTGGGGATCGCACCACTTTATTGTCGGCGGTGCAGTAAAAGGAAAGAACATCTACGGCACATTCCCTGTCACGGGTTTAAAACATACATTAGATGTAGGTTCCGGCAGTCTATTGCCACAATTTTCAGTAGATCAATATGGCGCGACTTTGGGGACTTGGTTTGGACTCAGCCCTAGCCAAATTAATGATGTCTTCCCGAATATCGTTAATTTTAGCAATCGAAATCTAGGATTTATTTAAAGCAGATGTTAAAGCAGATGTTAAAGCAGCATCAAGCACATGCGCTGACACTGCTTTTTTATTCAAAACCCAGATTACACAGGGATCAGATATGATTTAGTAGCGGCTACCTCGCTATTACGTCTTTGGTAGCGTCACACCCACCTGCCCTTGATATTTACCTCCGCGGTCCTTGTAAGAGGTTTCGCAAATTTCATCGCTTTCAAAGAACAAAACCTGCGCACATCCTTCACCCGCATAAATCTTTGCTGGCAGTGGTGTTGTATTAGAAAATTCCAAGGTCACATAACCTTCCCACTCTGGTTCAAACGGCGTGACATTCACGATAATGCCGCAACGTGCATAAGTTGATTTACCGAGGCAAATCGTTAATACACTGCGGGGAATACGGAAGTACTCGATGGTGCGTGCCAAAGCAAAAGAATTTGGCGGAATAATACAGACATCGCCTTTGAAATCGACAAAAGATTTTTCATCAAAATTCTTGGGATCGACGATCGTGCTGTTGATATTCGTAAAAATCTTAAATTCATCTGCGCAACGAATATCGTAGCCATAAGATGACGTGCCGTAGCTAACAATTTTCTGGCCATTTTCATGGCGCACCTGATCAGGAGCAAACGGCTCAATCATGCCATGCTGTTCTGCCATGCGGCGTATCCATTTATCTGACTTAATGCTCATGATAATTTGTGCTTTCTTAGTTTTTTTCGTAAGTCTGAATTTTACGTCAAAACTAGCTTAAGAATCGCCTTTGTAAAGGCATTTTCCATGGAAATCTTGATTTTCAAACGCTGCAACCGCCAAGATTCTCGCTGCCTGCCTGTTGTTTCGCAAACGCAATTTGATTTTCTTTGATGACTGGCACTTTATTTTTAATCGCTGTCATTTCTGCCAAAATTGAAATCGCAATTTCTGCTGGGGTTTTACTACCAATGTACAAACCAATAGGCCCATGTAGTTGATCGATCTGCGCTGCACTCAAATCGAGCTCCAACAGGCGTTGCTTGCGCTTAGCATTATTGACTCGGGAGCCGATTGCCCCCACGTAAAACGCTGGAGACCTTAAGGCTTCCATTAAGGCCATGTCGTCTAATTTGGGGTCATGAGTCAATGCTACTACGGCACTGCGAGAATCCAGTTGCATCGCGATCACCGTATCATCTGGCATCTCGTGAACCAATTGCACGCCTTCAACTTGCCAGCCCTCACGATATTCTTCACGAGGATCGCAGACCGTCACTTGATAATCCATACCAAGCGCAATACTTGCCAAGAATCTTGATAACTGTCCGGCACCAATGATCAACAAGCGCCAACGCGGCCCGTGGATAGTCCTTAAATGCGTTTCGCTGATCGTGAGCACTTCATTCGTTTCCGCTTGACGCAATACCACTGAGCCATCTTGTAAATTCAATTCACGGGCCACTAGTTCATGCCGCGACAAGCGTGCCAATAGCGCACTTATCTGACTATCTGCACCATCTACACTATCTGCAAATAATGGCTCAATCGCCAATTGTATGGTGCCACCACATGGCAAGCCGAATCGGTGCGCCTCATCTGCGGTAATACCGTAGGTCACGATCTCAGGCAATTGCCGCACGCATCCTTCTCTTTGCACCCGAGCGATCAGGTCATCTTCAATACATCCGCCCGAAACAGATCCAACTACCTGCCCATTTTCGGCAATCGCCAGCATCGCGCCCTCTGGTCTAGGGCTTGATCCCCATGTCTTCACCACCGTAACTAATTCACAACGCTGACCAGCCTGTAACCACTGTTCACAAGTTTTTAAAACTTCTAAATCAATGCTATCCATAAATTGTATTTTCTCTTATTTTTCTCACGTTGAAGTGAAGTCAACGGCATGGAGCGACAACGAAAAATGACACTTTTTATTCAATTTCAGTGAACCGTTGCACCACTTTTCCGGCAACAGTAATCATTTCAAAAAATACCGACTTCGGCCTAATCCACAAACTACCATCGGGTGCGCGATACACAATTGCTGGCTGCAAATCCGCTTCCTGAGTTGCCTCACAAACCAATTCATAGATACCACCTTTGTAATGCCGATAGCGTACGGTGTTTACTCCTGCAGACCGCTTTACTTTAGTCGAAAGCTTTGCATGCGCACCTTGCACATGCTCATGTAAGAATGCAGGAACTTTTGCTGCAGCCAGTTTATTAATTTGACCAAACAAAGCTGGGTAGACAATCGGTACTTGATGCTGATGCTGGAGGTGAGACGCAATATGCAATAATAAGTTCGCTGCTACCTCCGCATCGGCCTCGGCTCTATGCGCCTTGCCTTTAAAGCGCAATCCTAAATCTGCCGCTAACGGGCCCAAAGAATAACTCGACTTGCCAGGCAAAACTCGTCGCGCCAATTTCACGGAACAAATCGTACCTCGGTGGCGCGTGCTTAAGCCCAAACGCTGGGCTTCTGCAAACAAAAATTTCTCATCAAAACTGGCATTGTGCGCGGCTAAGTAATCACCACCGATAAAGTCCAAGAGTGCTGGCATTACCTCAGTTACAGAGGGCGCCTGATTGACCATTGCTTGCGTAATGCCAGTCAATTGCGTAATGAAGGCAGGGATTCTGACATTACAATTAATCAGTGTGACATAACGATCGACAATTTCACCGCCCTGTATTCGCAACGCAGCGACTTCAGTGATGCGATCACCTTGATCAGGACTCATGCCGGTGGTTTCAAAGTCAATCATCACGATGGGTTCTGCTAACATATGGCTCTCTAGGCTTTCTATGGTCTGGTATTAACTCAGGTATTAACAATTGTTTTCTTCGAGCGCGGGAACTTCTGGATCATTCCGCTACTCAAGCATTCACTTCAAACAGCAAAAGCATGACATGGTGTCTGACATTTGCTATTGTAATCTGCGTAGTCGTAACAAGTCATAAGGACGGGTAGCGACCAAGAATAACTCTTAGCCATTCTTTTCAAATTTGGTCTTAGCATGCAACAATCTCCGCAAGCAAACTACCTACAAAGCTGGCTCCTCAGACTGAATAAACTCGTCCCAGCCAACGATTTACTACGTGATTTTGTCTATCGTCGATTATGGACGTCTATCTTGATCAGCTCATTTGGTGCACAAA
>DLGN01000154.1:4254-4765 GCA_002482715.1 Oxalobacteraceae bacterium UBA7693
AGCCTTACCGTTAACTGCGGCTGTGCTACTGCATGCGACTCCAACACAAATGGGATTACTGACCTTCATGGAAATTTTTCCCTATGTATTATTATCTCTCCCCTCAGGAGTCTGGCTAGACCGCGTACGAAAATTACCCGTCTACATTACTGGCGAACTTGCCATTTCACTCGCCGTCGCCAGTGTTCCTGTCGCGTGGTGGCTTGGCTATCTCAACATGCCTTGGCTATACGTCGTCGGTTTTTTTATCGGCGCGGTTAACACCACAGCAGGTACAGCGGCGCAAATTGTACTAACGCAAATTGTGCCACGCGAACGTCTGATTGAAGCTCATGCGAAAAATGCATTGGCAACTTCTGGCTCAGAAGTTGCTGGCCCCGCGACTGCTGGTGCCTTAATCAAGTTGCTGGGTGCGCCACTCGCGCTACTTGCAGATGCCATCTTGCTACTGACATCCGCTGCAATCTTACGCAAAATCAAGATTCATGAAGTGCGCGAAGTTGCACATGAT
>DLGN01000024.1 GCA_002482715.1 Oxalobacteraceae bacterium UBA7693
GGCTATGGTCATGGCAACTGCCGATACAATGGCTTTCTGCTTCAATTGAATATTTTTGTTCATAACTACTTTCTCCAGTTTATGCTCGAGGATACTCGATGCGTGTTGTTGATCTCGTGATCGCAAGCTAAATCCTTGCTAAGTGAGTTGTACTATCAGCGATTCAAATAACACGGTCAATTCCCAGATAGGGTTACCTCGTTTAGGGAATTGTGATTAACATCAAAATTAACTTACATTCTCTCTGGGTAAGAAATAGTTGATTGAAAGTGAGATTTGCAAAAATTCACGAAACCGATTCTCAACTTCTCACTATACATACTGGAGACCCGATGAAACATCTTATAAAAATTATCAGTACGGCGCTGTGCACGCTGATAACGACGACATCTCTCGCACAATATGCCCCACTGTCTGGCTCAGGTGCGGTGTCGAGAACTGCGCTCACTCACAGCAATCTGATGGGCAATACTGCAACTTTGAATGACTACAGTGCATTTGCAGTTCCGTCTAATGCGGCAAATCCCGAGCACATCTTTCAGGGAACGCTCACCTTAAAGAATATGAATAAGCGTGCCAGCTTTGTCGAAATTGGTACAAATTTAAAATCCACTTATACGAATCCAACGCAACTTCCTGCGTTCTCTTATCAATTTATTCAAGATGGTACTCATATCTTTCCGGTAAAACGTGGTTTACTTTCCACTACCCATGCGGATTGGTACTACATTTTAGAACCTGGACGGGTTTGGAAGGAAACCGGTGATTACGGTTACTCTCGCGTCGCCTTACCATTTTCCTTACAAGAAAATGGCGAAAATTGCACCCATAACGGAGTACTCAGTTTTCTTTTTAAAGACGACGGTAGTATTAGCAAAGTGGCGTATCAAATTGCGAGTGAAACCTGCCAATATTTTCAATTCAATATGTGGGGTTTGAGCGATGCAACTTACACTCCGAAACCGATTAGTGGCGCAATTAATTTGATCAAGGCATATGAGGCGGAAGTTGCAGCACGTATGCCAGTAAAACCAATTTCACAGTTGGCAGTGGATTATCCTGAAGCTGGCCTTAATATCGCCAATATTGGTAGTGAGCAAAGCGCGTCTTTCCAGACAGTTTTTGGTGTCGCAGTAGACGGAACAAATTATGTAGGTGGTTGTAATACGCGTTCTGGGACATATCCTTACTGCGAGGTCTTAGATTTACCTTCGTATTCAGTATCAAAATCAGTTGCCGGTTCTCTTGGCCTAATGCGATTAGAGAAAAAATACAAGGGATCGCAGTCAACATTAAAAATAAAAAACCTCGTTCGTAAATGTTCGGGCACTCAATGGTCCGATGTCACTCTTTTAAATGCACTAGACATGGCAACGGGTAACTATGCTTCCAGTGCTTATGAGGTCGATGAAGGTTCCACTGCTGCATTAAGCAATTTTTTCATGGTCGATACGTATTTAAAAAAGGCGACCCATGCATGTGCATATCCTCGCAGCAGTGCGCCAGGATCATTATGGGTTTATCACACGTCGGATACTTTTCTTTTAGGATCAGCATTAAATACCATATATAAATCTCTAGCCGGTCGTACGAAAGATTTCTATACCGATATGTTGGTGGAGGACTTATGGAAGCCTTTAAAAATGAGTCCAACTACCTATACAACAGCACGAACAATAGACCATGCTGCCTATCCCTTTACTGGTTATGGTCTGACATTTCATCACGATGACATCGTCAAAATTGGGGAATTCTTAAATAAAGATAAGGCCATGATTAATGGCACTGCCATGTTGGATACGCGTTTATATGACGAAGCAATGCAGAAAACAGCCAATCATGGACTCGATGCGGGTGGAGTTAATTCCAAATACCAACATGGCTTCTGGGCATGGAATGCCGCCAGTACGGATGCAGGGGCGGCCATCTGTGCAAGTGAAAAATGGATTCCCTACATGTCAGGATATGGCGGCATAGGTGTAGTACTTCTGCCGAACAACATGGTGTACTACTTCATTAGTGACAATAAAGAGTATGGCTTTAAAACCACACTTTTGGAATTAAATAAAATTCGCAGTATGTGTTAAATGGCGCCGACATTGCCTGATCACATGCAGGCAACATAGGCAAACTTTAAAACCAATAGTTTTACCTTTATCAAGGTATCGTTTTTCAATAAAAGAGAGAAAATTAGAAATGGCCTTCTTCACTATCGCCGCAGTTCAAATGCCAGTCCCAGCTAATGCCGATAATATGGCGAATATGCGCCAACAATTAGACGCGATCGTTAAACGCTTTCCTTCAGTAAAAATGATTATTTTCAGTGAGCTATGTGCGATGGGACCTTCAAAATCGCATGCGCAAGTTCAAGGAGGCGCGATAGAAAAAGCTTTTTGTGAAATGGCAGCCGCATACAAAATCTGGTTAATCCCTGGTTCCATTTATGAACAAGACGGAGACAATATTTACAACACAAGTCCTGTCATTAATCCTGATGGTGTGGTGGTCACCCGATATCGAAAAATGTTTCCGTTTCTTCCGTATGAGAGTGGTGTCACTGCTGGCAATGAATTTTGCGTATTTGATGTACCGGATGTTGGTCGATTTGGTGTGTCGATCTGTTACGACAAATGGTTCCCAGAAACCACTCGCACCTTAGCGATGATGGGTGCGGAAGTCATTTTGCAGCCGACCATGACAGACACGATAGATAGAGAAATCGAATTGACCATCGCCCGCACCAACGCCGCCATTAATCAATGTTACTTCATTGATGTAAATGGAATTGGGGAGTGTGGCAATGGTCAGTCTATCATCGTTGGACCCGCTGGAGATGTGGTTCACCAAGCTGGCGTTGGGCGCGAAATTATTCCGGTCGAACTTAATTTCGCGAGAGTCAGGAGAGAACGTCAACGTGGGCTCATGCAGCTGGGGCAACCATTAAAAAGCTACCGGGATCGCCCTGTCGATTTCTCTCAAGCGCAAGACTCTATTGAAATCAATCAATATTTAGATTCACTTGGTGAAATTCAAAAGCCTAGCTAAGCAGCAAAGTGCCGGCGATCCATCCGCTTAGATAGACTCGCTGGCACCTTGATTTTTTTGCGCTTGATAAAAGATAGCGAACAACTCTGATTGCGAATTAATTTCAAGCTTCGTGTAAATATGTTTCTTATGCGCCCGCACTGTTTCAATTGAAATATTCAATTTCGCAGCGATATTTTTCGACGAATATCCACTCATCATCAGTTGCCCAATTTCGACTTCCCTAGAAGTCAATTTTGGCCCCTTCACTTTACTGATCGCTTTTTCTACGCCGTCCCTCCAGTTGGTTTCACTTTTTACCGAAGGCTGTCCTTCACTCGGCATCTCAAAATGCTCGCGCTGCTGCATCAGTGCAATGACCCAGCTAGAGATAACCGAAAGGAAGGCGATTTCATCTGCACTAAACTTAGTGCCGCGCCCGATTGAAAAACAGAGTGTTTGTCGATGGTCACTCGCATAATTAAATTGAATTTCATCTGCCACTATGTTTCTTTGAAAATACAGTCGATAGTAGTCTGTGCTTGTAAAACTCTCTGGAGCCACTTCATCAAGTAAAAACATCCCTGATTGATGTTGATTGCGACTCGCAATGAAAAAAGGGTCGAACACATACAAACCATTCAAATAGTCTTGAAACAACAAATCAGCCGTACCATCTTCCATAGGATTCTCGACATACACAACAGGTTTTTCGTTGTCCGAAAAACGCAGCACGACCCAATTATCAAAATCAATATGGGTCTTGATAGTCCGCACCAATAACATCCAGAAATTGGGTTTATCCAGCGAGGCGATCAAATGCGCAATTTGGCGATTTTGAGTCAGATCTTTTAATTTCAATTCCATATTTTTTCAATCAAGCATGTGCAATATCTGAAAAATACCTGACCTGTAGAATTTCAGCGAGATGATTCAGATTTTTGTCTCATTTAAGCACCTTAATGTCCTTTATATCGTGTCGCTGGCGCACCTTGTCAGGCTGCCGCATGATTAATATGAGCTTGTGCAATATTAACCGGCGCTGCAACGGCAAAGGGATAAGTTAATCGCAGTTTTATACCCGCGCTGAAAAGAACAAGAATGTAGGTGAATTATTCAAAAAAATACGCTCCGAAGAGCTATATTTTTCAAGATGTGCCACCGATGCGCAATGGCTAGCTGCTCGAGGGATTTACACTGTCGCAGATTTTATCAACATCAACACTGAAACCACGATCGCCAGACAAGCAAAAGCTAATTGACGATAACTTGTGTTGATGCCTTTCGCGACTTTTTGCGTCAACGTTAATGAGGACATCGCGCCTAGTGCAAATGGTATAGCGATTGCCCAAATTACCCGACCACTTGCCACGGCTGCCAATACCGCACTAAGTGAAACCAAACCTATTACGGCAAGTGATGTCGCTTGTATGCTGCGTAAGTTCAAATTGGAATAGTGGCTCAGAGCTGGGACAATGACGACGCCACCACCCACTCCTAATAAACCACTCATTCCGCCTGAGATCGCACCAATTGAGGCGAGTACCTTCACACACGGCGTCGACCAATGTAAACGCTTGGATACTGGATTGATCTTACAAACAAATGCGCTCATCGCAGCGATACTCTCACGCTGTTGGTGTACAACTCGCCAAGCTGCAATGAGCAAAACCAGCGCAAACATGATCATCAATGGCCTACTTGGCAAATATCTGGTAATGAGCATTCCCACCGGAGCCATGATCATTCCCATGCCGCCAATAAGCGCGACGGCACGATATCGAACTATCCCTTCACGCCCGCCAAATCCCGCGCCGAGGAGCGCACTTAAGCCAACCGCCAACAATCCGATTGGTGCAGCCTGTTGAACTGACAGCTGCTGAGCAAAGAGAAGTATAGGAATAGAAAGCACGCCTCCACCTGCGCCAGTCATTCCCATGATG
>DLGN01000295.1 GCA_002482715.1 Oxalobacteraceae bacterium UBA7693
ATTCATCCTTTGGTCTCGAATAATTTTTTATTGAGTCAGATGGCGAAAATATTGTTTGCTTTACTGCAGACTATCGGGCGCTGATCAGACGCTCCAAAAGTACTGCAACAAGCCCGACATCTTTCGACTTCTCTAACTTTGATTCGATTCTAAAAGTATTTGCCAAGCCAACGCGAGAACTTTCAGAGGTATCAAAATATTAATTTTTACCAAAAACTCTTCCACCGAGAAAGATCAACTAGTTTTTAAAAAAATCATAAATACATCAACTTCAACCAAAACAATACTAAAAGTCACCAACATCATCCAAATATAAAAACATTTCCAAATAAAAATAATCTTATTTGCACTAAAAAAGCACTTTTATTGCATAAAAAAATTATCTTCGAATCGTCCAAAAAACAACAATTGGTCTTACCAAATGTATTTTTGGTTCACCAAAATAAGTTATCTGGTCAATCCAGATAACTTAAATTGTCCTACCACTTAGCACAATTTTGAGCTAAAGCTACAAATCAGATAGGCATGAAAAAAGCAGCCGCGCGGGCTGCTTTTAACGACGTATGAAGCACTTATTGCTACCGTTTTAGGTCACGGAACGTCCATCAAATTTCCATCATAAGATCTTGATTTGAAAAATTCACGCTAGTAACGCGAACTTAAAACTCGGATTGCACACCAATCGAGAAGTTAGTTACACCAGAAGTGGTCTGTGTAAAGCCTGAAACTTTGACACGACGGTGATCAACTTCTGCGCGAATCGCGATTTTCTTATCGACGTAATACAAAGCGCCCAATGAAATTAATGGCTGTCCAGAATAGTGTGTTTCAGATGCAGCGAAGTTATATGTACTTGCAACGACCTCACCTTTCATAAACGCGACGCCTAATTTAGCGAAACCAACAAAATTGTTCATCGGCGTCGTTTTTACAATAGCCGCCAAATCTGCACCACGACCATTAAAAGTCGCCTTCAGAGCGGAATCACTTGCGCCGACTTCATTTAAATAGATATAACTACCTTCAACACCGAAATTAGGTGAGAACTCATAACCGCCATACAGCTTCCAGCTAGCAGCTGCAGTGTGGCAGCTTGTTGAACCAGCACAATCAAAATTCCATTTTGCACGTCCAACAGAACCACCAAAATAAGAAACCTGTGCTGCCGCATGAGCACTAACTAATGCACTACCTAAAACGAAGGCCGCAGCCAGAATATTTTTCTTTAACATGAAGTTCACCTATAGATGAGTTTTAAAAAAACCGCTTCAAGCACCGCCGCCCTGATTAGTGAGTCAGACGAGAATTTGCCGCAATTTCGTACAAAATTGGCATTTTACCCGCAGGCAATCACCTACGTCAGGATTTATTTGCAATTCGTTGCAGAAGTCGCAGATTCGAGCGTTTCCTAAACATCTCTCAAACGTCTAAGAAGCGTCCAATGGCACAACTTAACGAATCGGCAATGCACTGACAGGCTTAATTTCTTCCATACAGATCATCGAGCGTAAATTGCCAACGCCCTGCACTTGCATTAATTTATCGGTCAAAAACTGTGACAAACTCTTGAGATCACTGGCGACGACCTTCAATAGATAATCAAAATCCCCCGAAATCGTGTGGCATTCAATAATATCGGGAAAAGCGCGTAAATTACGCTCAATTTCACGCACATTACGGTATTGCTCACGATCAAGCGATAAGCTGACAAATGCCATCACGCCAAGTCCAATCGCTTCTGGCGCAACCTGCGCGGTATAGGCACGAATCACATTCGCTTCTTCCAAGGCGCGAACGCGACGCAAGGTTTGCGGTGGCGAAAGGTGAATTTTTTCGGCTAGCTGTAAGTTACTGATGCGACCATCTTCCTGCAAATGACGCAATATACTTAAATCGTAATTATCCATTCCAGCCTCATTAAGTTCAAAAATTCCACATAAAATAATAAAAGAGGAATTAAATTACGAATTATCGGCGCATTAGGAATTTAATTTCTCGTTCATAGATTATATCCAACAATTACGAAATCAAAAATTTTCTATTTAGCTCTATAATTCAGCCTTATCAACGCCCTCAAGCAATTGAGTTTGGCGACGATGGACATGAATTTGATGTGCTTGTGTGCCGACTATTCGCACACAAATTGCACCACCTAATCCAATCAGCTCTTTTGAAAGCGAATGCTCAATAATGAAAACCATCTCACTCATAGGTGCACCTACGGATGTCGGCGCAAGCGTTAAAGGTGCAGGCATGGGGCCAGATGCCTTGCGCGTCGCTGGTCTAGTTCAAGCTTTAGAAGCAAGAGACTTAGCCGTAATCGATCACGGCAATCTGCATGGTCCTGCAAACCCTTGGCAGGCACCAGTTAATGGTTTGCGCCACTTAAATGAAGCGATTGATTGGAATCAGGCAGTTTATAACGAAGTTAGCAGCGCCTTACAGTCTGGTCACATGCCTATGATGTTAGGTGGTGACCACTGTCTGGCAATTGGCTCTATTAGCGCGGTCGCTAAACATTGCAAGGACCTTGGTAAGAAATTACGCGTCTTATGGTTTGATGCGCATGCAGACAGCAACTTATCCACAATCAGCCCAACCGGTAATATTCACGGCATGCCAGTCGCGTGTTTGATGGGACATGGTCCAGAACAACTGATTGCTTACGGTGGCTACACACCAGCGATACAAGCAGATGAGATTCGTCAAATCGGTATTCGTAGCGTTGATGACGGTGAACGTCAGTTTATTCATGATATGGGTATTCCGGTTTTTGATATGCGCTATATCGATGAACATGGCATGCGTGCGGTGATGTTGAAAGCCTTAGAAGGCATTGATCAGAACACCCATCTGCACGTGAGTTTTGATCTTGACTGTCTTGATCCTGATATCGCACCTGGTGTCGGCACCGCGGTTCTCGGCGGCCCGACTTATCGCGAAGCGCAACTGTGCATGGAAATGATTGCAGACACAGGCTTACTTGGTTCATTAGATGTGGTTGAGCTCAATCCAGCTTTAGATTTACGCAATCAAACCGCAATTCTGGCAGTCGATCTGATCGAAAGCTTATTCGGTAAATCGACTTTGGTCAGAATCAATCCAAAAGCTTAATCGCCATCGATTGATGGTCACTCAATCACTAGCTCACTAAAACACCATGAAGTTGGTGCTTTAGTGACAGGCTTTATGTGTATCGTCGGACAGCCGATCAAGTATCGGACAATCTGGTCGCTCATCTCCGTGACATGCCTTTGCCAGATGTTCTAATTGCTGACGTATCAACAGCATTTTTTGAATTTGCTCATCAAGTTCGGCGATATATACGCCAGCAAGTTTCTTCACCTCTGCACTTTGCCGACTACGATCTCGCCACAAGCCAAGCAAGGTTTGTATGCGCTCTAATGAAAATCCCAAATCACGTGCGCGTCGGATAAATTGCAGTGTGTGTACATCATTCTCTCCATACTGCCGATAGCCGGCATCAGTGCGCCCTGCAACGTGTATCAATCCTATGCTTTCATAATAGCGAATCATTTTTGCACTAACACCTGAAGCTTGTGCTGCCTGGCCTATGTTCATCCCCTTCATGGTTTTTCCTCGGTCATAGATGTAGGTGTCCAATAACGCAATA
>DLGN01000344.1:0-1967 GCA_002482715.1 Oxalobacteraceae bacterium UBA7693
GCCTTTTTTGTATCATCGAGTTTTATCAAGTTTTATCAAATAAAAAACTATGAAGCCAGTCCGCCTGCCTGCCGCTGCAACAATTGCCCTTCCACGCTGGAGCATTATCGCGCTCTGTCTACTTTACATACTGCCAGGTCTGATTGGAAGAGAT
The DNA here is from genome assembly GCA_002482715.1 of Oxalobacteraceae bacterium UBA7693. Classification (GTDB taxonomy): domain Bacteria; phylum Pseudomonadota; class Gammaproteobacteria; order Burkholderiales; family Burkholderiaceae_D; genus Undibacterium. The sequence goes on from DLGN01000344.1 coordinate 155, forward strand.
CCTTGGAAAGGTGCTGATGCCGCTGGATTTGGCGTCATGTGGACAATGGCGCATGGCACACTCAATGACTGGCTATGGCCGCACGTCGTAGGCCTGCCCGTTCCCGAAGAAGGCCCTCTAGCATTTTGGCTAGGTGCACTGTGCATCAAATTATTTGGCGGCATCATTGGCGATCCAATGGCAGCGCGCATCTCAACTGGCTTGGCATTTCTTCTTGGCTCCATTTCTGTTTGGTACACCACTTACTTATTAGGTCGTCGCGCAGAAGCACAACCATTAAAACTCGCTTTTGGCGGACAACCAGAACCTCGCGATTTCGGTCGCACTTTAGCGGACGGTGCCCTACTCATTTATCTTGGCTGTTTGGGCTTACTACTCCCAAGTCACACCTCAAGCAGCGGCCCCTTGCACATTGCCTTAATCGCCTACTGCTTATATGTCTGCGTACGATTTTTCGACGCGCCGAGCAAAATTGCAGCGTTCAAAATTGGTCTGGTGCTCGGTCTCTTAGTGTTAACCCGTGGCTGGGTGATACCCATTGGCATAGTATTGTCACTAATCGCCTTGTGCATTTATCGCCAACAAAAACTCACAACACAATTACTATCGATTAGTTTGCCCGTGGCTATTCTCGTTACAGGCTTGTGGATTTTTTCTATACAAACAATTCAGCCCTATTCAAGTTCGCCCTATCAAGGCTGGATGGAATGGAACTACCGTCAAATCGGCTTCCCGATCGTTGACAATATCTTTTACTTCTTCCGCTACGGAATCTGGTTCGCATGGCCAGCATGGCCGTTCGCCGCATGGGCAATTTATGCTTGGCGCAAGCAGGAACGTACCCTGCACATCTCCTTGCCGCTATGTTTTTTGATTTGCTTTACCTTACTGGCCTTATTAAATCACAATCACGAAGAAGGCTATTTGCTACCGCTGCTGCCACCTCTAGCGATCCTCGCCGCATTTGGTTTACCAACCATGAAGCGTAGTGCCATCAATGCGGTGGATTGGTTTGCAGTCATGGTCATGACAGGTGCGGCTGGCTTATTTTGGCTAGGCTGGATTGCCTTGCAAACCGGTTGGCCTGCACGCACTAGTAAAAAAGTTTTAAGCTGGGCGCCTGGTTACATTCCTGAATTTAATGCATTCACCTTCATCATCGGCTTAGGAATCACCATCATTTGGTTCCGCATTGTGTACTGGCGCATTTCACGTCAGCCATCGGTACTCTGGCGTGCAGTCGTGCTCTCCAGTGGCGGCGTCATCTTGTGCTGGTTCTTGTTGATGTCACTGTGGCTGCCACTCGTCAATCATCGCGTCAGCTATGCGACGGTCGCCAAGGAAATGACAGAAAAAATTCCTACGCCATATCGGTGCGTCGATAGCAAACTCGGCGCATCACAACGCGCATCTTTTGCTTATTTCAGCAAAGTTCATTTCGCAGGCTTTGATGAGCAAAATTGTGATCTCTTACTGACCCAAGGCAATCGTCGCTTCCAAGGAAAATCGAAAGAGCCAGTCGATAAAGATTTTCCGGGCAATTGGGAAATGATTTGGGAAGGCCAGCGCGCTGCAGACAAAGACGAGTTCTTCACGTTATATAGAAAAGTCGACAAACCGCAGATCGCGAAAGAATCAGAAGACTAAAATATCAAAAACAACATATGCTGAAGAATTAAGCAAACAAGCATTTTTGAAGAACGAAACCATAAAATATAACAGCAAATTAGCCTAGGTGCTTGCAAAAATCGGATCACCCTGTCATAATTCTGTTCATGCGTTGCCGAGATGGCGGAACTGGTAGACGCACTGG
>DLGN01000344.1:1987-2870 GCA_002482715.1 Oxalobacteraceae bacterium UBA7693
GGCGTGCCGGTTCGATTCCGGCTCTCGGCACCAAAAGTATTCAAGCCTCTTGAGAAATCAAGAGGCTTTTTGCTTTGTAAGTCACTAAGAAAAGCACCTGCAAGTATTGCAAAATATTCCTCATCCCCCTCCCTCCCCGAATAATCCTTGATTATCTTGTTCAAACAAGAACCACTATTTATTCAATAAGAAATCGGACAATTAACAACATTTCACAATAAACAAAAATAACATTGTCAATAATCAACAATCGATACAACTAACAGCGCTACAGTAAGACTACCAATATCCGCAATCCCTGAGGTGTCTTTCTATGAAAAAAATCTACCATTTGCTGACCCACGCAAAAATCTGGTCGCCTGCCTCCTCCTTCATGCGGCAACTCAAGTTTCCAATGAAAATTACGCTCATTTCGATCGCTTTTTTGCTGCCGATATTTTGGATGTTTGCGAGTTACTATCTTGAAGTCAGTCGGAATTTAGAGTTTGTTCATCAAGAGAGATTAGGTGTTCAGTACGCAAAGTCTGTCTATACCGCACTAGATCATGCAGCAACATGGCGCTACCAAGTCAGGTCTTCGACAACATCATCAAATTCCGCTACCAACGAGGCGAAAAGTCAATTTGATGTCACATTCAAAGACTTAGAAAGCCTGAATAACAAGCTTGGAAGCACGCTGGCGAACAGCACGCAATTCGAACAAACTCGTCAAAGTTTGATCCTAGCGCAATCCGACAAACTCAGTGCTGAAGAAACTTATAAAGCACACACCGCGCTCTTTCAAAATCTGATCACGCTAATCGATAAGACAACCGATGGCTCTGGATTAGCTCTGGACCCCGATCTGCAATCGTATTATTTAATGAGTGCAATTTTAATGCGT
>DLGN01000158.1 GCA_002482715.1 Oxalobacteraceae bacterium UBA7693
TACTTTTTGCGCGATTACTTCGACGGTGGAATTGCGGCGAGCAACTTCTATCATCGCCGGGTTATTCAGCAATTTATCGGCTAGCGTTTTGATGTCGTCCGAGAAGGTGGCAGAGAACAATAAATTCTGACGCTTCGCAGGAAGTATCGCTAATACTTTTTTGATGTCATGGATGAAGCCCATGTCAAGCATGCGATCTGCTTCATCCAATACCAAGATTTCGATATGACGTAAATCGATGGTACCTTGTTGATGATGATCGAGTAAACGACCTGGTGTTGCGACCAAAACGTCTACGCCAGTTTTAAGTAATTTGACTTGCGGATTGATGCCAACACCACCAAAGATCACACCAGAATTGAGGGGAGTATGTTTGCCGTAGGTGGAGACGCTTTCTTCCACTTGCGCCGCTAATTCACGGGTAGGTGTCAGGACTAAAACACGAATATTGCGGCGATCTGTTTTGTTTTTTGGAGCAGGTGCGCTACGCAACAGTCGTTCTAAGATCGGCAAAGTAAAGCCAGCAGTTTTGCCTGTGCCAGTTTGTGCGCCAGCCAGTAAGTCGCCGCCTTTGATCACAGCAGGAATTGCCTGCGCTTGTATTGGTGTAGGGGTGGTGTAGCCGTGTTCGCTAACTGCGCGAACGATGGACTCGGAAAGACCGAGATCTGAAAATGTGGTCATGCTAATTTCTATATGAAACAAACTTCCCGCAGGGAGCGGGAAAGGTTTGGGTGCTGCTTGTTACGGCTAGGCATATCAGCTTCGAATTGAAAGTGATGTGCTGGATGCTATTTTATTTTGCGAAAGCTTGTAATGCGTTGACCATTTGGCCGAATACTTTTGGCGTGCCTGCCAAAACATCACCTTTATATAGATAATCTGATTCGCCAGAGAATGTGCCAACGATACCGCCAGCTTCAGTCACGACTAAAGAACCTGCAGCGATATCCCATGGTGCTAAACCTTTTTCAAAGAAACCATCTAAGCGCCCCATAGCGACATAAGCCAAATCTAAAGCGGCAGCACCTGGACGGCGTAAGCCTTGACATTTTTGCGTCATGATTTTGTACATTTCCATGTATTCATCAAGACCAGCCATATCGCGACCAGAGAAGCCAGTGCCGATTAAGGCATCAGCAATTTTGTCGCATTTCGTGACACGGATACGTTTGTCATTCAAAAATGCGCCGCCGCCTTTGGATGCGGTGAACATTTCATTGCGGCTAGGATCATAGATAACAGCTTGTGTGATAACGCCTTTTTGTTGCAGGGCGATGGAAACGCAATATTGTGGAAAACCATGGATGAAATTCGTCGTGCCATCGAGTGGGTCGATGATCCAGACGTTTTCATTATCGTCATGCAGATTTTTGGATGCGCCGGATTCTTCAGCAAGAATCGCGTGATCAGGGTAAGCGGAAGTCAGCACCTCAATAATCGCAGCTTCAGCCGCGCGGTCAACTTCAGTGACGAAATCGTTGTATTGCTTTTCGCTGACTTGGACGCGGTCCACATCAAAAGAAGCACGATTAATAATAGTCGCGGCACGACGAGCGGCTTTAATTGCCGTATTGAGCATTGGGTGCATAGAGTTTCCGTTAAAATGGCGGCAGCCCAGCCTTGAGTCTGGACTAGACCAAGGTCGTAAAGTTGTCGCACAAAGATGAATTAAAGAGCGGGGCGCTGTGAATTATGATTGAGTCATTGCAGAATTGATCACATAAGCAAATCACATCAGCAACATAAACAACAAAAATTAACGCGCAATCGCGCTATTTTAAATGAACTTAGCTATTTCTGATACATCTGTTTTTAGTCGCCTGCGAATTATTCTGGTCGATACTAGTCATCCCGGCAATATTGGGGCAGTAGCCCGCGCTATGAAAACCATGGGATTTTCTGATTTGCGTCTGGTTAATCCACGCTTTGACGATGCGCTTACCAATCCTGATGCGATTGCTTTTGCCAGTGGAGCGCAAGATATTTTAGCGTCGGCAAAAGTGGTCGATAAGATAGAAGACGCTTTAGTGGATTGCCACTTTGTCGCTGCTGTAAGTGCACGTCTGCGTGAATTTTCGCCTCCAGTTATTGTTCCTCGCGATTTTGCCGATAAATTAGTTGGCACGACTCAGCAAAATGTCGCTTTAGTATTTGGTAGCGAACGCTATGGCTTACCGAATGAAATCGTGATGAATTGCAATGTCTTGATTAATGTGCCTGCTAATCCTGATTATTCTTCTTTGAATCTTGCACAAGCGGTTCAAATATTGGTTTATGAATGTCGAATGCGCGCAATGGAGACAATGTTGGCTCAAGGACAGAATCAGGTAATCGGCTTTCAAGGCGAAATGGCATCTTCTGAGCAGATTGACGGAATGTATCAGCACTTAGAGAAAGCGCTGATTGCAATTGAATTTTTGAATCCGGATAATCCGAAAAAGTTAATGCCAAGATTGAAACGCCTATTTTCTCGAGCTCAACTAGAAACTGAAGAAGTGAATATAATGCGCGGAATTGCAAAGAGAATCTTGGATTGGAAGAAAAATCCAGACTAGCTTTTTAGGCAGTAAAGAAATTGCTTGAAAGAATACTTGATTTGATTAAGTAATTGATTTTTGCAGTATTTTTGTTTGAAATTTGACTATTTTTAAACAAAAAACGATGCAATTTACTTTGAATCTCAATGTAAAAGAAGTAACATCGAAGATAGTTAAACTCAATCGTGCTCTCGCAAAGCGTTTAACTTGGCTATATATATAAAGGACATGATTATTTTTCATCGCTGGCGTCAGTTTTTTCAATGCTTATTGATGGTTGCTTGCCTGTTTGGAGCGACTACGTCTGTGTTCGCGCTTGGCTTAGGCGAATTGCGTGTGCGCTCATCTTTGGGACAGCCATTATTGGTTCATTCCAATTTAATGGGAGCTGAAACCGAGAGTTTGAATCCAAGTTGTTTGCGTGCACGTGTTGTATCGATGGATGGCGCATTTATTGCTAGTGCAACTATTTCTATTCATCAAAAGCAAAAAATGCGTGCGCTCAGCTTCTCAACGCAGCAGGCGATCAATGAGCCAGCGATCAATTTAATCATTGATATTAATTGTGAAACGCAGTTGCATCGTGAATTCTCGATATTACTTGATCCTCCTAATGTCTCAGTTGGTTCTGCCAGTATTTCGCGCGATCCTTCTCCGTTTGCTAAGTCCGATACGCCACAGATCTCATCCCAGACTTTTACCGATGTAGCGCCTACAAATGCATCGTTGTTGAAGTCAACAGAAAAAAAACAAAAACAAAGAAGCGCAGAGGCTTTGCCAAAAGCATTGAATGAAGAAAGCCCAGTTCCGCAGAAAAAGAGTAAAAATCGAGTCGAGAAGAGCATCGCATCGAATGTTCCAGCTAAAGATGTGTTGAAGTTGTCTGATGACATCGTTTTGCCGGATTTTCCGCAGGGATTAAGAATGAGCGATATTCTGAGTTCCTCATCTGGTCAGCAGTTAGTGGAAAATAACCTGGAATTACGTGCTGCACAGGCACGTATGGCGGCAATCTTGCGTGATGAAGTGGCACCAGTGGCGCCAGCACTTCCGAACGTAGTCGACAGCTCGGAGATTGCAAGTTTGAAGCGGGACACAGAGAAGTTGCGTCAGCAAAATTTACAAGATAAATCGGCGCTTGTGCAGTTGCAAAGCAAATCTGGTTTTGATTATTGGGTTGTGATACTTGGATTGATTGCGATTTTGGCTATTGGCATTATTTTGTTTTTGCTCGTCTATATCCGGAAAAATTTGTCGGCACAAAACGCTACTTGGTGGGAAGATGGTGAGCAAGCTTTGGAGAACCAGCCAGAGAAAATTGAAGACGTGATTAATAGTTTGCAGGCTAGTTATGATGGCAAGTCAGGTAACACTGCACCTAAATCTGAACCATTAAGTAAACAAGCTAGCGATGCGAAGGTCGTCGCAGATTCTATCGAATCGGAACACTTGAACGTTCAGGAAAGTCAAGATGGTAAGTCTGTGGGGCGAACACCGAGTCTTGAAGAAACAAACAGTAGTATTTTTAATTTCTTTGCGCCACGTGGAAATTCTGTCAAGGTTGAGGAAATTTCTGATGTTACGCAAGAGGCAGAGTTTTGGATTTCAATGAATGATCCGCAAAGGGCGATTGAAATTTTAGCCGCGCAGGAGCAGCTCGAACATCCAGATTCACCAGTACCTTGGCTATTTTTGTTAGATTTGTATCGCACAGTAAATGATCAGCAAAAGTATGATCGCTTGCGTGATCGTTTTATTGTGTTCTTTAACGCAAATATTCCTGAATTTGAGACGAATTTGTCGACATTGCCAAGTCGCCACTTAGAGGATTTTCCGCATTTAATGCAAAAAATCTGTGAAGCTTGGAATGGAAATAATATTATTTCTTATCTTGAAAGTTTGTTGGTCGATGATAGGGAAGGAAAGCGGGCAGGATTTGATTTGCCAGTTTATCGCGATATCTTGATGTTGTTAGGTATTGCCCATGAACTCGATAGAATTATGGCAATTGAAGGCCCGGTGAAAGAGATGAGAAGTGAAGTCGACGTGAAGCTTCCGCTGGAGGAAAATGTCACTGATCCGATAGCAGAAACCGAGTTTGGGACGATAGAATTTGAAACGATTGATTTTCCGCGTATGGAAGTGAATAAGAAATAGAGTAAGTGGAGAGGGTATTTTTGAATTGCCCGTTTGTTATCTTCTGATTGTTTTTTATGGTTTAGATAAAATTTATTTCCCATAGATGAGAAAACTAAAAGCGACCGAAATGGTCGCTTTTTTTATGGATTGAATTTGACCCGCGTCGAAATCCATCGCAGATCTCGCTGGAGCGAAAACCGACATCAAGGTATAATCGCGCTTTCCGTTTCAACCCGCGATGTGTCTGAGCTCTTTCGTGATATTGCTAGCGCGAATTTCAGAAACCAGCCACCTTGCCTCAACTACATTCACGCCATGTTGATATTGCCAGGCTCTAACGCCCTGTCTGCTTTCCGAACTAAGAATTTATTGTCCCGCTTGCAAGCCGTCGAT
>DLGN01000094.1:0-832 GCA_002482715.1 Oxalobacteraceae bacterium UBA7693
GAGAGCGCTAGCTGGCCGCAGTGCCAACGCAGCAAAAGAAATCAAAGATTTGATTACGCACAGTTCAGCGCAAATTTCTTCCGGTACGGTAGTCGTTCGCAACGCTGGCAATGCAATGACAGAAATCGTACAAAACGCCGATAAGATCAAAGACCTGCTCGACGAAGTGGCGAACGGTGCGCGTGAACAAAGCTTGGGGGTCAGTCAAATTGGTGAGGCTGTGAGTGAACTGGATCGCAATACCCAAGCCAATGCAACCCTCGTCGAAGAAACCGCCTCCGCCGCGAGATCTCAATGTAGTACCGCGGTTCGTCTGGCCGCCCAAGTCGATGAATTCAGATTACCTGGCGCGCAAGTTTCAGAAAAAGTCGAAGGCATTGATATCGACGCTATTATCGATGGACATCGTCAATGGAAAGTGAAGTTGCGCGATGCGATTGAGAATGGAGAGCACGTGGATGTCAAAACACTCGCCCGTGATGACTGCTGCGCATTAGGTAAGTGGATCTATGGCGACGGCCAACGACTAGGTGGACGTCAAAGCTTTAAGGAATTACTGGAAAAGCACGCTCGCTTCCACCGCGTTGCTGGTCAAGTGGGTGAACTCATCAACGACGGTCAATACGACAAGGCCGGAGATGCACTAGCGCATGGAACGCCATTTTCAACCGCGACAAGTGAAGTCGTGTTGGTACTATCGGGAGTCAAGCGACTGGGCTTTGAATAAGCAAATAGAAACTGACTGATCAAGTTGTCTGTATCAAGCTGTGTGTATCAATTCGTGGGACATACATCTTGATTAAGGTGAGTCCATTAAGAAAATCGTTTAAAC
>DLGN01000094.1:840-5506 GCA_002482715.1 Oxalobacteraceae bacterium UBA7693
AACAAGACGCTTGACGAAAGCAATTGAGCATCCATTGATAACTTGATCCAGCTCAACTGCTTTTGTTCTTGTTTACCTATACTCAATTTACACAATTGAGGAGAACGAAATGAAACTTTGGGCTACATTATTTTCAACTGATTACGGCTTGATGAGTATTGGTGTCATTCTGTTTATCATCGGTATGGCGATCTTTTTCATTCTGTACTTTTTAAAAAATCTCAAAGCAGAATCGGTGAACTCCGACACTCAATAATGTCTTTTGATCGCCGAAAAGCATCACTGGCAATTGACAGTCTCTGCAGATTCGCGATCAACACCGCGGATGTTGATCGCTTCTGGCAAAACAAAGTATCGATCTAATTGATCAAATACAAACTACGCCCCTACCACCATCCGTAAAAGCTGACCGCAGACCCAGCCGCCATAGGTTCCTAAGGCATACCCCAGCACCGCTAACAACACACCGACCGGAGCGAGTGCAGGATGAAATGCGCTGGCAACAATCGGCGCACTCGCCGCTGCGCCAATATTTGCCTGACTACCGACTGCCATGTAGAACACAGGGGCTTTGAGCCAAATCGCGACCAAGATCATCAATCCGCCATGGAAACTAATCCAGATCAAACCCAAGATAAATAATTCAGGATCAGAGAAGATCGACGCTAAATTCATTTGCATCCCGATGGTCGCCACCAAGACATAAATCGCCACCGAACCAATTTTCGAAGCACCAGCTCCTTCTAATTTCTTCGCACGCGTAAATGACAATATCAATCCAAACGTCGTCGCCAATACCGTCACCCAAAAGAAGTTCGCGGTCAGGCTATAGCGTTCTAAGTGTGGTGCGTGCTCTTTAATAAACGGCACAATAAAACTCGTCATCCAATGCGCCAAGCCTGTTGCACCAAAGCCAAGCGCGAGAATTTTAATGAAATCATCTGTCTTCGCGATTCGGGTATTTTCTAAACTGACCTTCTCTACACGTTCACGCAAATCTTCTAAAGCACGTGGATCAGCACCGCGCATCGCATCGAGTTTGACACTACGCGCAGCCAAAAACAGCAAGAACGCCATCCAGATATTGCCGACGATCACATCGACCGCAACAAACTTACCAAACACGTCTGCGCCGACCGCATATACTTCTTTCATCGCAGCCTGATTTGCACCGCCACCTATCCAACTACCAGCGGTTGTGGTCATCCCACGCCAAATCGCATTCTCGCCCGCAGGATCTAATAAGCTAGGATCAAAGAATCCCATGATCATCAATGCCAAGGGCGCACCCAAAATAACGCCAACCGTTCCCGTCAAAAACAGAATGACTGCCTTAGGACCGAGCCGCAAAATCGCATTCAAATCACATGCCAAACACAAGACCACCAAGGCTAGCGGTAATAAATAATCGCGTGCCATCGGATACAGCTTAGAAGCGCCACCATCAATCACGCCAAAGGTATTCAGCAAACCCGGAATAAAGTAACAAAGCAATAAAGCGGGTACCACGGCATAGAATTTTTCCCAAAATCCGTGTTGCGATTTTTCTGTGACAAACACCACTCCCAACACCACCATCAACATCCCGAATACAACGGGATCTGCCGAAATCAACGCGGTATTGCCCGCCTCTGCACTAGTTGCACCTGCCATAAAGTCTCCTTAATTTTCCACGCCACCTGATGTTTTTTGTGCACGGATTGTTGTATGCAATAAAAGAGGCAAAAAATCCTCGGCGTGATTCTACCTCACACCGATACCGGTACCAGTATGCTTTACATGGCGAAGTGGTTATTCCCAGTCAGATCGATGACATGGGCGGAAAAAGAAAGCGCGCGTAAAACTATTTAAACACGCGCGACTTTCTTCAATTGATGTACGAAGATCGATAGCAAATGATACAAAAATCGCCGCAGTGACGAATCAACTCGAACGATCGAACTGGCAATAGCGGCACCAAGTTTTACCTGGCTTACGAGCATGTCGCCATCTGCTGCTGAAAGGTGATGACGATGAATTCCGCAGGATGAGGCACCGCGACGCTTATATTGCCCCTCATAACGACGAATGCGGCGCTTGCGCGACCAAATAATACTCAGGCTGATACTTCTCCACTAGATCGGCTGACAGCGCAGGAACTATCGAATTGGGGAAGGTGTTGATTTCGTTAATGTGGACACCTTGGGTTGTTATCATCATAAGTGTCATGTTTGATTCGCCTCTTCGTTGATTAAAAATTCAGCTTAAAACATACCTAGGTGCCTCCATACGATCGTTCAAGATTTTAACGATGTCAAGTCCCTCGCCCCCAAGACTCCAGTTAAGAGTACTGTCGATCACGAGTTACATGTGTTCGCAGTTAGGCTTACTGGAAGAATCCCTGAAAGACTATTGTCCCTACTGAAGGAAAAACAGTTTTGAAATGACTTGTTAATGCAAGTTGGATATCGCCGTCTAGATGATCACGTCTGTGCTTGAAATCTTTTGGTAATGGGGGATAAATACGTCGTACGTCCCACTTGTAAATGGAGGAATCGTTTTTTTCAAAAGAGCCTTCTCCATCGATAAAAATCAACTGGTTGTACCAGCTGAAAAAGAATCGCTCTGTTGGTACGATTTCCCTATTCGAACCAAGCAGAGGAAACAAAGAGTTTCCGCTCAATTGGTCTTGTAAAAAGAGGCGTCCGACATCTGAAGTTCTAAGGCCACATAGAGCCAACAAGTTTGCTATTTTCATTTCATCAGCACCAGTTAGTGCTTTTGTTTCGAAATACGTACCAGGAATGAAGAATGGTTCAAGTTTTGCATTACACATTCCCCAGAGAGAGAAAAGTTCGTCGGTTTCAATCGAGGAGCTTCTGTTTTCAATATAGTGACTAATACGATCAATAATTTCAAAAATACTTCTGTGTTTTTCTGAATTAGAAGCTAGCTTTTTTAACGATTTCGGTATGTCAACAACGCCACCCGGCTCGCCACTAAGAGAGATATTTTCTCCATCTTTTTTATACTCAAGCAAAAATCGATTTCCATGACGGACAAATCCAGATCCAATAAATTCGACCGAAAATTCTTCTAACTTTTCTCTGTCATCGTAGTTCATATCAAGAATAACTTATCTCATTGTTAGTGGATCAAGCTAAATAGTCCAACATGTAGGCTGGGCTGTAAAGCCCAGCTTCTTTTCGTTCCTTGCAATCACCATTGTTGGGCTTCGCTTTGCTCAGCACCAACCTACTTTATCTTCTCCTGATCTCGTAGGCTGGGCTGCAAAGCCCAGCACTCACTCCGAAAAAATTCTCAAACTTCATCATACCGCTACTCCCCCATATTTTCACCAACACCCTGATCCAAATATCCCCAATCTACATCACACAAACCATTCTTGATGTGAAGATGAATCGAAGAATGCGGCCAATCTGATGCCTTGCTAACGTAACCATGTTTGACCGGATTGAAATGAATATACGCAACATGGTCTTCTAAATCGGTATCGTCTCGAATTAAATGTTCCCAATAGCGTCGTTGCCAAATACCACGTTCGCGTTTCTTGGCTCGACTTTGTCCTATTGTTTCGTGCTTGGGTATAGCGCGAGAAAATCCTGCCTTAATTAATGACCAGCGTATCGGAAAATCAGCATCACCTTCTGGCAACTGCCAGATAGCGTGTAGGTGATCTGGTAAGACAACCATGGCGACTATCTCAAATGGATGGGCTTCGCGGACTGTTCGTACTACATCACGTAGATGACGGATATTTTCAGTTAACAGTTGGCTTTTTCGGTCTGCCAAAGTGAGTGTGAAGAAATAGGTCGCGCCTGCATTATTAGATCTGCGATATTGCATTTTTTTGGCTCCTATTTGTTCGTTGTGTGTTCTTCTATTTGGTGTTGATTGTAGGGCTTCGCTTTGCTCAGCACCAACCTACAATTTTCCGCTGCTGCCTCGTAGGCTGGGCTGATAAGCCCAGCATTTTTCGTTGATTGCGCCTACTGTTGGGCTTCGCTTTGCTCAGCGCCAACCTACGCTTTGCGGCTGAATCATAGGCTGGGCTAACAAGCCCAGCGTTCGAGAATATCCAAATAAAGCTTTGTGCGTTTTAAATCGAGCAACACAATCATATTTGCGACGATAAGACTCAATTCTATTATTTAAGTTTTTTCGCCGATAGAAAAACTGATTTCGCGATCAAGGTCGTTGCCATAAATTCGATATAAATTGAACGCCTCAATTAAGGCCACTTCCAATCTCTTTTGTTTGCGCGACGTTCTATCCATGGGGTCTTTAAAATAGACGACTGGTCCAGATGGTTCATCGATAACAAGATGGTACACACTTCCTTGATAGAAAAAATAGTAAGCATATTCTCGCGACATCATGACCGTGGGCGCTTTAAACAAATAACTATTCGATTTACGATCAATCGCCCACTTTAAATCCGGATGATTATTGAAATGTCCTCCTCGAATTTCAAGACGATGCTTACTGTAATCATCGTGACTCAAATCACGAAAAATCTTTTGAATATCATCCGCTGAGATTTTTTCAAGAACATAAGGCATGAATTTAAACTTTCAATTTTCTAAAAAATTCGAACAATAAAAACCAAGTTTAAATTTAATTCAAACTATCATCGGGTTTATTGTTGGGCTTCGCTTTGCTCAGC
>DLGN01000094.1:5537-6051 GCA_002482715.1 Oxalobacteraceae bacterium UBA7693
CGCTTTGCTCAGCGCCAACCTACGGGTGCATCACTAGCTATGCTACAGTGACTAAACTCTTTCCTCCAGCACTTCGCACCACCATCACCTTAGTCGCAATCCTCTCCGTCATCTCCTGCACATGCGAGATCACGCCGACTTTTCTGCCCATGGCTTGTAGGCCGTCTAGGGCATCCATCGCTACGCGCAATGTGTCGGCATCTAAGCTGCCGAAGCCTTCGTCTATGAAGAGGGATTCGACGCGTACGCGTTTGCTTGATAGTGAGGCTAGGCCCAGTGCTAGGGCTAGTGAGACTAGGAAGGATTCGCCGCCTGAGAGTGAGTGGACTGAGCGGGCTTCGTCGCCCATGTCTTGGTCTATCACCATCAGTGCTAGGCTGTCGTTGATGCGTTGTAGGCGATAGCGGCGGGCTAGTTCGTGTAAGTGGCGGTTGGCATAACCGATTAGGACATCAAGCGTGTATTGCTGGGCGTAGTTGCGGAATTTTTTGCCGTCGGCTGCACCGATTAGTTG
>DLGN01000124.1:0-1510 GCA_002482715.1 Oxalobacteraceae bacterium UBA7693
AGAAGACAAGCCGCGCGCTTCAATGATTGCCGCGCCGCGTTTGCCGACTGTTGGCAAGAACACGTCTTTGTTCCATTCTTGATCATTGATCATGTCTTTAATAGATGCGCCTGCAACCGTTGCGAAACGGTAGTCAGCGTACATCGTCGGAGAGTGGTTACCCCAAACACACAATTTTTCAATATCAGCAACTGCTTTACCAGTTTTCGCAGCAACTTGTGACAAAGCACGGTTGTGATCCAAGCGCAACATCGCTGTGAAGTTTTTAGATGGCAGGTTTGGTGCAGATTTCATGGCGATGTAAGCATTGGTATTGGCTGGATTACCAACGACCAATACTTTGACATTGCGTGATGCAACCGCATCTAATGCCTTACCTTGCACTGTAAAAATCTGCGCATTTGCTTCGAGCAAATCTTTACGTTCCATACCTGGGCCACGTGGACGTGCACCAACCAACAAAGCTACGTCAATATCTTTAAACGCTGTCATTGGGTCACTATGTGCAGTCATGCCAGCCAACAATGGGAATGCGCAATCGTCGATTTCCATCATTACGCCTTTGAGCGCTTTTTGTGCTTTCTCGTCAGGGATTTCCAATAATTGCAAAATCACTGGTTGATCTTTGCCCAGCATGTCGCCGTTAGCGATTCTAAACAAGAGGGAATAGCCGATTTGGCCAGCTGCGCCAGTAACAGCAACGCGCATAGGGGATTTAGACATGGTATTTCTCCGCAGTGGTGTAAAAATAATATTGTAATGCTCTAATTCAAGAATTAGATTGAAACGTTTGTTTAGGACTCTGCTTAAGCATCGGTCGGGTCGTCTATTTCATCAAAATCACTAAAATCGAATGTAAGTGAAATGAGCGGCTGAAATGATAACGCTGATTCACCTTCATATGCGATTGAATTTACAATTGTGCCGCCTAATTTGCTTTGAATTTGTCAAAAATTGTGATCAACATTGCGCTAGATCAGCTTAATTGTTGGGAGTTTATTGCGCCACTTAGTTTGTGTCAATCGATATCTTATGTCTTATATAAGACATGATAAGTTTTTTACTTTTCTCTAGACTTTTGGACTGCTTTTGTGGTGAAATTGCGGACTATGAATCCAACGGTATCGTCAACTATGCAGTCTAATGAGTCGAAAAGTTTGCCAGCTTCCGATGCGGATTCGTATTCCTCCGCAGCGCCGACCTTTAGTCCACTGTATCAGCAGATCAAAGGCTTGATCACGCAAAGCCTGCAATCTGGCGAGTGGAAGCCGGGTGAATTAATTCCTAGTGAAATCGAATTGGCTGCTCGCTTCAAAGTTAGTCAGGGTACTGTGCGCAAGGCGATTGACGAATTATCTGCAGAGAATTTAGTCGTGCGCAGGCAAGGGAAGGGCACTTTTGTTGCGACCCATCATGAAGCGCGCTCGCAATTCCGTTTTTTGCGCTTAGTCCCTGATAATGGTGAGCGTTCCTATCCAGAAAACAAAATCATCGAAGTAAAGCGTTTGCG
>DLGN01000124.1:1553-3760 GCA_002482715.1 Oxalobacteraceae bacterium UBA7693
GGTGCTGGAAATGAAGGCCGGTGAGTCAGTCGTTTTTTTAAAACGTGTACAATCTTTCGCTGGTGTGCCGACAATTTTGGAAGAGTTATGGTTGCCGGGCTCTATTTTTAAGGGCTTAACTATCGAGCGTTTGAATGAGTACAAAGGGCCGATGTATGCCTTATTTGAATCGGAATTTGGTACGCACATGATACGTGCACAGGAAGAAATTCGTGCTGTGTGTGCCGAACAAGATACCGCAGATTTATTGCAAGTTGAAATTGGAGCGCCACTGTTAAGTGTGGAGCGAATTTCTTTTACTTATGGCGATAGAGCGGTGGAGTTGCGACGTGGCTTGTACTTAACGAATGCGCATCACTATCGAAACGAATTGAGTTGAACCGCGTGCTTGAGCAGGATTGAACCAGATTATTTGCTTAATTCTTGATCAAATTGAAGAATAATTCTCAGAAAACCGTCAAATCTGTTGGTGCAATGCATCAAAATAGGCGAAAATTATAAAGTTGTAGTGCTGAGTCATTTTGGGGGAGTTTATTTATGTCTGAAGTTGTTAAAAATAAGAAGCGTTTTGGTGTGATGCGCCTTTCTGATGCAGTCTTTGGCGGTTATCGACTACCTGTCATAATGTNNCCGCTAGCAGGCTTTGTATCGATTTTGCATCGTATCAGTGGCATGTTGATGTGTTTGCTGTTGCCATTCGCATTGTATTTACTGGATCAAAGCCTTCGCTCTGAAGTGTCATTCGCCATGTTGCACGTTTTCTTCGCATCGATACCAGTCAAGCTCGTTGTGTTGGCTTTGGTGTGGGCGTACTTGCACCATTTTTCTGCAGGCGTGCGCCACTTGTTGATGGATTTTCATCTTGGTTTAGATAAAGACAGTGGTCGTCAATCAGCGGTCGCGGTGTTGTTCGTGAGCTTGGGCTTGACAGCTCTCGTTGCATTGAAATTGTTTGGAGTATTCTAAAAATGGCGAATAATAATATTGGATCAAAACGCCTGGTTGTTGGCGCAGGATATGGTATGCGGGATTGGTTAGCGCAACGCGTAACAGCCATTTTAATGGCGGTTTATACCGTCGTATTATTGGCTTTGTTTTTAACTTCGAAGGAATCAAGTTACATCGCTTGGAGTGGTATTTTTGCGATGCAATGGTTTAAGTTATTAACCTTCGTTGTTGTTGTCGCTTTGCTCTACCATGTATGGGTAGGTATGCGTGACGTTTGGATGGATTATGTGACGCACTCTGTTGTATTGCGTTTGGTATTTCAGGTCGCCACTATTGTGTGGCTGATCGCTTGTGCTGGCTACGCCGCACAGATTTTGTGGAGAATGTAACCGTGGCTGCAATCAAGTCTGCAATCCCTTCGCGTCGTTTTGATGCGGTAATCGTCGGTGCCGGTGGATCTGGCATGCGCGCATCTTTGCAATTGGCAGAAGCTGGCCTCAACGTGGCTGTACTGTCGAAAGTTTTCCCTACCCGCTCTCATACTGTTGCCGCCCAAGGTGGTATCGGTGCATCTTTGGGCAATATGTCTGAAGACAACTGGTTCTGGCATATGTTCGACACCGTTAAAGGTGGCGATTACCTCGGTGATCAAGATGCGATCGAATTCATGTGTCGCGAAGCACCGAAAGTCGTGTACGAATTAGAGCATTTTGGTATGCCATTTGATCGTAATGCGGATGGCACTATTTATCAGCGTCCATTCGGCGGTCACACTGCGAATTTTGGTGAAAAGCCTGTTCAACGCGCTTGTGCGGCAGCGGATCGTACTGGTCATGCATTGCTGCATACACTGTACCAGCGCAACGTCCGTGCACGCACCCATTTCTTCGTTGAATGGATGGCGATTGATTTGATTCGCGACGCCTCTGGTGATGTTTTGGGTGTGGTTGCACTTGAAATGGAAACCGGCGAAGTGATGATGCTGGAAGCCAAAACAACGATGTTCGCCACTGGTGGTGCGGGTCGTATTTTCGCAGCTTCAACCAATGCATTTATCAATACCGGCGACGGCATGGGTATGGCGGCACGTGCTGGCTTGCCTTTGCAAGATATGGAATTCTGGCAGTTCCACCCAACGGGTGTGGCAGGTGCAGGTGTCTTGATTACCGAAGGTGTGCGCGGTGAAGGCGGTATCTTGGTGAATAGCCAGGGTGAGCGTTTCATGGAACGTTATGCACCGACTTTGAAAGATTTGGCGC
>DLGN01000417.1 GCA_002482715.1 Oxalobacteraceae bacterium UBA7693
ACTTCCAAAGTTTCGCGGTTGTAGCGTTTGCCGTGACAAACATCGCAAGGGACGTACACATCAGGTAAGAAATGCATTTCAACTTTAATTACGCCATCGCCCTGACAAGCTTCGCAGCGTCCGCCTTTGACATTGAAGGAGAAACGCCCAGCGCTATAGCCGCGTTCTTTAGCGACGGGGACAGTCGCGAATAAATCGCGTATCGGTGTGAACAGGCCAGTGTAAGTTGCAGGATTGGAGCGTGGAGTACGACCAATTGGCGCTTGATCAACCGCGATCACTTTATCAAAATGTTCAAGACCGCTGATACTTTCAAATGCCGCTGGTTCAGTTTGTGAACCATACAAATGACGCGATGCAGCCAGATATAAAGTATCGTTGACCAAAGTTGATTTGCCAGAGCCAGAAACACCAGTCACGCAAGTCAATAAGCCGACAGGCAATTTCATCGTCACTTTTTTCAAGTTGTTGCCAGTCGCGCCTGCGATCACGAATTGTTTTTCTGGATTAAAGGCTGCGCGTTTTTTCGGTACTTCAATTTCCAATGCGCCGGATAAATATTGAGCAGTCAACGAGCGCTTGCTTTGCATGATATCGTCGAGCGAACCTTGGGCGATGATTTCACCACCATGCACGCCAGCGCCTAAGCCCATGTCGACAATGAAGTCGGCGCAGCGAATGGCGTCTTCATCATGCTCAACCACGAGAACGCTATTGCCGATATCGCGGAGATGTTTGAGTGTGCCGATCAATCGGTCATTGTCACGTTGATGCAAACCGATAGACGGCTCATCCAAAACATACATCACACCTGTTAAGCCTGAGCCGATTTGTGAGGCGAGGCGAATCCGCTGTGCTTCACCGCCCGATAAAGTATCCGCGCTGCGATCTAGTGATAAGTAGTCGAGTCCGACATTATTCAAGAATGTCAAACGTGAGCTGATTTCTTTAATGATGCGATCTGCGATATCGCGCTTCGATCCTGTGAGTTTTAATTTGCCAAAAAAATCCATGCCTTCACGTAAAGGCATCGCACTGATTTCATAAATCGCGCGCTCTTGTTTGCCATTGCCGACTTTCACATAACGGGCTTCAACGCGCAATCGCGCACCATGGCAAGACGGGCATTCTTTCTCATTGATGAACTTCGCCAGCTCTTCCTTCACCGCCATCGAATCGGTTTCGCGATAGCGTCTTTGCAGATTGGTGACTACGCCTTCGAACGTATGTTCTTTAACGACAGTGCGACCTTTTTCATTCACATAGGTGAAAGGTATGCTTTGTTTGCCCGAACCATAAAGCACGACTTGCTGTGCTGCTTCCGGTAATTGTTCAAACGGCAGATCCAAATCAAAATCATAGAAGGCTGCCAGGTTAGACAACATCTGGAAATAGAACTGATTGCGTCTATCCCAGCCTTTGACTGCGCCGCTTGCTAAAGATAAATTCGGGAAAGCGACGATGCGTTTTGGATCAAAGAATTCGATATGACCGAGACCATCGCATTCAGGGCAAGCGCCCATAGGATTATTGAATGAGAATAAGCGTGGCTCTAATTCTTGCAAACTATAGCCGCAGGTCGGACAGGCAAACTTGTTTGAGAATAATTGCTCGTGACCGCTGTCCATATCAACCACCAAGGCACGGCCTTCAGCGATACGCAAACAGGTTTCAAACGATTCTGCCAGGCGTTGCTTAATTTCGGCTTTGACTTTGACGCGATCGACGACCACATCAATTGTGTGTTTCTCAGTTTTCTTGAGTTTTGGCAAATCATCGACATCATAAATCTTTGCGGCATGCGTGCCACTTTGCACGCGGAAACGCACAAAGCCCTGTGCTTGCATTTGCTCGAATAAATCGACATGCTCGCCTTTGCGATTCGATACCACGGGTGCCAAAATCATTAGCTTGCTGTCTTCCGGCATCGCTAACACGGCATCGACCATTTGTGAAACTGATTGTGCAGCTAATGGATTTTCTGGATGATCGGGACAGTAGGGTGTGCCAACACGCGCGTACAGCAAACGTAGGTAATCGTGAATTTCCGTCACCGTTCCCACGGTTGAACGTGGGTTATGTGAAGTCGCTTTTTGCTCGATAGAGATCGCGGGCGATAAACCTTCGATCAAATCGACATCGGGCTTTTCCATCAATTGCAAAAATTGGCGTGCATATGCAGACAGTGATTCCACATAGCGTCGCTGGCCTTCCGCATACAAGGTATCAAATGCCAACGAGGATTTACCCGAGCCAGACAGCCCGGTAATCACGACCAGCTTATTGCGCGGCAGATCTATGCTGATATTTTTCAGATTATGCGTACGTGCACCACGAACCCGGATCGCATCCTTTTTGGGGAGCGGCATGTCCACGAGATCGAATTCGATTTCTGCGGGCGCGGACTTCAGGGATTTCTTAGTTTTGCTAGTGGTCATGAAACAATTCCTGCTGGATTTTGCTGATTAAAAAGATTCTAAGTGCCATAAAGAAAAGAATATTTATTCAATTCATGATATTTCCCATTTTTTGAAACAGGATTTAATCTCGGTCAATCGAACAAATGCGATTCTGAGCCGCATTTCGAAATGAAAGGCGAGCAACCTGATACTATAACGGGTTTTCAAAAATAAGCGCGAGTGTCATCATAAATTGTCCCGAGAATCATGGTCAGGGATGCAGACACTTAGTTTTTTGCCTGAATTTTGCAGTATTAGTCTTATGAATAGCGCAACACCTATGAGCTCACAACCGCTCACCCTCACATCAGTTTCAAACAAGATGTCGTCCTCCGAAATTCGCGCAGGCGCGTCTTTGGCGTCTATTTTTGCCCTGCGCATGTTTGGCTTGTTTTTGATTCTGCCAATTTTTGCGATTCACGCCAAAACTTTGCCCGATGGCGACAATGCCGCCTTGGTCGGTATGGCGATGGGGATTTATGGCTTAACGCAAGCCTGCTTGCAGATTTTGTTTGGCATGGCTTCGGATAAATATGGTCGTAAGCCAGTAATTATTGTTGGATTGATCTTGTTCGCAGTAGGGGCCGTGATCGCTGCAATGTCGCATACAGTGATGGGCATTTTGATTGGACGTGCAGTGCAGGGCGCTGGTGCGATATCTGCGGCGATTACTGCCTTACTTGCTGACACCACCAGAGAAGAACATCGTACGAAGGCGATGGCGATGGTTGGTGGTTCCATCGGTATCAGCTTTGCCTTGTCGCTCGTGTTAGCGCCAGTTTTGTATCAACGCATAGGTATGGATGGCATCTTTATTTTGACAGCGATCATGGCGATTGCTGCGATCGGCGTCGTGACATGGGTGACACCCGATGCACCGTCGATACCGAATGTAAAAGTTCCGCTCATTGAGGTATTGAAAAATCCAGAGTTGATGCGTTTGAATTTAGGCGTATTCGTATTGCATCTCAGTCAGGTCGCGATGTTTGTGGTGGTACCCTCGGCATTAGTGCAATACGCACAGCTGCCTTTGGATAAACATTGGCAAGTGTATTTACCAGTGGTCTTTGGATCTTTCTTTGTCATGTTACTGGCGATTATGCGTGGAGAACGCAGCGGTAAAATGAAGCAGGTTTTTGTGTGGTCGATCGCCTTGCTGATGCTGGTGCAATTGGGCTTTTGGGGTTTCCTGGAAAATGCAACGATGTTGATCGCGATGCTATTTGCATTTTTCCTTGCCTTTAATATTTTGGAAGCGAGCCAGCCTTCCTTAGTTTCTCGTCTAGCACCGCCGTCAGCGAAAGGCGCTGCGCTCGGCGTATATAACACTTTGCAGGCCCTGGGTTTGGCCTGTGGTGGTTTTGTTGGTGGTTGGATGAAACAACATATCAGTGCTAGTTCGGTGTTTATATTTACTGCAGTTTTGTCTTTAATCTGGCTTATAATCGCAAGCCGGATGCCGGAATTGCCCAAGCGCGCCAGCAAACCGGATTCTGAGAATACAAGCGACATCGCTAACGCGGCCTAGCCAGTATTTGCAGAAATGCAGTAAGCAAATTTGTCCTCCTGAATGGAAAGCATTTTTGATCTATTGAAACACGCGAGTTACGTTGATAAATTAAAGGTAAGTATTAACGATTCACAATTGAATTGATAATCTTGCCGATTTGAGAGTAGGAGACATAAAGATGGCATCACTAAATAAAGTGTTGATTATTGGTAATCTGGGACGTGATCCGGAAACACGCTACATGCCAAGTGGCGATGCAATGACCACCATTGCAGTAGCAACCACAGAATCGTGGAAAGACAAACAAACCGGTGAAAAGAAAGAAGCGACCGAATGGCATCGCGTGACTTTCTTTGGCAAATTGGCAGAGATTGCTGGTCAATATCTGAAAAAAGGTTCACAGGTTTACATCGAAGGTAGCTTGCGTACACGTAAGTACACTGACAAAGATGGTGTAGAAAAATATGCGACCGACATTCGTGCCGACGAAATGAAAATGCTCGG
>DLGN01000106.1 GCA_002482715.1 Oxalobacteraceae bacterium UBA7693
TTTGGCGAAGCAAAGAAAGTGAGTAGCAGTCGGTCTACCACCGACCTGTGAACGATGAGATTGTTTGCAAGCGAAAATTTGAATAAGAATCGGTGACTTGTTTGCGAATAACATTCGCAATTCCCGTGTAGACAAAGAGCCTGCCCACCTTTGACTTAATCGTTCATAAATGTTCCAAGTTTGGCAAATTTAAATTTGCACTAAGCTCTTTTATCGATTCTTCATAGGCTGAATCGACTACATCAACTCGATCAATCTTAGCATCACTTAATTGCGTATTCAGCGCGTTAACACCACCTTGCTTCAAGCACGCTTCAGTCGCTATTTTTGCGTCATCTTTACGGTCTAATAAAAATAATGTGTAACCTTTATTTCCTAAAATCACAGATCTATTATGATCATTTGATAGTTTTAAAGCTGACTCAAAATTAATCAATGAAATATCTAGTAGATTGGATCTTTGATCAAAATCCGCCCAATTCTGTTTCGCCTTCAATAGCGAAGTAAACCCAATTACATTGAATGCTCCTGCAATTAGATAATTAACCTCAGAATCACTTTGCTGCTTAAAAAATTCAATCATTTCGCTGTAAATTATTAGAGCATCATCCTCACGATTGAAATTTCTAAGCGCTTCAGCTTTAAATGCCAAACTTTCAATCAACTTAATTCGATTTTTCTTAGTATTTTCTTCTTCAACTGCTGCTCTATATTGCTGGATTTTTTCAGAATAGTAATCAACAGCAACAGGCGTTCTAACAAATTGGTTTATTGCACTATTTCGATTTATCAGCGAAGCCATCGTCAAAAACTTCAAACTTTCATTTGAACTATTTGAAAATGTATCGATGACCAAATCATAGTAATCAATCGCATCAATAAATTTGTGCTCGCCTTTAAGAAATGTCGCTTGATCAAATATTGCTCGTGCGAATAATCCACTAATAACTTCCGACCTATTTGCCGCATACTTACGAAAAAAATCTACATATGCTTCGCTCGCTTTATCCAACAACTTCATTTTATGAAACAGTGAAATAATTTTATACTCTGATTCAGCAACAAGTTCTTGAAACTCCAACTTTTCAGAAGTCTTATATTTCTGAATTAAAGAATCCCATAGTTTTCGTGACTCCTCATAATATTGAAGCTGTTCAAGAACTACCGCTTTCGATTTTAAATACTTACAACCCTCAATTTCAGATTCAGGCGTTACTTTTTCCAATGCCATATTTATAGCATCTAAGGCTGCTCCAAATTGACCACGATTGAAGAAGTCAGCGCCACTTATAAAATAATCATAATCATCAAAATCTTCTTTAGGTTTATTCTTTAACTTCTGCAGATAACTCTCCAATGATTTAGCCTCTGATGCAGTTTGTTTATCAAGTTTCTCTGCTTCTTTTTTATATTCTTCACTATTTCCATCTAAATCAACAATACTAGAATTCTCAGTTTTTGTTGAAACATCAACCATATTCTTAACGCTATCTTGCATTAACTTTTTATCGTAATTTAAAACGGCATACTTACTCGCATCCATTTCATTTAAAGCTTTAGCTGAACTTTCTGACACTTGTTTCTTTTTTTGTTCTAGTTCAAGATCGAAGGCTGACATCTTATCTTCAATACTTTTCATCCTCTTAACAATCATCTTATCGTTAGATTTAAACCATCGATCCGTTTCGGTTTGCGCTACGTCCTTAGCTTTTGCAGCAGCATTAAGGTAGCTAAAAACACCTACCAAAAACAATAACACCGTAATCAGAATTCCTATCCAAGTCGTATGATCGCTTTGTTTAGATATGAGAATAGAAAAATCGCTCATACGTTTATCATTACTTTCCAAACTTACTTGCAATGTGTGCTTATGAATGGCAAGGTCTTTTTCAAGAACTAAAATCTTCTCATTAGCTTGCTCCAGCCTGATTTGATCAACACTTTTTGTTTGAGAGTCTGCAAAAGATGTTAAAGAAAAAGCCAAACTAAAAAACACACATATAAGTAAACGGACAAGCATAAATTTAATTCCCTAGTAGCAATCCGAAAATAAAGATATCAAAATCAATGGTGAATAGTACACCGAACATAATCACTTACCGCAACAAACTCTCCCAAACCTTCTGCAAACGCTTAACCGACACAGGCATAGGCGTCTTCAATTCCTGCGCAAACAAAGATACCCGTAACTCCTCTAACAACCAACGAAACTCTATCAATTTAGGATCTGCATCCACGCCCGATCGACGCGGTGTGCGTTGCCATGCTTGCGCGACGCTATTCCACTCGGCGAGCAACTTTGCATCGCGCGCAGGATCGGCGCGTAGCTTGTCCATGCGTACCGTAATCGCTTTAAGATAGCGCGGATAATGCGCTAGCTGGGCGAAATCGACTTCGGCGATGAAACGTTTGGTAACCAGATTTTGCAGTTGTTGTTGCATGTCGGCTGCCGCTTGCGTGTGGGCTTTGAGGCCTTGTAGTTTTTTCGGCAGACTGTAATATTCGGCCAAAATTAAGCCTGCTAGGCGGGCGATTTCATTAGCTAGCAAATTGAGTCTCGCTTTACCCTCGTCTCGGCGTTTGTTAAACTCGCCTGAATTTTTTGGCAATGGTGATTGCATGAAAGCGCGATCTAAAGCGGTTGTGACGATCTGCTCACGTAACTCTTCTTGCGAGCCTAGCGACATGAATTGCATGCCCATTTGCTGTAAGCCTGGGATGTTTTTTTCTAAGAACTTGACTTGTTCTTTCATCTGCAAGGCGAACAAACGGCGTAAGCCTGCGTGATGAACACGCGCGGCTTCATCGGGGTCATCGAAGACTTCGATGTGGCAATGCGTTTGTTTATCGACTAGGGCTGGGTAACCGATTAGGGTTTGTTTGCCTTGTTGGACTTCTAATAATTCTGGGAGTTCGTCAAAGGTCCAGGCTGTTAAGTTTTCTTGTTGGATTGCTGGGGCTTTTGTTTCTGCTTTGCTTGCTATCTTTGCTGAACTTAACGACGCTGGATTCCCGCCTTCGCGGGAATGACGGTTAACAGGAGATTCGGTTGCTGCGGATTTAGAGCTATCTAGCAAAGCTAGTTTATCCGCACTAGCAATCTTTTGGAAACTCTCACGCGCTTGCGAGCCGAACTCTGCGCGTAAGGTTGCGAGGTTGCGACCCATCTCCAACTGACGGCCATGCTCATCAACGATCTTAAAATTCATCGTCAGATGCGCTGGCAACAACTCGAATTTAAAATCCGTAGTTAAGCATTGCAAGCCTTTTTGCTCGCGGATATCGGCGATTAGGGTTTCTAAAAAATTACCTTTGCCGAATTCATTCCGTTCACAGAATCCCGCAGCGTAATCGGGCAGTGGTACGCAATGGCGGCGAATTTTTTGTGGCAATGATTTAATCAGCAACTGTACTTTTTCTTTGATCATGCCCGGCACTAACCATTCGCAGCGATCGCTTGATACTTGATTCAGAGAGAACAAAGGTATCCACAGCGTGACGCCATCACGCGGACTGCCCGGTTCAAAGTGATACGAGAGTTGCAAACCCACGCCTGAGACTTGCATCGTCTTAGGAAATACATCGGTGGTAATACCCGCCGCTTCGTGGCGCATTAATTCATCTTTGTTCAGATAAAGTAATTTAGGATTGCCCTTGGTCGCTTCTTTATGCCATTGCTCAAATAAGACCGCGTTATACACGTCGGCAGGTAAATGTTTGTCATAGAACGCCGCAATCAAATGATCGTCGACCAACACGTCTTGACGACGTGATTTGTGTTCGATGTTTTCAATTTCGCGTATCAGTTTTTGGTTGAATGCCAAGAACGGCGCACGGGTATCGAAATCGCCTTCAACCAAGGCATCACGAATGAATATCTCACGCGCTTCTTTGGGATGCGTTAAGCCATACTGTATGCGTCTTTGGCTGTACACAACCAAACCGTATAAAGTTGCTCGTTCAAAGCCCGACACTTGACCAGTACGTTTCTCCCAACGTGGTTCACCGTAGGATTTTTTAAGTAAATGTCCGCCAACTTTTTCTAGCCATTCTGGTTGTATCTGGGCGAGGCAACGACCATATAAGCGCGTAGTATCAACTAGCTCCGCTGCCATGATCCATTTGCCAGCTTTTTTCGCTAAGTAGGAACCCGGCCAGATATAAAACTTGATGCCACGTGCGCCTAAATAATGCGAATCTTCTTCGGATTTAAATCCAATATTGCCGAGCAAACCTGTCAATAAGGCTAGGTGTAATTGTTCATACGTCGCTGGCGCTTCGTTGATACGCCAGCCCTGCTCTTTGACGATGGTTAGCAACTGAGAATGCACTTCGCGCCATTCGCGCAGACGCATTTGACTTAAGAAATTACTGCGGCAATTGTCTTGTAATTGGCGATTGGTTTTCTTATGCTCAATCGCGTCTTCAAACCATTTCCAGATTTTGAGATAAGACGTGAATTCGGATTTTTCATCGGCGAATTTTTTGTGCGCTAAGTCAGCGGCAGTTTGCGCATCCATTGGTCGATCACGTGGATCTTGTACCGACAAAGCTGCTGCGATGATCAAGACTTCACTTAAAGCTTGATTGTCACGCGCTGCCAAAATCATGCGGCCGACACGGGGATCTAGCGGCAACTTCGCGAGCTCTTTCCCGACTGCTGTCAATTGATTGCTGTCATCCATCGCACCCAATTCTTGCAAGAGTTGGTAACCATCGGCAATCGCACGACCTGGTGGTGGTTCGATGAAGGGAAAGCTCTCGACATCCGTCAGTCGCAACGATTTCATCCGTAAAATAACGGCGGCTAAAGACGAGCGTAGAATCTCGGGTTCGGTAAATGCCGTGCGTTGTTTGAACTCTTGTTCGTCATAGAGGCGAATACACACGCCAGCCGCGACACGACCGCAACGACCTGCGCGTTGATTC
>DLGN01000126.1:0-233 GCA_002482715.1 Oxalobacteraceae bacterium UBA7693
CAAAGGATTTTCTGGCAGTCAGATTACGATACTCGATGCCCTTGTAAAACTACGCCAGGTTTGCTGTGATCCTCATCTTTTAAAAGGTGCGAAAACACCAGAGACGATGGAGCGCGCAAAGCTAGAAATGCTAAGTGATATGTTGCCCAGCTTGGTAGCCGAAGGGCGACGTATTTTGGTATTTTCTCAGTTCACTGAGATGTTGGATTTGATTGCAGTGCGGTTGGAGAAAT
>DLGN01000126.1:259-4569 GCA_002482715.1 Oxalobacteraceae bacterium UBA7693
CTTTACCATTTTTGAGCTTGACCGGAAAAACACCGGTCGCGCAACGTGGCGCGGTGGTAGCGCGATTTCAAAATCAAAATGAAGACAATGCGCCGCCTATTATGCTGATTAGCTTAAAGGCAGGTGGTGTGGGTTTGAATTTAACGGCAGCTGATACTGTGATTCACATGGATCCATGGTGGAATCCCGCAGTCGAAGAGCAAGCTACTTCACGTGCGCACCGTATTGGTCAGGATAAGAATGTGTTCGTGTATAAGCTGGTAGTCGAGGGCAGCATAGAAGAACGCATACTTGGTTTGCAAGAGCGTAAAGCCGCGTTGGCCGAAGGAGTGCTTGGTAGTGATGCGGCGTTTTCTGCGAAGTTTAATATTGAAGATTTGCAGGCGCTGTTGCAGCCTTTGGGAATGTGATGCTGTGTGATGCTGCGACTTAATGGCGCGTAGAGTGGCTGCAATCTGCGCAATAAACTAATTTTAAGTATTTTTTCTTACTTCAAACCACCCTCACGGCATCTTGGAAATTCTATCAGCTTGGGTTTCATCCTCCATACCAAACTGATTTGGGTGCGTACTTAAAACTGTGAACACAACCATAGAACAAGCCGATATATACGCCATAAAAGAAATACCTAGCCAAGTGGCCAAGGCTCGAAATTATTCCTCTGACTACCGTAAGCCACTTTGGTAAGTCCTTGGCTGTGAGAATTAGGCGAGATTCGTCACCGTCCAAGTGGACGCTACATAGCGGCGGTGTATCCCTTGATGTAATGCATCCCGCTCCTATAGTCGTTTCCTGAATTATCTTTTTTAGTTTCGGTGATTTTATATTTAATTACTTCTAGCTCAATTTAGTAGATGGGCTGGAACGCTCATTTCTTCCGCTTTGGGTAGCTTAAGTTCTAAATCCCACGCAGCTGCTTTTTCTGCATCAATTAATAGTTTGCAAAAGCCATGCAGTAAATTTGTTTCTAGTTTTAGGTCAATAGTTTGGCCTTGTTGCGTAATAAATTGTATCCACAATGGTGATTTCGCCTTTAAGTGAAAATTAATCCCTTCTAATAGCAAAGGACGATCACCCAGTGGTTGCTTACGGTCATCGCCTTCATAGGCGTGGCTGAAGTTGCCGTGTTCCTTGATTTGCCCGACCGCTTCCTGGTGTTCTATATTAATCAATTCTTCGCTGGCGAATGCGGTTTCTGGTCTGTTTAGTCGCATATGTGAGCTGATGGATGCCATTAAAACTGGCCATAACCTCTGCAACAGGCGACGCGTAATAAATAGTTGAATCTCTTGTTTTTCAATTGCCAGACTTTCGCTATCTTTTACTGCGAAACCAATTCGCAACAAAATACGATCTTCGTTAATAAGATAAGTTAAATTAAGTTGTTCTAATTGCATAGCTTGTTGATGTAGCGCAAAGCGCTTAGAAATTTTCGTGAAGTTTGTTCTTGAAAACTGGTTTTACCACCTAATCTAACAGTCAATTAATCATTGAATCTGTTTTAGGAGGCATTATGCGTTTGGATAAATTGACCACAAAGTTGCAAGAAGCATTAGCCGATGCGCAGAGTCAGGCAGTCGGTAATGATAACCAATATATTGAACCTGTGCACGTCTTACTTGCCTTGATTAACCAAGATGACGGCGGAGCGCGTTCTTTGTTGCAACGTGCTGGTCTAAATATAAATGGCCTGTTAAATGGTCTCAAAAGTGCAGTGGATCGCTTGCCAAAAGTTACCGGAACCGACGGTCAAGTGCAGATAGGACGAGAACTTGCAGGTCTACTCAATCTGGCCGACAAAGAATCGCAAAAACGCGGAGATCAGTTTTTGGCCAGTGAGATGGTCTTGCTTGCTTTGGTTGATGATAAGTCTGAAGCGGGCAAGCTTGCACGTGAAAATGGCTTAACCCGTAGCGCTTTAGAAGCGGCAATTAAAGGCGTGCGTGGTGGTGCCAATGTCGATTCGCCAGAAGCAGAAGGTCAACGCGAAGCCTTAAAAAAATACACTTTAGATTTAACCGAACGTGCGCGCCTTGGCAAGCTCGATCCTGTGATTGGACGCGATGATGAAATTCGTCGTGCGATTCAGGTCTTGCAACGTCGCAGTAAAAATAATCCGGTGTTGATCGGTGAGCCTGGCGTTGGTAAAACCGCCATCGTCGAAGGTTTGGCACAACGTATTGTGAATGGCGAAGTGCCCGATAGTTTGAAATCAAAACGAGTACTTTCACTCGATATGGCTGCCTTGTTAGCCGGTGCCAAATTCCGTGGCGAGTTTGAAGAACGCTTGAAAGCGGTACTCAAAGAAATCGCTTTAGATGAAGGTCAAACTATCGTCTTCATCGATGAGTTGCACACCATGGTCGGTGCCGGCAAAGCCGAAGGCGCAATGGATGCTGGCAATATGTTGAAGCCTGCTTTGGCGCGTGGTGAACTGCATTGCGTGGGCGCGACCACTTTGGATGAATATCGCAAATACATAGAAAAAGACGCAGCGCTCGAACGTCGCTTTCAAAAGATTATCGTTGATGAACCGAGCGTTGAAGCAACGATTGCGATCCTGCGCGGATTACAGGAAAAGTATGAAGTCCATCATGGCGTCGATATCACCGATCCGGCGATAGTCGCAGCGGCTGAGCTGTCGCATCGCTATATCACTGATCGCTTTTTACCAGATAAAGCCATTGACTTGATTGATGAGGCAGCGGCAAAAATCAAGATTGAAATTGATTCCAAACCAGAGGTGATGGATAAATTGGATCGCCGTCTGATTCAATTAAAGATTGAGAAAGAAGCGGTCAAACGTGAAAAAGATGACAGCTCCAAAAAGCGTCTAGTCTTGATCGAAGAAGAGATTAAAAAACTCTCGCGTGAATATGCTGATTTGGAAGAAGTGTGGAAAGCGGAAAAAGCCACAGTTCAAGGTAGCACTCACATCAAAGAAGAGATAGAAAAAGTTCGGCTGCAAATGGAAGATGCTAAGCGTAAAGGCGATTGGCAAGCAATGTCGGAACTTCAGTATGGACGTATGCCTGAGTTGGAAGCGCAATTGAAATCAGCGGATCTGCAAGCGGCGAAAAATGCGGAAACAGGCGGCAAGCCAAGATTGTTGCGGACGCAGGTTGGCGCTGAAGAAATCGCTGAAATCGTATCGCGGGCGACGGGTATTCCGGTCTCGCGCATGATGCAAGGCGAGCGCGAAAAATTGTTGGCAATGGAGGACGCTTTACATAAGCGCGTAGTCGGTCAGCATGAAGCAATTACTGCTGTATCTGATGCGATTCGTCGTTCACGTGCAGGACTCGGTGATCCAGGACGTCCGTATGGTTCGTTCCTGTTTTTGGGACCAACTGGTGTCGGTAAGACGGAGTTGTGTAAAGCCTTAGCAAACTTCATGTTTGATACTGAAGAGTCATTGATCCGTATCGACATGAGCGAGTTTATGGAGAAGCATTCTGTTGCGCGTTTAATCGGCGCACCACCGGGCTATGTCGGTTACGAAGAGGGCGGTTATTTGACCGAAGCGGTACGTCGTAAACCGTATAGCGTGATCTTGCTCGATGAAGTTGAGAAGGCGCATCACGATGTGTTTAACGTCTTGTTGCAAGTCTTGGACGACGGTCGAATGACGGACGGCCAAGGACGCACGGTGGACTTTAAAAATACCGTCATCGTCATGACTTCGAACTTGGGCTCACATCAAATTCAAGCGATGGAAGGTAGTGATCCTAGCGTGATTAAAATGGCAGTGATGGGGGAAGTGAAATCGCATTTCCGTCCTGAGTTTATTAATCGTATCGATGAGATTGTGGTCTTCCATGCGCTTGATGCGAAAAACATTGGTGCTATCGCCAAGATACAGTTGGAAACTTTGAACAAACGCTTGGCGCAAATGGACATGGGCTTACAAGTTACTGATGCTGCCTTACTGAAAATTGCGGAAGCTGGCTTCGATCCTGTCTATGGCGCCCGTCCTCTTAAACGAGCGATTCAGCAAGAGATAGAAAATCCTTTGTCTAAGCTCATGTTGCAAGGCAAATTTGGACCTAAGGATGTGATTGTGGTGGATGTGGTCGATGGCGTTTTAGCGTTCAAATAGAAGAGTCAAAACTTCGTCGTAAATTTAGTGGTAATGAACGAACCGCAGAAGCAATTCTGCGGTTTTGTTTTTTGAGCGTTTTTGTGTATATTCTGTTGATGAGGCTGGAGTGAAAAACGATTTTGCTTCAAAAGTAGGAAGGGTGCAATTCCAACTACGCTAAGCATAATAGAGATATGCTTGAAACGATTAGAATGTTCGTTTTACTCCT
>DLGN01000226.1:0-11473 GCA_002482715.1 Oxalobacteraceae bacterium UBA7693
ACGCAACAAATTCCACACCACCCGCACTCTTTGCAAGCGATACAAATCCGTCGGCGCGACTAAACAAAACGAGCGCTCAGCATAAAAATTATTTTCTAAAACCCGCACCAAACGCCCGTCATCCGGCACCGCGTAAGGTGGTGCCATAATCAAACCTAAGCCTAAGGCCGCAGCTTCGCATTGCGCCGCCAAGCTGGTGCAACACATTCGCCGATGTGGCGTAAAACCCAATTCGCCCATGTAGTTCAAACCACTACTAGCCAAGCGATCTTGCACGTAATCGACAAAGTCATGTTTGATTAGATCTCCATGTACTTTAATCGGTGGATGCTTGGCTAAATACGAAGGTGCGCCATAAATATACATACGAAAACTGGCTAAGCGCGTCACCATATAACGTCCGGTGCTCGGGGGGTCTAACATCACACCCAGATCCGCTTCGCGATTCGCCAAGTTGGCAAAGCGCGGCAGTAATAACAGATCCACGCTCAAATCCGGATGCGCTTGTAAAAGATCGACTAAGGCAGGTGCCACCACGCGCGAGCCCAAAATTTCTGGCACACCCAAACGGACGATGCCACGTACAGAAATTTGGGCGCCAGTCAGTTCATCTTGCGCAGCGGTGACTGCGCTTTCCATCGCTTCGGCATGGGGCAACAGGGCGAGCCCCATTTCCGTCAATTGATAGCCCTCACGACTACGATCAAACAAGGTTGCGCCTAATTGTTCTTCGAGGCGATCAATGCGTCGTGCCACCGTCGTATGTTCTACAGACAAACGTCGCGAGGTGCCTGACAAAGTGCCCGAGCGTGCAAGCTCAAGAAAGAAGCGTAGATCAGTCCATTCGGGCAAAGTAGTCATGACATTCCTTGATTGTTTTCGTTTTACTTAGTTTCTCAGACAAATTTGGGTAGAGCGGGTCGATTGTGCATCAAAGCACACAAGTTTAGCAATGCGCTTCTTTTCTGCCAAAAATAAGCTTTTATTAAGAGAAAAATGCGCCGTATTAGCGCATTGATCAGCTTGTTGCGCACTTACCACGTGCGTGCACTGCACAATTTTGGGGCTATTTTTACCAAAATCTACTTAAATCGCCTACTTTCACGCAGAAATAAGACTTTTCGATGGTAATAAATCATCACTGTGCATTTATGCACAGTGATTGCGCAATAGCTCGGGTTTCGAAGCGCTTTGAATTCATACACACTGCAATCCGTGTTAATGCAATCGCATACCACCTGAAATAAATAAAACAGCAGTACCGCTTCGACAGGCCGCTCATTGCACTCCAATGGCAAGTAACGGTGAACTCGAAACCATAAAAACTCTGGAGACTTATCATGACATCCTCAAAAAAATCTAAGCGTAATCTCGTCCTGCTTAGCCGCTCTGCAGCTGCTATTTTCGCGATCTATGGCAGCGGTATTGGCTTTGCACAAGCCCAATCGACCGACACAGCTGCAAAAGCTAGTGACGACACACAAATTTCCAAAGTCGTCGTGAGCGCACGCCGCCGCGAAGAAACTTTGCAAGACGTACCTGTTTCCGTCACCGCGTATAGCGCCGATCAATTATCGAAAAGCGGCGTCGCTGATATCACTGGTTTGGTATTAACTTTGCCGAACACAACGATGAGCGCATCACGCGGAACCAACTCCACACTGACATCCTTCATCCGCGGCGTGGGTCAACAAGACCCACTCGCCGGTTTTGAATCTGGCGTCGGTATTTACCTCGACGACATTTATCTGGCACGTCCACAAGGTGCGGTTGCTGATATTTATGACGTCGAACGCATTGAAGTATTACGTGGACCACAAGGCACTTTGTATGGTCGCAACACCATCGGTGGCGCGGTCAAATATGTGACTCGCAAAATGGGTCCAGCGACTGATGTGCGCTTGAAAGCTTCGGTCGGTAGCTATGGTCAAATGGATGGTGTGTTGACAGCAAGCACGGCATTATCGGATACAGTGCGCGTTGGCGGAACGCTGGCAAAATTCAAGCGCAATGGTTTCGGTACCAACTTCACGACAGGTGAAGACAACTACAACAAAGATGTTTCAGCAGCGCGTTTAAGTGCGGAGTTTTTACCAAACAGTTCTTTGTTCATTCGCTTATCTGCGGATACCAGCCAAGATGATTCCAATCCAAAACACGGCCATCGTTTAACCGTGGGAAAAATCAGCGGCGCACCTGTTCTAAGCAACGTATATGACACCCGCGCAAACTTGAACAAAGCACTTGGTCAAAAGCAGCAAGTCACACAAAGCGGCATTTCTGCTTTGGTCGAATACCAAATTGAATCGGATTTGATGTTCAAATCTGTGACTTCTTCACGTCATGACAAATCGTATGCGCCGATTGATTTCGATTCTTTAGGCACCGTCGATTTTGACGTGCCAGCACTGTATAAGAACAAACAGTTCAGCCAAGAACTTCAATTGACTTACACAGGCAAAGCCTTCCAAGGTGTTGCCGGGGTCTACTATATTGATGCAAATGCCTACAACAAATTTGACGTGCGCTTGCTCGGCACTTCCACTTTCACTGAAGGCGATATCGATACCAAAGCTTGGGCTGCATTTGCTGATGCGAGTTTTGATCTGAGCAAAGATCTGAGTTTATCTATCGGTGGTCGTTATACCGTCGATAAACGTGAAGCGAGTATCTTGCGCCAAATCTATCTAGGTACAGCAGGTTCACCAGCAATGGGTAATGCGTCAGCTATTTTATTCAGAACCGATACCAACTTAACAAAGTCCGATTTGCATCGTGAAGATAAAAAATTCACGCCACGCGTTTCGCTCGGTTGGAAAGCAAGCGCGGACCAAAACGTGTATGCATCTTGGACCGAAGGTTTCAAGGGCGGTGGCTTTGATCCGCGTATGAATATCGTTGGCTCCAAACTCACTTTAGACAAAGCGAAACAAGGTTTCTTGCCAGAACAAATCAGTACATTTGAAATTGGCCTGAAATCCGCTTTTGCGAAGAACACCGTGTTGACGAATATCGCGGTTTTCCATAGCGATTACAAAGAAGTGCAAATCCCTGGCTCTGTCGCGATCGATACGAATGGCGATGGCAAAGACGATAGCTTCGCGGGTGTGACCACCAACGCCGGTAAAGCCAAAATCGATGGTATTGAATTGGAAGCGACAGCGCGTTTGACCGATGCCTTTAGTATGTCTGGCATGTTCAGCTACATCGATGCGAAATATACCAAGTACATTGGTGCTGGCAACATCGATGTCGCGAACTTGCGCGTCTTCCAAAACACGCCAAAGCAAACAGCCAGCATCCGTGCTAACTACGATTGGGATATGGCGATGTTGGGCAATTCGGGCAAACTGACCTTAAGCAGTGGCTTGGCATTCCGTGGCAAGACTTATCAGTTTGAAACACCAACACCTATCCTCGATCAAGACAGCTACAAATTATGGGATGCTAGTTTAGTCTGGAGCCGTTCTGACAATCGCGTACGCGTTGGTTTGCATGGCAAAAACTTGAATGATGCGCGTTACAAAGTGGCTGGTTATTTGTTCCCAACTTTGGGTGAAGGCAGCACCACTGCCTTCTACGGCAATCCACGCACTTACACTTTGACTTTGGACTATCGTTTCTAAAACGGAGATTTGCAGCAGCTCTGGTATGCAGCTGCTACGTTCTCATCAACGTTTTAGAGAATTTGCGACCAGCTCAACGCTGGGCTGGTCGTTTTTTTTCGAAATTCGCGTGCTGCCGGGCAGCTCGTATTCATACATAGTAAGTTCAGCAAACTCAACACACTCAATTTGGGCTTGAATATCGTGAGCGATTACAAAGACGTTTATTTCACTAGCAAAGATGGTCTGCGTTTGTATGCGCGTGACTATGATGCTGCCTTGCCCTCTTCAAAATTACCGATTATTTGCATTCATGGCCTGACCCGAAATTCAGCCGATTTTAATGAATTAGCACCGCTATTAGCGCAACAAGGACGACGTGTGATCGCAGTCGATGTGCGTGGTCGTGGTCGCTCACAACATGCCCATCAAGTTGCGCATTATCACCCATGGGTGTATGCCAACGACATCGTTAGTCTGGCGGAGCAACTTGGCATTCATCGCGCCGTTTTTATCGGCACTTCGATGGGCGGCTTAATTACCATGACGCTGGCATTGCGCAAATCTAAGTTAATCGCAGCGGCAGTATTGAACGATGTTGGCCCCAAATTGTCACAAAAAGGCTTAGACCGAATCGCTGGCTATGCAGGCGATGGCATGCACTGCGCCAACTGGGAACAAGCACGTAACTACATCAAACGGATCAACCACTCTGCCTTCCCCAATAATACCGATGAAGAATGGGATAAATGGGCGCACCGCGCTTTCGCTGAGAATGCGCAAGGCGAATTGGAATTGCAGTATGATCCCTTGATTGCCACCCCGCTCAAAACAGGTAAGTTGAAAGCGACGTCTTGGTTAGGACGCTGGGCATTTAAGCGGCTAAGCAGAAATCGCCCGTGCCTATTGGTGCGAGGTTCCATCTCCGATTTATTGGAAGATGAGCAGGCAAATTATATGAAACAAGTTTGCCCACAATTGCAGTATGTTGAAGTCCCACAAATCGGCCACGCGCCTATGCTGACCGAACCGGAAGCGCAACAAGCATTACAAAATTTTTTACAGCAAGTCGAATAAAAAATCACGATAGAAAAAACCAAGGAGCACTTATGCATACCACTGACAAAAAAACTAAACACTTCAAACTCAAGCAAATCGCACTCGGCCTGGGCTTAGGATTTAGCTTACTCACATCGGCAGGTTTAGCACTCGCACAAGATATCAAGATCGCGCTGATCGCTGGCAAAACAGGCGCATTGGAGCCGTATGCCAAAGAAACCGAAACCGGTTTCATGATGGGCCTGGAATATCTGACCGGTGGCAAAATGGAAGTCAACGGCAAGAAGATCAAAGTCATCATCAAAGACGATCAAAGCAAACCCGACATGGGTCGTGCATTGTTAGCGGAAGCCTATGGTGACGATAAAGTCGATATCGCAGTCGGCACGACCTCGTCTGGTTCTGCTTTAGCGATGTTGCCAGTCGCGGAAGAATACAAAAAAATCTTGATCGTTGAACCAGCAGTCGCCGACGCGATTACTGGCGACAAATGGAATCGTTATATCTTCCGTACCAGCCGCAATTCTATGCAAGATGCCTTGGCGGCTGCTAGCACAATTAAGTCCGGCGGCAGTATAGCCTTCCTCAGTCAAGATAATGCCTTTGGCCGCGACGCCATCAAAGCTGCGAAAGAAGCACTGGCAACGGCTGGTTCCAAAGCTAAAGTCGTGCACGAAGAATTCGCAGCACAAAACACGACAGATTTCACGGCTCCAGCACAAAGAATTTTTGATGCTTTAAAAAATAAGCCAGAGCCACGCCTCTTGCAAATCGTTTGGGCAGGACCTAGCCCGATGAATAAATTGGCGGATTTAAAACCAGAGCGCTTCGGCATCAACTTGGCACCGGGCGGCAATATTTTGCCAGTGATGAAATTATGGAAATCGTATGCCGGTACGCAGGGCACGATTTACTACTACTATGATTTCCCAAAAAACAAAATGAATGACTGGTTAGTTGCTGAGCACACCAAACGCTTTAAGGCACCGCCAGATTTCTTTACCGCCGGAGGTTTTGCCGCAGCTAGTGCTGTCTACACCGCATTGAGCAAAGCCCAATCCACCAATACCGAAAAATTGATCAATACGATGGAAGGCATGGAATTTGACACGCCAAAAGGCAAGATGAATTTCCGCAAAGAAGATCACCAAGCTCTGCAATCCATGTATCACTTCAAGATCAAAAAAGATCAGAAAAATGAATGGGATATTTTGGAATTGGTACGCGAAATTCCTGCTAGCGATATTCCTGTTCCAGTAAAAAACAAACGATAAAAACTCCTAGATCGCACAGCACATGCAAACCAGCAGCACATCATCTGTTAGCACGCCACCTGTTAGCACACCATCCTTGAGCACCCGCGACTTGAGCATCCACTTTGGTGGTCATGTCGCGGTCAATCAAGTGAGTGCGGATTTTTATCCGGGCAGCTTAACCGTCATTGTCGGACCAAATGGCGCAGGCAAAACCACCTACTTTAATTTGATCTCGGGTCAGCTCAATGCGAGTTCGGGTAGCGTCAGTCTATTTGGGCAAGACATCACGAAGTTCGGCGCCGCTAAACGTACGCGCGCTGGCATTGGTCGTGCGTTTCAATTGACAAATCTATTTCCGCATTTATCGGTAATGGAAAACGTGCGATTGGCTGTACAAAGTCGCGCTGGTATAGGCTTAAATATCTTCTCGCTGTGGTCGAACCATAAAGAATTGATACAACGTGCTGAACATTATCTGGAGCGCGTAGCACTAGCAAATCGTCGCGATGACCGCGTGATCACTTTATCGCATGGTGACAAGCGCAAATTAGAAGTGGCGATCTTGTTAGCGCTGGAGCCAGAGATCATGATGTTTGATGAACCAACAGCCGGCATGAGCGTAGATGAAGTACCAGTAGATTTGAATCTGATTCAAGAAGTGAAGGCCGAAAAAAATAAAACCATCCTCTTAGTCGAACACAAAATGGATGTGGTGCGTTCACTAGCCGACCGGATTATCGTTTTACACAACGGCACTTTGGTCGCCGATGGAGAACCAGCGACCGTGATGGCATCGGCCATCGTACAGGAAGCATATTTAGGTAAAGGAGTCGCGCAAGATGTCTGATGCAGCAACTCAAGCTCCAGCAGGGCAAACTCAGGCAGCTCAAAAGCTGTTGGAATTAAAAGGCGTCCATACACATATCGGCGAGTACCATATTTTGCAAGGTGTCGATCTGTGCGTTCCACGTGGCGGACTTTCCGTTTTACTAGGTCGCAACGGCGCGGGGAAAACCACTACACTGCGCACCATCATGGGTTTATGGAAAGCCAGCCAAGGCAGTATTCTATTTGACGGGCACAATATTGCGGCGCTATCCACACCATCGATTGCCCAAGCAGGTATCGCTTATGTGCCAGCGCGGGATAATTCCAAAATTTTTTTAACCGTCAAAGAAAACCTACATTTGGCGGCGCGCAATGGGGCGATGAATATCGAGCGACTCGAATGGATTTTTGGCTTCTTTCCCGCGTTGAAAAAATTTTGGAATTATCCCGCTGGCAATTTGTCAGGCGGTCAAAAACAAATGGTGGCGATTGCACGCGCCATGATAGAACCGCGCAAATTATTATTGGTTGATGAGCCAACGAAGGGCTTAGCACCCGCAATCATTCAAAGTCTGATGGAAGCCTTCAAGGAACTCAAGGCCAGCGATACCACCATCCTCTTGGTCGAACAAAATTTCAACTTTGTAAAAAATTTGGGTGACACGGTTGCGGTCATGGACGATGGACGCGTGGTGCATACGGGAACGATGCGTGAACTGGCAGACAACGAAGACTTACAGCAGAAATTACTGGGTTTGTCGTTGGCAAGCCATCAGTAAAAAAACACGGCAATAGTAGAACTTGGGACTTACGCAAAATTGCACGACGAGGCGAACACAACAAGGCCAGTGTCTATTTTGCGTAAGTCCAAGATAAATTAAGCGATAGGTAAATGACAGCATATGAGCAATCCTGATCTACCAAGCAAGCCACGCGATCTAGCGCCACTCTTTTTAGTGCCTGTATTAGCGTTGGCGATGCTGCCTTTGATAGGCAGTTTTCCGACCTGGCTGACCTTAACTGTTGCGGGTCTCGCGATGGGGATGATGATTTTCATCATGTCGAGTGGCCTAACGCTAGTGTTTGGTCTAATGGATGTTTTGAATTTTGGTCATGGTGCTTTTGTTGCGGTCGGCGCTTATGCTGCGACGATGGTGCTTTTGCCGATGAAGGGTTGGCTAGAAATTGATTCTTTGTGGATCAATCTGGGCGTTCTCGGTTTAGCGGTGCTCTTCGCGATGTTGGTCACGGCGATTCTCGGATGGGCGTTTGAACGCCTGATCATCATGCCGGTATATGGGCAGCACTTGAAACAAATCCTCATCACCATGGGCGGCATGATTGTCGCAGAACAAATCATTGGCGTGATTTGGGGTGCCGAACAAATTCCCTTACCATTGCCTGAAAGTCTACGTGGCGCGATTTTTATCGGTGACGCTGCGATTGAGAAATATCGCCTGATCGCCGTGGTCGTTGGCATCATCGTTTTTCTGTCTATGTTCTTGATTTTGAATCGCACCAAATTAGGTTTGTTGATACGCGCTGGCGTGGAAAATGGTGAAATGGTGGAAGCGCTAGGTTACCGCATCCGTCGCTTATTCATCGCAGTGTTTGCCGCTGGTTCTGCCTTAGCCGGTTTAGGCGGTGTGATGTGGGGCTTATATAAAGAGACCTTAACCGCGGCTATGGGAAGCGAAGTGATGGTGATGGTGTTCATTGTTGTCATTATCGGTGGACTCGGCTCGGTTGGTGGCTGTTTTATCGGCGCACTATTGATGGCTCTAGTCACCAATTACGCCGGATTCTTAGCGCCAAAATTTGCCTTGGTATCGAATATCGCGTTGATGATGGCGATCCTGTTGTGGCGACCTGCTGGTTTGTATGCGATAGGTCGGCGTGGGGCTTGAGCGTGAGTTGCCCTACCAATTGTGTTGAGAAGCTTTAGAAATTTACAGCAATTTACCTAGAGAACGAAAATCTTATGAACCTGTTCCGTCAACTCTTATCCGATGATCTGCCGCGCAGTCGCATGCTGTCGGCTTTGTTGCTGCTGACATTCTTCGGCTTAGCAACCGCACCATTCATCACCAGCGGTGCGCGTCCTTTGAATACGGCAGCGACAATTTGCATCTACATTATTCTGG
The DNA here is from genome assembly GCA_002482715.1 of Oxalobacteraceae bacterium UBA7693. Taxonomy (GTDB): domain Bacteria; phylum Pseudomonadota; class Gammaproteobacteria; order Burkholderiales; family Burkholderiaceae_D; genus Undibacterium. The sequence goes on from DLGN01000226.1 coordinate 8,893, forward strand.
TCGCCTCGTATGATTTATTGCTCGGCTATACAGGCATCGTATCCTTCGCACATACGATGTTTTTCGGCATCGGTGCTTATGGCGTGGGCTTAGCGCTATCATCGGGCACACCTGGTTGGGGTGTCGTTATCATCGGCGTATTGTTGGCATTAATTTTAACGGTCGCCTTGGCCTTGATGATAGGCTTGTTCGCCTTACGTGTTCGTGCGATTTTTTATTCTATGATTACACTGGCTGTCGCGTCTTCTTTTGCGGTCTTAGCATCACAATTATCCGATTTAACTGGCGGTGAAGATGGCATCACTTTTCGCGTTCCAGAGATACTGACACCCGGTTTTCAACTATTTGAAAATGATATTTTTGGACGCACGATTGATGGCAAGGTGATTACCTATTACATCGTATTTAGCATTTGCGTGTTGCTATTCTTATTCTTACTTCGCGTCGTCAATTCACCTTTTGGTCGCGTCTTACAAGCGATACGCGAAAATGAATTCCGTGCTGAAGCACTCGGCTATCGCACCGTCGTCTACCGTGTTCTTGCCAACTGCCTAGCTGCTTTATTAGCAGCATTAGCTGGCGCTTTAATGGCGCTGTGGTTGCGCTACGTTGGACCAAAGACCATGCTGAGCTTTGAAGTGATGACCGATATTTTATTGATCGTCGTGATCGGTGGCATGGGTACGCTGTACGGTGCAGTGATTGGCGCGGCGCTATTTATTATCGCGCAAAATTATTTGAAAAATTTGATGGCGCAGGGATCAGAAGCGCTAGTTGATTTTCCGATTCTGGCGCAAATCTTCCATCCTGATCGCTGGATGTTATGGCTGGGTGTTTTGTTTATTTTGTCGGTGTATTTTTTCCCGACGGGGATTGTTGGCAAGCTACGCGGCTACAAACTTAAGTAACTAAAATTGATAAAAAAAAGGAAGCGCTGTTGCACAACGCTTCCTTCCAACAAGCATCGTATTAGTTCACCTTCAAACTCATACCGCTAACAACTTACGATTCGCCTTACCTGGCAAGACTTTCAAAGTTTTACCACTCACTGCACTATAAGTTTTTGATTTCACCGTACTGACATAACGCCATTCTGAGCGTGCTTCTGTCGGGGTTGCGGTAACGATCATATAGCCACGGCTCTTGGTTTCTGCGTAAACCAATGGTCCAATAATTTGCTCTAAGCCTGCAGCGACTTGCGCTGGATCTTCTTTCGCAAAATATTCTTCAAAACCAGGTGAGCTAACTGACGAAACGCCAAACTCCACACCAACCGCATTGCCACTCAGATCAGCCAAATCACTTGCCCATGAATTGTGCGTATCACCTGCCAAGGAAATCAAGTTTTTATCCAATGCTTTGGCAGTACCTAACAAGGTTTCGCGTGCGACCACATAGCCATCCCAAGCATCGAGGTTATATGGAATCGCTGGTTGCGCCAGAATGGCTTTCTCTGTCGCGGTTAAAGTCGTCGGCGCCAATTGCGCTTTTCCTAACAGTGCGGTGTAATCTGAAAAACCAATTTGCCCCAAGACCAAAGGTGCTGGGATATTCATGCGAGCCATCAAGATTTGCTGACCAAGAATTTGCCAAGTCGCAGCTGACTTTGTCATTTGTGCTTGCAACCAAGTAGTTTGCTCTGCACCCATTAACTGACGACTAGGATTACTCATGTCGGTAGTAAATTTTGCGGCATCAAAAGCACCACCTGCACCCATGTAGCTTGCGTAGGACAATTGTTTATCGCGGCCGATCAAACGGGTATCCAACATGTGCAAGGAAGCCAGACTACCAAAGTCAAACGAACGATAGATGCGGTCATTCTTCGTTGCGTCTGACAAACGAATAGGCATCCATTCATGGTAAGCCTGCAAAGCAGCCGCACGACGTGCGCTGAAAGGACCTTCTTTCGCAGGATCGTGATTTTCTGCGCCGCCAGTCCATGTGTCATTAGCGAACTCATGGTCATCCCATACAGCAATAAACGGATGTTTTGCGTGCACGGATTGTAAATCTGTATCACTACGATAAATCGCGTAACGTGTACGGTAATCAGTGAGTGTCACGATTTCTGTTTTTGGCTCTACCAAGCGATTTAAGCTTGCCGCATCTTGTGAAGCATAACCATCGCGTGGATATTCATAGATGTAATCACCAAGATGAATGACGGCATCGAGATCGTTTTGTTTAGCGATTTCTGCGTACACATGGAAATAGCCCGCAGGATAATTAGAACAAGACACAACCGCCAACTTCACTTGTTGAACACTGCCAACTGGCAAAGTCTTGGTGCGACCGACTGGTGATAAACGGCTATCGAAATTAAAGCGGTAAAAGTAAGCTGTGTTAGCGCTCAAACCAGTGACATCCACTTTCGCTGTGAAATCGCGGCTAGCGTTCGTCACGATACTGCCTGATTTGACGATCTTAGAAAACTGATCGTCGCTCGCAACTTGCCACGTCAATTCAAAATCTCTGCCATCGTAGTTGCTCGATGGCGTGACGCGGGTCCAGATGATCACGCGGTCACTTAATGGATCGCCACTGGCAACACCATGTTCGAAAGTAGCATAGACAGGAG
>DLGN01000226.1:11491-20017 GCA_002482715.1 Oxalobacteraceae bacterium UBA7693
AGGAGAAGTACCCGAACCACCGCAAGCACTTAATGCCAAAGTGGTGGAAGCGGCCGCAGTGGTAGCAGCAAAATGGCGGATAAATTGACGACGAGTATTGTGGGGATTCATAAGCAGCCTTTCAGTGATGAAGCCCTTGATACTATGAATTGATTATTACTCAATAATGACCAAACTTAGAATGATTGCTCCAATCTTCGCTCGCAGAAAATCAGGCGAATTCAAATTCTTATATTTTTTCAATGTCTGCTGTTCATCAACACAAGACGTAAAAATACCTACTTGTTGCGCGCTTACCTTGCTTTCATCACCCGACTGCACTAGCATTGTTGACTTACTTCATCGCTGCCCCTAATGCACTTTTCTGAAAGTCTGCATCGACATGCCTGCACTCCCAGAATTACAAGAATTAGAACGACTTATTCAGCTGGGAAAAAACCATCTCGAGGTGAATGTCACTTGTGAAGTAAAGGTTCGGCATAAGACTTTTCCAGTCTACCAGTTGGCACTCGGCAATCCAGATCCGCAACTTCCAGCCATCGGTTTTTTTGGTGGCATTCATGGCTTGGAACGCATAGGCACGCAAGTGCTGCTTAGCTATTTGCGTGGCTTGTTATCGCAGCTAGTCTGGGATAAAAGTCTGCAAGCTTTATTGCAGCAAGTGCGCTTGGTGTTTATGCCCTTGGTGAATCCCGGCGGCATGTGGCGATCGACACGCGCGAATCCCAATGGGGTTGATTTAATGCGAAACGCACCCGTCGACGCCCATGGCAAAGTTCCTTTCTTATTGGGCGGGCATCGCCTCAGCCCACGTTTGCCTTGGTATCGCGGCGCCATTGACGCCGATATGGAAATTGAAAACCAAGCCTTGTGCAAAGTCGTTCGCGAACAGCTCTTAAATCGGCAATTTAGTATGGCGATTGATTGCCACTCTGGCTTTGGTTTGGTCGATCGAGTCTGGTTTCCCCATGCGCATAGTGAGCACCCTATTGCACACCTTGCGGATATTCTGCGTCTTGAAGAATTGTTTCAAGAGACCCACCCGCATCATCGCTATTTGTTCGAACCACAAAGCCTGCAATACAAAACGCACGGTGATATCTGGGACTATCTGTATTTACATCATCAAAAACTGGCAACAGAAAACGCATCGAACACAGTAGGCACACCCAATACGTTTTTACCTCTAACTTTAGAAATGGGATCATGGCTATGGGTAAAGAAAAATCCACGTCAACTGTTCTCTCGACACGGCATGTTCAATCCCACTGCCGAACATCGATTACATCGTGTATTGCGACGCCACGCGTCTTGGTTAGATTTCTTGGTAAGAGCAAGCTGTGGCTATCAAAATTGGCTCAGCACGGGCCCGCAGCGCTGCCGTTTGCAAGAACGCGCCGTCGCACGCTGGTATCGCTAATGAGGGCATACGCATGACGACTTGGGTATTGCTGCGAGGTTTAATGCGTGAAGCACGTCACTGGGGAGAGTTTCCACATCAATTGCAAAAAGTGATCGGTGATGATGACATTGTTTGCCTCGATTTTCCCGGCAACGGTGCCTTATTCAAACAATCCAGTCTGACAACGATTCCAGAAATGGCAAGGCATTGTCGTCAACAGCTGCAAGCCAAAGGATACGCGCCCCCCTATCACGTATTGGCGATTTCACTTGGCGCGATGGTTGCTGTGGCGTGGGCCGAGTTGTTTCCCGATGAGTTGAATTCGCTGGTCTTAATCAACACCAGTTTTGCCCCCCACAATCCATTCTATCAACGATTGCGTCCGCGAAACTATCCACGCTTACTACGCACTTTACTATTCGGAACAACGCAAAAACGCGAAGCACTTATTTTGTCGTTGACCAGTCAAATGACAGATCAATCGGCCAAAGCTGCAATCATCGATCAATGGATACATTACGCCCGAGAATATCCAATTAAGCGCAGTAACATCTTGCGCCAGCTACGCGCGGCTTCGCAATTTCAAGCGCCGAAGCTGGCGCCAAAAACTGCACTATTACTACTGACCGCGAGCCATGATCAACTGGTAGATGTTCATTGTTCACAAACCTTAGCAGAGAAGTGGCAAGCTCCCTTACGCATCCATCCGCAAGCTGGGCACGATCTACCTTTAGATGACAGCCAGTGGGTAATTAAGGCGATTCAAGAATGGCGTCGCGATGTGTTTGGTGATAAGGAGTTTGATGTTGCCTAAAGTAGACGAAAGACAAATCGCTGGGAATGAACTGAAAAAATAATGGACCAGCCAGCGTAAGACTTTTTGAAATCACAAATCAGGTAAAATCGGTTTTCTGCTTTCTTCTCACATAATTACTAAATGCACCAATTTGATCACCTGGAAGCGCAAGAATTTCCTTTTCTTTATGCCTTAGCGCTACTCGATTCACCACTAAGCCAAAATGTCATGCTGGAATTATTATTGCAGCGGCGTGAGTCTTTTGGCAAAGCAGGTGAAGTACCAGGTGTGATCGCGGTGCGAGATCAACTAGCCGTGCTGCACGAAAAGCACTTGGTCACACCTGTTAGCGGAAAAGGTTATGTGTTGAATGAAGGTTTGCACATGCCCATCATCGCGCATTTACTTGCACACAGCGATATTCATGCGTGGATCAGCAGCATCAGAGTGATTTTGAATAAACGTGAGGAATACAAACATTGGAAGGTTCACAATGCGGCCTTTTGCCGACGCGAATTATTTTTCTCTTGCCTGATTAATGAGATTGATGGCATCGGCTATTGGCGTCATGAATTTTTCGAAGCACGTACTGGCGACAAAAAAGTTCTGGCGGATCAGTTGTTTGAAACTGAGTCAGGTCAACATATCTTCTCCCAGTTTTCTCAAGTCACTAAAGGCGTGCTGCTATCTGACCTGTTTTATCAAGCCAACTGGGCTGCGAGCGATGCTCGTTTGGCATACGAATATGTGCAAAATCACCTAGCAGAATTTGGTGAAAATATTTATTTAATGCTCGATCAATTGATTTGGCAAGCTTTACTGCGCGGCGACCTAGCCCTGCTCAAACAACTAGAACAACATTGTTCGGCAGAACAACGCGGTACACATGCGTTTGCCATGTCGATCATGCAGGCTGACTACGCTGAAGCTTTAGCCCAGATTGAGATCATCAGCAAAACAATTAAAAAGAGTACCGGCAAACGTAAAGTGCACTTGAGTGATGTACTTGGCCTGCTATATACAGTTTGCCTGCTGGCGATTGATAGCGCGGACAATCGCAAAAAACTCAAGGAGCAAGTGGACGATGGTATTAAACAAAACGATGCCTTCACTTACTATTTACTTGAATCGCTCAGTAATCATCTGGCCAAGGGCGTTCCTTTAACCCCCAAACGTTTTGTCCTGCAACGCGAGCTCGGTGTTGAAACACTGTTTGAATGTTTGGCATTGTTTTGGGAGAGCGAACCTGTACGCGAAGATGCGCACCAACGTCTGCATGCTGCCGATCAGCTTTACCGCAACAACGGCTATCACTGGCTGGCTGCGCAAGCCGACGCCTTACTCATCAAACATTATGGTGATGCTCCTCAAATATCCGCCTGGCAGGCGCAACACACAATCACTCCTTTGTACAAGGCGCTGCAAAGAGAAGAGTCATGGCAACGTGCATTGACTGCATTGAGCCAACTAAATCTCAACACCAATCACGATAGTAATAAGGTCGTCGCAGAACAAAGACTAGTTTGGTTACTTACGCTACTACGCGATCATGCAGGGCTAGAACCGCGCGAGCAAAAAGTCAACGCCAAAGGTGTGTGGAGTAAAGGTCGCCCAGTTGCCTTAAAGCGTTTAGCGCAAGAACAAGATAGTTTGCCGTATTTAACATCACAAGATAAGCAGATCGCCAATTGCATACGCAAAAATACGGAAAGCTATTACGGTAATGTCGAATACAATTTAGATAGCGAGAAAGCCTTACCACTATTGATCAACCATCCACAAGTGTATTGGAGCGATGCGCCCGATATTCGTATTGATGTGGTCAAAGGCGAATTGGCCTTATTCTTAAAAGAAAAAAACGATCATATCAGCCTGCAATTAGAACCAGCGATCACGTCGCAACAATCCTATGTCGTGCGCAAAGAAACGCCCACGCGTTTAGCGATTTACAGCTCTAGTCCTGAGATCAAACAAATCGCCGGCATCCTCGGTTCAGGCCTCACAGTACCGAGCGCCGCCAAAGCGCAATTAGTCGATGTGATCGCAGCGATTGCACCACATCTGGCGATTCATTCTGACTTACCTGAGTTAGCACAGCACATCCACACGGTCGCCGCTGACCAAACTCTATACGCCCATTTATTGCCGCTCAAAGAAGGTTTGCGCTTGCAATTATTAGTGCTCCCACTAGCCGATGCTGGCTGGTTCACGCCGGGCAAAGGTGCTGCGAATGTATTGGGTGAATTAGATGGGCAAACGGTACAAGCGAGTCGCGACTTAGCGCAGGAAAATACCGCATTACAAAGTTTACTCACGAGTTGCACCGCCTTTGATGAAGCCGAAGAGAATAACAATGAATGGCAATGGCAAACACCAGAACAATGTCTGGAATTATTAAGTCAACTCAAAGCCATCCCAGAAGAGCAATTGCAATTAGTCTGGCCTGAAGGCGAACGCTTCCGCCTGCAAGGCCAACGCTCACTTGGCAATATGCGACTGAGTATTAAGAAACAAGGTGAATGGTTTGTCGCTGGTGGTGAAGTCACGCTCGATGATGGTCGCGTATTAGCTTTACGCGAACTAATGCAAATGGCAGAGACGAGCAAAGGTCGCTTCTTAAAAATCGGCGACAATGATTTCCTCGCCTTGACCGATAGCTTCCGCAAACGCTTGGATGAATTACGCCACTTTGCAGAACTCAGTGGTAAAGATGGCATACGCATTAATTCTTTAGCGGCGCCAGCCTTAGCCGAATTAGCCGATGAAGTCGGTGAACTCAAAGTCGATAAAGCGTGGCGTGAGCAAGTCGAAAAACTCGATGCACTAGCCAACTTTGTGCCGCAAGTGCCATCGACTTTACAAGCGCAATTGCGCGACTATCAGCTCGAAGGATTTCAGTGGTTAGCCAAATTGGCCAAATGGGGAGTTGGTGCCTGTTTAGCAGATGATATGGGTTTAGGTAAAACCGTACAAACCTTAGCGCTGTTGGTCGATCGCGCACCGAATGGACCAGCGTTGGTGATTGCACCAATCTCCGTGGCGATGAATTGGCAAAGCGAAGTTGCCCGTTTCGCCCCCACACTCAAGATCCGCGCTTATCAACAAGACCGCTCGTTAAATGATCTTGGTGCGTTTGATATCGTGATCGCCAGTTATGGCATGCTGCAACAAGACGCAGCCACATTTGCCGCACAGCATTGGCATAGTGTGGTGCTAGACGAAGCACAAGTGATCAAGAATGCCGCGACCAAACGCAGTCAAGCTGCGATGGCACTGACCGCAGATTTCAAAATGATTGCCAGTGGTACACCAGTAGAAAATCACTTGGGCGAATTGTGGAATCTCTTTCGCTTTATCAATCCCGGTTTATTGGGATCGAAAGTTAATTTCGCCGACAAATTTAGCCACCCGATTGAACGTGGTGACAAAGCGGTGCGTGCGCATTTAAAGAAGCTGATGCAACCCTTCATATTGCGCAGAACGAAGACGCAAGTGTTAAGTGAATTACCACCGCGCACCGAAATCAATTTGCAAGTGGAACTCAGCGATGAAGAGCGCCATTTGTACGAAGCATTGCGGCAAGAGGCGATCGATAAGATTGCACAGATCGATCCAACCGCCGGCAAGTCTATGCAGGTCTTAGCCGAGATCACCAAGTTGCGCCGCTTCTGCTGCCACCCAAAATTGGTAATGAAAAATGCCAATATCAGCGGCAGCAAGCTCGCGGTCTTACAACACACGGTAGAAGAGCTGCTAGACAATCGTCACAAGGCTTTAATCTTCAGCCAGTTTGTCGATCACTTAGCCATCGTGCGCACTTGGCTCGATGAACAAGGCATCGCTTATCAATATCTCGATGGCAGCACACCCGCGCAAGAGCGCAAAAAGCGCGTCGATGCTTTTCAAGCGGGCAAGGGCGACATCTTCCTAATCAGCTTAAAAGCGGGTGGCACTGGGCTCAATCTCACCGCCGCCGACTATGTGATCCACCTCGACCCATGGTGGAACCCAGCAGTAGAAGATCAAGCATCCGACCGCGCCCATCGCATGGGGCAACAACGTCCGGTGACGATTTATCGATTGGTGACGCAAGACACCATAGAAGAACGTATCCTCGCCTTGCATGCAGAAAAGCGTGATCTAGCAGATAGTTTATTAGATGGCGGTGATGCGGCTGGGCGCATGGATACTGAGGCCTTGTTGCGGTTGTTGAAGGAGAGTGTGTGAGATGATGGTGAAGATGAGCAAGCTTAAGAAAGCTTGAACATTAATAGAAAACTGATGACATTTGTCACTGGTGAGCGTGACTGGCGATCTTTACAATGCATTCCAGCCGCAACACAAATTCACTGACAACAACAAGGAAATCATCATGAAGAACAATGCGCTCGTTTTATCTCGTCGCCACGCAATCGCATTACGCAATGTAGCATTCAGCATCAGCTTAGCATTAGCAGCAACTTCAGCCTTGGCGATGCCAACCAGTGCATCAGCAAATGCACCACAGGCAAATCAAGTCAATGTAAGTGGTGATGCCACAACCGCTGCTATTGCAGCATTCAAAGTGGAAGTTAGCGGTAATGGCCCAGCGTTAATTTTGATCCCCGGCCTCGCCTCTTCATCCGCTGTTTGGAAAGAAACTGTCGCCGCGCTGCAAGATCGCTATCAAGTTCACGTATTGACCTTGGCGGGCCTCGCGGGAACAAAAGCATTACCAAATAGCGCGATGAGCAAAGGCTTTATCGCGGCACAAGAACAAGCGATTGTCGATTACATCGCGAAGCAGCAATTACATAAGCCCGTCGTGATCGGACACTCCTTAGGAGGATTTTTAGCCCTCTCATTAGCAGCCAATCATTCCGACAAAATCGGCGCTGCTATTAATGTCGATGGCTTACCTGCTTTAGGCGCAATGTTCGCAGAAGCACAGGCGAATATGCAGAAATCTGGCAATCCACCACCGCCACAAAATACCGGCTTCGATCCTATGGCGATGGCAAAAAACATGGCAAACAATGCGGAATGGCATACCCAAATTGCGAAGGACATGATGAGTTCTGACCCTATGACGTCTGGTCGCACCATGAGCGAGCTAGCCAGCAAAGATTTGCGCCCTGCCTTAAGCAATGTGCGTGTTCCGGTATTGACTTTAGGTGCTTTACAAAATGGCGCACCATATACACCCGCAGAACAAGTACAAGCCACTTACGAAAAACAACTGGCGAACATTCCAAAAAATTTGAATCACATGGCCTTCGCCAAAGACTCCAAACATTTCATCATGGCCGATGCACCTGCATGGATGCAACAGCAGATCAATGAGTTTTTGAAGCTGGTGGGTTCAGGGAAGTGAATTGATTCAATGCATGATGCCGACAAGGTTTCGAATCAAATCTCAATACTAGACTGAACAGGCTCACGTCAGGCGTTTAACATTTAACGAAGAGAGCATATATCCATCGAAAACAGTGTGAACTGTAAAGTTCACACTGTTCTAGTGTCTTCAAGAAAGTAAATAGCGGGCTAGTCTCTGCGACGGTTTCTCGCACAGATGGAAACTAAGTTTCGCCAACAATAATGTCGCAACAATTGCTGTAATCAACGCGCTCAAAAAAGAGGTGTAATGGATCAAAGTGCCAAGTATTAGCAGACCTATACTGCCATGCAGAAGATAAATGCTATAGCTAATTTCTGCAATTTTCTTCACCCACTTCGAGACGCTATTAACATTGGCTAATGCAAACATCGAAAAAATGAAAAACGAAAAAATGAAATTGATCAGATAAGAATTATCGAGGCGAAGAAAATCTGGCTGCACTAACCTCAATCCCCATTGCATCAGAGCAAATTGCAGCGTAAGCATGGCGAAACAAACAAAATTGGACATTCGCTTTCTTTGCCAGAAATAGAAAATCTGTCCTGCCAATAAAAAAGGTAAGTAAGAAATGCAAACTACAAAAAGGAAAAAATTATCCCCCAGCGAATTTTTATAATATATCGCTAAAGCAACGACGATGGTCTGGAGCAAAATGTGTAATACCGAAGCACGTTTAAGGACATCCAGAAGCAAAAACGTTAGAAGATAAAAAATGACTTCGATCGCTAAAGACCAAGCAACGCCTTGAATTACAACTTGCGGTGCAGAGATATAATTGAACAAGGTAAAGTTCAGAAGGATATCCGTCAACTCTGGAAGCGGAGCCCCTGCCAAATAGATACAAGCAAGGCAGATTAAAACGGATACGATTAATGGCGGATAGATACGTAAAACGCGTTTCACTGCAAAAGTTTTCCGGTCCTCCGAGAGAGCGACATGCGTAATGATATA
>DLGN01000226.1:20044-31727 GCA_002482715.1 Oxalobacteraceae bacterium UBA7693
GTAATGATATAGCCACTAACCAAAAAGAAGATAGAGACACCCATGAAGCCAAACGATTGGATTATCCCTAGCGGATTTAACAAATAAGTATCGATAAACACCTTGGGCTGCCAGCTGATGCTTGTGTTTTGATTCAAGAACTGTCCAACAAAATGATCGTACATGACCATGATCACCGCCATCGCACGCAACAGGTGAATAAATGGAATATCGCCTTGTACTACTGATTTCAGCTTCTCGCTGCTTGTGTTCGTCATTATTATTTATACTCTAAGGTTTATCGTAACAAACTGAAAATCACGCAAAGTTTTAATCCGCAATATTCACCGTCATATTGGTCTAAGAATCTCTGACACGTTTGGGGACTAAAGCAAATTATTAGCGAATTTTTTCCGGATTTGATAGCCAATCTGCATACACTTCATTAAACAGTGAACTCAAACGTCTAAGACTATGCGCTGACGATGATCGCTTTACGAGCGACGCGATGTGAGTCGCATCAATGTGAAGGTATTCGGGAAATTCAAATTTGCTAGCTTCAATGCTGGTCATTTAATATTAATACTTTAGCACAGATGGATTGATATTTAGAGATCATGGATATCAATCAAAGTAATCTGATGATGTGTGTTCTCAATCTAGCTCACAAAGAAAAAGTAACTTAAACGCCATCTCAAATCATTGGGGCATTTACAGGGCACTTATGAGCTAAAATTTTTTACTTGAGATGTTGGCTATGCCGGTACTACCGCAATATCCGTATTTCACCATGCGCAACGCGGTAATTAATCATATGTCCCGTATAAGGGATGGCATAGCGCCAAACACCAGTCATCGCTTTGAAAGTTCCCAAACTTGGCTGTGTCGCGATTAGAGAGATGGATTTATCAACCCGTTGGATAAGAAGACGCGCCATTCCGGCATCTTCGTTTTCAATTATTTCTAAAGTGGCGAAGAATGCTCTTTGTGCACTGACGCTCCACACAACCGTAAGTGAATGTGCAAAATCACTCACTTTTTACACGGCTTTAAAACGTTTCTTCGCAGTTATGTAGTGGGTAATAGAGAAACGTATTACGCCGAATGATCAGCATAAAAACAAAGCGAAATTCAAGTCGCGCATAATTTAAATGAACGGAAATTTCAAACGCAAGCCATACGGTGCAATGCGGCTTCCCCTTATTGATACCCTACAAAATCTTGCGCCTTACCGTGTTAAAATCGTTAACGCCGAAGCCGATGCTCAAGTGTTTAGCGTAGTAGGTAAACCGAAAGCAGAAAACACCTTGGCCGTTGGTACTGCCGAAGCGGAAGTCATCCAACGCAAAACCACAGCAGTGGGACAAAGTAATTATGCGTTAATTGAAGTCGGCAGAGCTTTAGCAGAAGCCAAAATTCCTTTGGTACCGCAGATCATTGCAGGCGGCAATGGCACAGAAGGTTCTGGTTCTTTAGTGAATGTCTTGCTCGCCAATTTGGTGAGCCAGAATTTGGCTGGTGCGAACAAAGTGGCTGAGCCCGAGCTCGCTAGTAGTGCGAAGGTTTAAAATTTTGATCCAATAAAAAATGGTGAGCGATGTTGAGCTCACCATTTCTATTTTATGAGGTCGCAGGCATGTATAGAGCGCAAAGAAGATCTGAAATTTTTCGGCCATATGCAGCCCGCGCAGCCCAATTGCTTACATCCGTCTTACGGAACTAAAACTGCGGTTTATTCGCCCGCGCCTTCTCTTCTGCCTCACGTTTTTGCTTTAGGTATTCGGCCTGCAGCGAGTTCATCGTGTTCACATCACGAATCAAAGCAGGTGAATACATCAGCATGGTGTAGCTTTGAATCAAATCAGTTTTCGATTGCATATGCGCACTGACTGTCAGCGCTAACGCACAGGTGTTGCGGAAATTATTTGGGATGATTACAGAATCCGTAATCGGCACATACTTTGTGTACGGTAGTGAGGCACAAGGTGCAGATTTGGAATCCAGATTATGCGATGCATATTGCTGTCCATTCATACCAAAAGACCAAGCAAAATCTGGGTAATTGGCACGATTACGTTCAGAAATCAGCGTATTTTGGGCATCGTATTTCTCAAACAAGGCCGTTTTGTATGTGTCCAATAAAAGCGGTTGATCTTTCGGCAGCTCGATGTGGCGATTAACCAGCCAAATGTTACCTGCCTCGTTAAAATACACCGTAAACTGATCCGTAGGTATCGCATTCGGAGGGCCAGCTTTTGCAGTCACACCTCGATAATTATTTACCATAATTTTCAGAGTTTCTATGCGATAGGCTGGATTAAGCTTTTTGATGAGGGGCATAGCATCATTCACATTCATCCCTAAACTGATACCACCAATTTCTGGCTTGCGAATAGACCCTGCAAACTTGACGAAAGAATTCGAATCCAGCAGCAAACCCGGCGAACCTGGGATAGGCAAGCCATCTAATTGCACAACACCTTCTTTAACCGGCGTAGATCCGACGCTGCCTGGCATGGTCGGCGTCGTTGCTGATGTGGTGGTAGGAGCTCCCGCGGTTTGCTCAGGCTTAGACGCGCTTTGCTGACTTTCCTTAACACTATCTTTAATGATCTTCTTAAGACTAAATCCAGACGACTGGGCGCTAGTGTGAGCAGGTAACACAACGAGACTTGCTAAAAAAAGTGAGGCTATAATTTTCATGAGTGGGTTCAAGTAGATTATAAAAAAATTCGACAGAAGCTAAAGTGCTTGCACCCTATCCAAAGGATTTTTGAGCCGAATGAGTAGGGGCATTGTATGAGAAATTATCCAATACACCAATTCATTTTAACAAGTTGTAGGGGCGAACGCCTATTTTTCACTAGTGTCGATAGAAAGAAAATAATTAGGCGGAATTGAAAATATCGATAAAAATCGTAGCGTGTTCAACCCACGCAGCCAGAAATTTCAATGTGCCTTCTTAGATTAGAGCCCTTGCACTTTGAAGCAAATTCTTGGGTAAGCTATCATCGATAAACCCATCCTAAGTGAAATACTGACGACGATGCGCCCAACCCGCCGATGAAGGAAACCCTATGAGCTTGTCGCACAAAATTCTACGCAAACCCTTCTTCGGGCGTTTTGAGGTGCCATGGGTTTGGCCAAACAATGCTACGCAAACCGATTGGGAACGCGTCAACTTTCAAAGTGGCAATGGTGCGCATCTACAAGGCTTGTGGGGTGCAGCGGCAAGCGAAACAGGAGATGCGGGCAATGCCAACGCAACCCTCGTGCTAGCGCATCCCATGGGCAAAGCAGCCAAAGGATTTTGGTTACGCTACGGTCACGCAGATCTATTTCGCCAAGCGGGTTTTAACGTACTGGTCTTCGATGCGAACGGCTTCGGCGAGAGCCAAGGCAAGTCCTTCGACTATCCCGCCGACATACTCGCGGCAGGCATCTGGGCACAACGACGTCACCCACAACTTCCGGTCGGACTCATAGGCGCATCATTCGGCGCAGCCTGGGGTTTATGCTCATTAGCACGAGAAGGCAGTCCTTACCAGGCAGCGGTGTTAGAAGCCGCCTTCCCCACCCTGCCCGATTTTTGGAAACACTACCCAATCGCAAACGCAGCAATCCGCATGTCACAAGTCGTCTGGCCATCGTTAGAAAGAAACCTCAGACCAGAACGACAAGCTGCATTGGTCAAAGGCAATCCGTCGGTACTACTGATACACGGCGACGCCGATATTTATACCCCACCGCATTATGGTGAACGTCTACAACGCGCCTTCGGTACTGCCGCGAAAACGGAGCTGATGATCTTACCCGGTGTGGACCATACCTTTGCTTATCGGGATGCGGCGGATGCATATACTGCCAACGTACTTAGGTTTCTTGAGAAGAGCCTTAACAAATAGCAGCAATCAATAAAAAAATGACCGGCGACATTTCGAATGTGCTGGTCATTTCTTTGTTCTGTTGGGTTCAAACACAAGCAAAACTTATCTAATAGCACTCACAGTTCTACATAGAAGATATTTTTACTACCGCTTAACGAACTTCAAGGTCATCCGATCGCTTTCGCCAATGGCAAGATATTTCGCTCTTTTGTATTCACCGTTAGTCAAGCTGGGAGGCAATGACCATACACCAAACGTGTAATCTGTATCATCTTTAGGATTGGCATTAATTTCCGATTTGGCTGCCAATTTAAAGCCTGCTTCCTCTGCAAGTTTAATCACGTAAGATTCGTGAACATACCCGCTCATGGCACGGCTGTCTTGTGGCATTGCCTCTGGGCGACGGTGATCGACCACACCAAAGACACCACCTGGTTTTAAACTAAGAAAGATCGCCTTAAATGCCGTACGGACGGTCTCATCTTTTTCGCCCACCCAGTTGTGAACATTTCTAAAGGTGAGCACCATATCGACGGTGCCATCCTTAGCGAAATCAAAAATTTTCTTTTGTGGCTGAAATAAACCGATTTTTACCCGATCATACACAGCAGGTTTGGTTGCTAAGAAATTGCGAAACTGTTGAGTAAAAAACCCCTTTTCACCTTCAACAATGGGACCATCAACACCAATCAAAGTACCCTTTTCACGAAGAAATGGTGCCAAAATTTCTGTGTACCAGCCACCTTCGGGCATCAGCTCAACTACCGTCATATCTGGTTTAATGCCAAAGAAACTCAAAGTTTCATATGGATGACGCGCCGCGTCTCGCACTATATTTTCTTTTGTACGAGATGGTGCTGCAACCGCTTCCTTCAAGGCGAGATCTTCTGCCAGTGTCGGAGCTTGTACCACGAAAGCCAATATCGAGGCACACATCCAATGAGTCAACTTCATGGTTTATCCTTTGTATCGAGTCTGTTTAAAAATAAAACATAGCCATAAGTGAGTTCTGAACTACTTTAAACCAGAATTGGCGGGATTCCCCGCCAATCATGCCTACACTACATATTTCTACGATACTGCCCCCCAACCTCAAACAACGCCGTAGTAATCTGCCCCAAAGAACAAACCCGAGCCGCCTCCATCAACTTCGCAAACACGTTTTCATTATTAATCGCCGCTTGCTGCAATGCTGCAAGTGCTTGCGGTGCAACGTCGGCATGGCGTTGATGGAAGTCCGCCAAACGTGTTAATTGCGATTGCTTTTCTTCGTCTGTGGAGCGCGCCAATTCTATTTTCTGTGGTGCTTCACCGCCTTTTGGATTGCGGAAGGTGTTGACACCGATGATAGGTAAAGTGCCGTCGTGTTTCAGGTGTTCGTAGTGCATGGATTCTTCTTGGATCTTGCCGCGTTGGTAGCCGGTTTCCATCGCGCCTAAGACACCACCGCGTTCTGCGATGCGTTCGAATTCTTGCATCACGGCTTCTTCTACCAAGTCAGTCAATTCTTCAATGATGAAACTACCTTGAATTGGGTTTTCGTTTTTCGCTAAGCCCCATTCGCGGTTGATGATCAATTGGATTGCCAAAGCACGACGCACGGACTCATCCGTCGGTGTGGTGATCGCTTCATCGTAAGCATTGGTGTGCAAGCTATTGCAGTTATCGTAAATCGCGATCAAGGCTTGCAGCGTGGTACGGATATCGTTGAAGTCGATTTCTTGCGCGTGCAAGCTGCGGCCTGAAGTTTGGATATGGTATTTCAACTTCTGACTACGATCGTTTGCACCATATTTATCACGCATGGCGACTGCCCAGATTCGACGAGCGACGCGGCCCAAGACCGTGTATTCTGGGTCCATGCCGTTACTGAAGAAGAAGGACAAGTTGGCTGCGAAATCATCGATGTGCATGCCGCGTGCGAGGTAGGCTTCGACAAAGGTGAAGCCGTTCGACAAAGTGAATGCCAATTGAGAAATCGGGTTGGCGCCTGCTTCAGCAATATGGTAACCAGAGATCGACACAGAATAGAAATTACGCACTTGATGATGTACGAAATACTCTTGAATATCGCCCATCACTTTGAGTGAAAATTCAGTCGAGAAGATACAGGTATTTTGACCTTGGTCTTCTTTCAAAATATCGGCTTGCACGGTTCCACGCACATTCATCAAGACCCATGCACGGATTTTCGCGGCTTCATCGGCAGTTGGTTCACGTTTATTGTCAGTGCGGAATTTTTCCATTTGCTGATCAATCGCGGTGTTCATGAAGAAGGCCAAGATCGTTGGTGCTGGGCCGTTGATGGTCATGGAAACAGAGGTCGCTGGATCGCACAGATCGAAACCATCGTACAAGACTTTCATGTCTTCCAAGGTTGCGACAGATACACCGGAGTTACCAATCTTACCGTAGATGTCTGGGCGAATCGCTGGGTCTGCGCCGTACAAAGTCACGGAGTCAAACGCGGTAGACAAACGCTTCGCATCCATGCCTTGCGATACCAGCTTGAAACGGCGATTCGTGCGGTATGGATCACCCTCACCAGCGAACATACGCGTTGGGTCTTCACCTTCGCGTTTAAAGGCAAACACGCCTGCAGTGAATGGGAATGAGCCTGGGACGTTTTCTAACATTAACCAGCGCAAGATTTCGCCGTGATCTTCAAAGCGCGGCAAAGCGACTTTGCGTATCGTGGTGCCTGATAAAGTTTTTTGCGTGAGGCGTGTGCGAATTTCTTTGTCGCGAATTTTCACCACGTATTCATCGCCTGCGTAAGCCTTCTGCATGTCTGGCCACATAGCGACCAGTTTTTTGGATTCTGCATCTAGCTTGTTGTCGCGCTCTGTAATTAAGTCATCGAAATCTGCAGTCTTGCCAGCGACAGTCAACATCTGTTTCGTTGCTTGCAGTTGTTGACGTTCACGGGCGATACCGACTTGTTTGTAGGTGTGCTTGTGGTAAGCACGAACGCTGTCGGCGATCTCAGCCAAGTAACGCGTACGTGCTGGTGGAACGATGACGTTTTTCGCGCTAGAAATTTTGGAAGCAACGACTGCTAATTTACTTGGTTTAGCTTTGAGTCCACGCGCGACCAACTCAGGCAAAATGCCTTGGTACAAAGCGGTAACGCCATCATCATTAAAGCGCGACGCTTGTGTGCCATAGACTGGCATTTCATCCGGCTTTTTGCTCCACATTTCGCGGTTGCGTTGGTATTGCTTTGCCACATCACGTTGCGCGTCTTGTGCGCCTTTGCGGTCAAACTTATTGATGGCAACAAAATCAGCGAAATCGAGCATGTCGATTTTTTCTAACTGCGATGCTGCACCGAATTCTGGTGTCATGACATACATGGACAAATCCACGTGCGGCACGATGGCGGCATCACCTTGACCGATACCGGATGTTTCTACGATGACCAAATCAAAGCCCGCCACTTTGCAGGCAGCAATCACGTCTGGTAAAGCTTGAGAAATTTCTGAGCCAGCTTCACGTGTCGCTAATGAGCGCATGAAGACTTTGACTTTGCCCTTCCACGGATTGATCGCATTCATACGAATACGGTCACCGAGCAAAGCACCGCCGGATTTACGGCGAGAAGGATCGATAGAGATCAAAGCGATATTGAGTTCATCATCTTGATCTAGGCGAATACGACGAATCAATTCATCGGTTAAGGAAGATTTACCTGCACCGCCAGTACCTGTGATACCGAAGGCTGGTGTCTTGATTGCCTTTGCTGATTCAATAATGGTCGCGCGTAAACCCGCATCGACTTTATCGTTTTCTAATGCAGTAATCAGTTGTGCGAGTGGACGATGTTTATCGGCGAGTTCGCCTTGTTGCAACACCTCTAAGCTGGTTGGCGCGAATGGTGATAGGTCGATGTCGCAAGCTTTGATCATGGACAGAATCATGCCAACCAAGCCCATACGTTGACCATCTTCCGGACTGAAAATGCGTGTCACACCGTAGGCATGCAAATCCGCGATTTCTTCTGGCACGATCACGCCGCCACCGCCACCGAATACTTTGATATGTTCACCACCACGTTGTTTGAGCAAGTCGATCATGTATTTGAAATACTCGACGTGTCCACCTTGGTAACTGGAAATCGCGATGCCTTGCGCGTCTTCTTGCAAGGCTGCTGTGACGATTTCTTCTACTGAACGGTTGTGACCAAGATGGATAACTTCCGCGCCGTTCGCCATCAAGATGCGACGCATGATATTGATCGAGGCGTCGTGGCCGTCGAACAGGGATGCTGCAGTCACAAAGCGGACTTTGTTGGTAGGTTTGTATTCGGTCAACTTCTCGGTGATGGATAGATCAGTCATTTTTATTCCTTAGATGCTTGTGGCATGGTTTGGGTATTTTTTTCGATTATATGACGTTTCGATTTACGTTTACGTTCACGTCACTTATTAATTATGGTTTTGTGTTGGTTTTCACTCCCTTCGCCCGCGAGCGGGAGAAGGGTTGGGGATGAGGGGCGCTCAGCTTAGGTTCAAAGTATGACGTAGTGCCATCTTTTAAAGTGCTAAATCTTACTCTTGCCCTTATTACGAATTTCGCATTTTCTGAGCAGCCCTCACCCTAGCCCTCTCCCGCTTGCGGGAGAGGGGACTCTATGCCGCTTGCTGTTTCGCTGGCACACTCATCAGCGCCGCTTTTTCAACATGATAAGCCTGCATAGCCTTTTCCTTCACATGACCAAAGCCACGGATTTTTTCTGGCAGGCTCGCTATCGCGATGATTTGATCGACATTTTCAGCGTTGAGTTTCGTCAGCAAAGACAAGATCGTATCGCGATAATCAGTGATCAAAGCGCGTTCTTTTTGACGTTCTTCGGTGTAACCAAAGATATCTAATTTGGTGCCACGCAAACCCTTAAACTTCGCTAACAATTTAAACGCTTGCCACATCCAGGAACCATATTGCGCTTTGATCAATTGGCCTTGACCATCTTTTTTGGAAAACAAAGGTGGTGCCAAATTGAATTTGACTGAGAAATCACCTTCAAATTGTTGTTTCAATTTTTCTGTGAATTCACCATTCGTGTACAAACGCGCGACTTCGTATTCGTCTTTGTACGCCATCAATTTGTAGGCGTACTTTGCTACTGCCGTTGCTAACTTAGTCCCGCCGATTTTTTCTTCAGCTGCGCGCACTTTGCCAACGAGTTCTTCGTACTTTGCTGCGTAAGCGGCATCTTGGTATTCGGTCAAAAAGGCGACGCGACGTTTGATGATGCTATCCAAACTTTGCGGCATTTGAATCACGACTGGTTGCGCTGGGATCGCGATTTTTTCTACGCGCGCTAAATCGACTGCAGCTCTACGTCCCCACAAGAAAGCTTTTTTATTCGCATCGATTGCAACGCCATTCAATTCAATTGCACGTAACAAAGCGGCTTCGGATAAAGGTATCGCGCCTTTCTGGAAGGCGAAACCTAGGATGAACAAATTGGTGGCTATCGAATCGCCCATCAAAGCAGTCGCGAGTTTTGTGGCGTTGACGAAATCCACGTTGCCTCCAACAGAATCAGAGATCAAACGCTCGGTCGATTCTGATGGGAACTGCCAGTCAGGATTTTTAGCGAATGGTCCGGTTGGTTGTTCATGCGTATTGATCACAGCACGCGTACGACCGGCACGCATTTTGGAGATCGCATCGTGTTGGCCTGCAGTCAAAATATCGCAACCTAAAATCAAATCTGCTTCGCCTGTTGGGATACGTTGCGCGCGCAGTTTGCTGACTTTTTCAACGATACGAATATGCGAAGTCACCGAACCATTTTTCTGCGACATGCCTGTCATATCCAATACCGAAGCGACCTTGCCTTCGAGATGCGCTGCCATACCGAGCAAAGCACCTACCGTAATCACGCCAGTGCCACCGATACCGTTCAACAAAATATTGTAGGACGTGTCGCAGCTTGGCAAAACAGGCAATGGCAAATCGCCGAAGTCATCGGTCTGATTTTTCTGTGTGACACCCGTTTTTGACTTCACTAACTTACCGCCCTCGACCGTGACGAAGCTTGGACAGAAGCCTTTGACGCAAGAATAATCTTTGTTACAGGAAGACTGATCAATCGCACGCTTACGACCAAATTCTGTCTCCACTGGCATGATGGAAGTACAGTTAGATTGCACGCCGCAATCACCACAGCCTTCACACACCGCTTCGTTAATGAACATGCGTTGATTCGGGTCAGGGAATTGACCTTTTTTGCGGCGACGACGTTTTTCCGCTGCACAGGTTTGATCATAGATCAAGACACTTGCGCCTTCGATTTCGCGCAGCTCGCGTTGTACTGCATCCATATCTTTGCGATCGTGCAAAGTGATGATGGCTGGTAATCCACTACGGTCTGTATAGCGTGTTAAATCTTCTGTCACCAAGGCGATACGCTTCACGCCTTCGGCTGCCATTTGTTGTGCCATCATTTGCACGCTGATTGTACCGTCAACGGGCTGACCACCTGTCATCGCTACTGCATCGTTATACAAAATTTTGTAAGTGATATTGACTTTCGCCGCCACCGCAGCGCGGATCGCCAAATAACCGGAGTGGAAGTAAGTACCATCGCCGAGATTTTGGAACACATGTGGCAAAGTCGAGAACGCAGCCTGACCTATCCATGGTGCGCCTTCGCCACCCATGTGCGTCGTCAGCTTATTGAATTCAGGATAAATCGCCGTCGCCATGACGTGGCAACCGATACCGGCTAATGCCAAACTACCTTCTGGTACTTTGGTCGATGTATTGTGCGGGCAGCCTGAGCAGTAATATGCAGGCCGCGCTGGCGTGTTGACTTGTTTGTTCAACACTTCATCTTTGGCTTCGAGGAAAGCCAAGCGTGCTTTGATCAAGTCGCTAGTGTGGAAGCGAGCGATACGCGCAGAAATCACGCGAGCGATTTGCGATACTGAGAAATCGGCTTTCGATGTCAACAACCATTCACCACGCGGGGCAACCCATTCGCCTTTTTCGTCGAACTTACCGATCACGCGTGGACGCACATCATCGCGCCAGTTGTAGAGTTGTTCTTTGAGTTGGTACTCGACCATTTGGCGTTTTTCTTCGACCACCAAGATCTCATCCAAGCCTTGCGCAAATTCACGCACACCGTCCGGTTCCAATGGCCATGGCATAGAAACTTTGTACAAACGAATACCAATATCCGCCGCCATTTGTTCATCGATTCCAAGGTTCTCAAATGCCTCTAACACATCGAGATAAGACTTGCCTGAAGCGACGATGCCGAGTTTGGCATGTGGGCTATCAATCGTCACATGATTGAGTTTATTCGCTCGCGCATACGCCAAAGCTGCATAGATTTTGTAATCTTGCATCAGGGCTTCTTGCTTACGCGCTTGTATGCCTAAAGTGTCGAGCGAGAGTCGGGTATTGAGGCCGCCTTCTGGCATCACGAAATCGTCTGGGATTGTGATCTTCAAACGGAAAGGATCGGCATCCACGGATGAAGTGGATTCAACCGTATCGGCCAAAGCTTTAAAGCCCACTGCACAACCAGAGAAACGCGACATCGCCCAAGCATGCAAACCCAAGTCTAAGTATTCCTGCACATTGGCCGGATACAGCATAGGAATCATGCAGGCGGAAAAAATGTGATCAGACTGATGTGGCAAAGTCGATGAGTAAGCACCGTGATCGTCACCAGCGACCAAGATCACGCCACCGTGTTTCGAGGTACCAGCATGGTTCATGTGCTTGAAGACGTCGGCACTGCGATCAACACCTGGGCCTTTGCCGTACCACAAACCGAACACGCCATCGTATTTTGC
>DLGN01000375.1:0-254 GCA_002482715.1 Oxalobacteraceae bacterium UBA7693
CTCATCTACTCACAAATCATGAAACTACCTTTACCAGTTTCTCTAGCTTCAGCGTCTGCCCGAAGCACATTTGCTTGGTTAATTCTTCGTGTTTCATTATCGGCCTTGGTCGCCGCACATGGTTGGGCACGACTGATCGCCGGTGGTGTTCCTCCTTTCGGAGAGTTCTTGAATGCGCAAGGTTTTCCTGCTGGATTTTATTTCGCAGCCTTGGTCACAGGGATAGAAATTATTGGATCAATTTTTCTACTGCT
>DLGN01000375.1:288-2651 GCA_002482715.1 Oxalobacteraceae bacterium UBA7693
TGCTGCACCTGTGTGTGCTGTTCTCGCATTTATTTACGCAATGGGTATCGCGCTGGTTCATGCGCAAGAAGGATGGTTTGTGGTGGGACTAGGACGCAACGGCTCTGAATACAGTGTACTGCTCATAGTTTGCTTGCTGCTGACTGGTTTGCAGCATGTTAAATCAAGCAAAGAGGAATAGCTTGAAGAAGATGCGCTTTATATGAACTGATTATCCATGATTAAATTCTGAAATTGATTGTGGATGAGTCGTCCTAGTAGAAAAACATAATGACGACATAGCAGTTGATTTGGGATTGTTCGAAAATATTGTTTTTTGAAATTTGAAGTCACCAAAGTCAGTATCGATGACAATCTGGATATCGGTGTTCATTTCGTGATGTCAAGATGCCTAACTATTAGCTACTTAGTTAAGCTAAAAGGATGCCAACATTGAAAGCATGGTTAATACACTCCTACGGAGAGCCACACGTCCTTAACTTTGGAGAGGCTCCTGAACCTGTTGTTGGCACACGCGATGTAATTGTGGAGATACAGGCTGCAAGCATTAACCCTATCGATATCAGGGTGCGTAAAGGTGAGTTAAAGCGTTTGGTGAAATACCGTTTTCCTTTGTTGATGGGGACAGACCTTGCCGGAGTCGTCATCGCCGTGGGTTCTGAGGTGAGTCGTTTTTCTATCGGAGATGAAGTTTATGCACGTCCTAACAGACTTAGGATAGGATCGTTCGCTGAACGAATTGCTGTGCATGAAGACGAAGCCGCATTCAAACCCAAAAGCATTAGCTTTGAAGAAGCTGCCGCCATCCCCTTGGTTGGACTCACATCGTTACAAGCCATGCGCGAGATCGGCAAATTAATACCTAGGCAAAAAATTTTGATACACGCAGGCGCTGGCGGTGTGGGGACCTTTGCTGTGCAATTGGCTAAACACTTGGGAGCCTACGTTGCGACAACGGCAAGCAAGTCTAAGCATGAATTACTGTATACGTTGGGCGCCGACGAAGTGATTGATTATAAGACGCAAGACTTCACCCAGTTGCTTGCTGCGTATGACATGGTCTTCGACACCTTGGGTGGTGATACCTTGCTGAAATCATTTAGCATTTTGCGTGAAGGTGGAATCGTGGTGTCGGTAGCCGGCCCTCCTGATATTGAGCTGACACATGATTGGCCTATGCCTCTTTATTTGAGGCTGGCAATACGAGCGATTAGTTGGAAAGTTCGCCATATTGCAAGCCAATTTAAGTGTCGCTATCGCTTCATGCTCATGCGGCCTAGCGGTGTTCAGTTAGCAGAGATAGCGACGCTCATCGATGCGGGTGTTATTCGTCCAGTGATAGATAAAATTTACTCATTCGAGAGCGTCAAAGAGGCGATTGCTTACGCAGAGACTGGTCGGGCAAGCGGGAAGATCATTGTTAGCCGGAGACCTGAACATCGTGATCAAGTATGAGTTTCGTACGCTAACGTAGATAACACATCCACAGGCTCATTCACGACTTCTTTACGTAGCCCATGTCGATCATGCTTTTGGTTGCCACATTGCAGACTTAGGGGGTAGGTTGATTTGTTTTTAATTAGGGTCTTTGTCGATAATCGGCGAAGACCTTTTTGTGTTTGCTAAGAATGTGATCTGATACTCAAATAGTAAACAGATTTTTTATTAAAACTGAAACTAGTGTGTAGAGACTAATACTCAAAAAATTATGTGAGGGTAACGAAGAAATCGTTGACTCTAATATTAAATTTTTTAGTTGGTATCAGCGAAATATTTAGTGATATATTCACGCAAAATAGCTACTCTTTTTTAGTTGAATCTTGCGCTAATTTTTTGATTGCATTACCTACCAATCTTTATGTCAACGAACCAAGGAATTTACCATGCGTCTAGCTGGTTTACTTATTAAAAATTACAAACGAACTTGAAGCCCATCCTAGTTGGAGTTAGTTATTTTTACTGATGTCAATCTGAAAAAATGACTGACAATTTTGTAGGCACAATGAGTTTGGTGGTATAAAACGAAAACAAATTGTGTCTACATCACAATCCAGAAACCGAAATACTCATCCAAACTGACCCAACTTGCTTTTCAATATAAATCGTATCGCCCTCAACACGATAAGACAATTGACAGCAGTGACGCGGATCAGATAACACAGTTGGATTCAAAATCACATAGCAATGACCTGATGGATTACGCACGGAGTGTGTGATTAAACCTGGGTGACCTTCTCGGTGTAAGCGAGTGCCTATTGCTTGTGTGTAGCTATAGTCAGTCTTGTGCATCAGACCCGCTTGGCTTTTATGGA
This sequence comes from Oxalobacteraceae bacterium UBA7693, assembly GCA_002482715.1. Classification (GTDB taxonomy): domain Bacteria; phylum Pseudomonadota; class Gammaproteobacteria; order Burkholderiales; family Burkholderiaceae_D; genus Undibacterium. The sequence continues at coordinate 2,601 of DLGN01000375.1, forward strand.
AAGGGCGTAGATCGAGTAATGCTGCGTCGCAAGCGACGGTGTACACCTTGC
>DLGN01000242.1:0-6889 GCA_002482715.1 Oxalobacteraceae bacterium UBA7693
TGTCGGATGGTAGTGTGCAGACATCTGAGACATTACCGGCTGTTGTCGATGGCTTAAGTTTTAATCTGGCAGCAATTGGTGCTCCCCCTACAGTAGTAACGCCTACTGTCAACGATGAGTTTATGGTGAGGCCAACGGCGCAAGCGGCGTCGTCAATTAGTTTGGCAATCACAGATATTTCGAAAATTGCTGCGGCAACCCCCGTTACTACCAGTTTACCAAGTACAAATTTAGGTAGTGGAAAGTTTAGTACTGGTGTAGTCAACTCGTTGGTTTCTACCACCAGCAATTCTGCAAATGCGGTGATCGGGGCCGTGACCGTTGGTGATTCTTATAAAAGCACCACTTTGACAGCACCACTCAATTTAACTTTTGCGACAGCACCAAATAGCTTGGCCGGTTTTCCTATTGGTGCATTGGTTTCTGTAACAAACGGTGGTGTCACTTCAAATTATGAAGTTGCCGCCGCAGCAGCGCCAGCTGCAACACCGCCTCAAGTAGTCAATGTGCCATATACCAGTGGCGCCACAGTAACATATGGTGGTGTTAGTTTTGTCATCAAAGACAATCCAGCTGCGCCAACTGCTGGCGATACTTTTACACTTGCCAGTTCTTTGCCTATTACGCCAACGACCTTAACCTATAATTCTGCTGGAAATAATTTTACTGGTTTCCCAGCCAATGCCAACGTGACAGTAAAAAATGGTGGCACGACAACGTCGTATGTTGCCGGATCTCCAATTCCCTATATTGAGGGATCAACCATCAGTTTCAACGGTTTAAGTTTTAATGTGTCAGGTGCATATGCAAATGGTGATGTCGTTAAGATTACGGGAAATCCTTCGGGTTCTGGGGATAATCGAAATGCGACTTTTTTAGCCGGATTACAAACCAAGAACACAATGGCCTCGGGCACAACAAGTTTTCAAGGTGCTTACGGACAATTTGTCAGTAATGTTGGTAACAAAGCACACGAGATGGAAGTGACGACCAAAGCTGAAACCAAGTTATTGACACAGGCATTACAAGCACAGCAATCCGAATCTGGTGTTAATTTAGATGAAGAGGCTGCAAATTTATTGCGCTACCAACAGGCCTATCAAGCCGCAGGAAAATTGATGCAAATTGCCAGTCAGTTGTTTGATGCTCTATTGGCGTTGGGAAGATAAGAGGAATAATTATGCGTATTAGCACCAACACGATCTACGAATCCGGTGGCGCGCGTATCAGCGATTTGCAGGTGAGTTTGAATCGAACGCAACAGCAAATTGCATCCGGACGTCGTATTCTTAATCCATCTGATGATCCAATTGGCTCAGCACGTGCTTTGGTGATTTCCCAAACAGATGCTGTCAACGACCAGTATGCGGTGAATCGGAAAAATGCAACAAATACCTTGAGTATTGCTGAGGATACCTTAAGCAACGTCACGACTGTTTTGCACAATGTGAAAACACTTGTGGTCAGTGCAGGTAACGGTACTTTAACTGACCAAGAGCGTGGCTATATTGCGAACGAATTGCAGGGAAGTCTAGATCAGTTGTTTGGTTTCGCAAATGCGACAGATGGTACCGATGCATATCTTTTTTCTGGTTTTTCTTCGACTATCGCGCCCTACACCAAAACACAAGGTGGTGCGCAATACAATGGTGATCAGGGACCTCGGTTTTTGCAGGTAGACACTTCACGACAAATTCCTATCAGTGACATTGGCTCCGCTATCTTTGGAAATATTCGTACGTCAGCTGGGCAATTCAATGTTAGGCCAAATCCATCAAATGTCGGTCAAGCGGTGGCGACAGCAGCAATTAATGTTCCTACGACAGCAAATTTGACTGGCAATAACTATGAAGTTGCTTTCGATGGTACGGGAGCGAATTTTACAATTACGAATAAAACCACTGGTGTGGTTGTGGTTCCAAGTACTGCATACACAAGCCCGCAGACAGTGACTGTTGATGGAATGGACATCACATTAACCAATACGCCTGGTGCTCCGGGACCTGATGATAAGTTTTCGATTCAGCCAGGTAATCAAAATATTTTTGAAACCTTGACTGACTTAATTAACACCCTAAAGAGTCCAGCAGGAAATGTGCCTCAAAAGCTTGAATTAACTGCAAATCTTAGCCAAGCTAATTCGAATATTGATAAATCCTTGTCTAATGTATTGTTGGCGCGCACTGGTTTAGGTACCGCCCTAAAAGAGTTGGAGAATTTGAATAATGCTGGTGAGAGTATGGGGGTGATTTATAAACAAGAATTATCCGCGCTCCAAGATTTAGATTATGCGAAGGCAATCACAGAGTTGAATCAAAATCAGGTTGTATTGCAGGCCGCGCAGCAATCATTTGTAACAACCTCATCGTTGTCTCTGTTTAACTACATCAACTAATTTGATGATCTAGCGGAATTTTTACTCGATTGTATTAAAAAAAGCCTCACTAAAATAAATTAGTGAGGCTTTTTTATTGGTTCTTTAGGCTTAGCTTAGATAGCCCTGGTCATTTTCTCGGCAATGTAAGTCTTCTGCTCAACAGGTGGTTCAACTAACTTAACGATTGCAAAAGAGACGTTATCGCCTTGCGAGTTCGCACGGTCACGTGCTTTTTTGATTAACAGCTCTGAGGCCTGACGTGGCGTGCTAGCGCCAACGGCAACTGATAGTTCGATATCCGCAAAATAGTGCCACAAACCGTCTGAGCACAATAAAAATGAATCGCCAGCTGTGAGATTATCTTTTTCTCCGAAACTGACGTAGGGAATAGCATTCTTTGATCCCAGTACATTCACCAAGACATTCGACATTTTGTGATTTTTTGCCTCTTCCGCCGTAATGGAACCCTCATCAACCAAGCGCTCTACATAAGAATGGTCTTTGGTCCTCTCTGCATAGTTGGGGCCATCAAAGCGATACATCCGTGAATCACCCACATGAGCCCAAACTGCTTTTTGTGGGGAAATAACAATCGCAACAAAAGTGCTATGCGGTTCTTTTTCAGATGAAACTGCCGATAACTTAATGACGGTATGGGCTTCGTGTACGATCGCCTCTAACATTTTTTTGATGTCATTGCCCGGGAAGAATTCATCAAATAACATTTTGGCCGAACGAATAACTTGTTCTGCTGCGATAGCACCACCGCTCTTGCCGCCCATCCCATCTGCAACGACAGCCATCATGTGGCCTGGTGCATGTGGAGCTGCGAAAAGTGCGACGCGGTCTTGTTGTTCTTTACGATCACCGATATGCTGAGCGGTGCCTGCTTCGATCTTATATTGGCTCATACGTCGTGGTAGATTACACTAGTCGGAAATTCCGAATTTTTCAAATAAACTTGCTGTATTTTACTCGCTCTTAAAGCTTATGGACCATACAAATCAAATTCGAATGCGCATTTGTGAATTAGAAGTTGAACATCGAGACCTTGATTCTGTGATTGAGGCAATTATAAAAGATCCAAATCATGATGAATTACAATTGCGCCGTCTAAAAAAACGTAAGTTACAGTTGAAAGACTATATTGCGCTACTAAAAATGCAATTGTCTCCGGATATTCCTGCATAAGATGAAAAAACATTTTTTGTTATTCGCTTGCTCGCTACTTGTTGTATTTGATTGCATTTTATTTTGACTGAACATAATTTAACACCGAATGACACTGGCATTCATGCAACTGAAGTGGAACGAATCTTTGGTGATAGTGGACTTTTGAGGTCGTCCATCCAAGGATATCGCTCGCGTCAAGCGCAAATTGAAATGGCAAAGGCGATTGGACAAGCGATTGCTGGACAGCAAACTTTGTTGGCAGAAGCGGGGACAGGAACCGGTAAAACCTTTGCATATCTTATTCCGGCCTTGCTTTGGGGCGGTAAGGTCATTGTCTCTACTGGGACAAAAAATCTCCAAGATCAATTGTATCTGCGCGATATTCCGACCATTAAAAAGGTGTTGCGGGCTCCGGTTTCTGTTGCCTTATTAAAAGGGCGTGCAAACTATCTCTGCCATTTCCATCTCGAACGCACATTGCAAAATGGCCGCCTAACTTCGCGGGAAGATGTGGGTTACTTACGTGATATTTCACGCTTCATTAAGACGACGAGCAGTGGTGACAAAGCCGAGTTGACGCGAGTACCAGAGACCGCTCCGGTGTGGAGTTTGGTGACTTCGACCAAAGACAATTGTATGGGGTCTGAGTGTCAATATTACCAAGACTGTTTTGTTATGAAAGCGCGCAAAGAGGCACAGCAAGCAGATGTCGTCGTGGTAAATCATCATCTGTTTTTTGCTGATTTGGCTTTGAAAGACACTGGAATAGCAGAGTTACTACCATCCGCTAATACAGTGATTTTTGACGAAGCACATCAACTGCCTGAGACCGCCACTTTATTTTTTGGTGACTCGATCTCCACTTCGCAGATACTTGAGTTGTGCCGTGATACCTTAGCGGAAGGTTTATCGCATGCACGAGATGGTGCCGAATGGGCAAAGATAGTCGCGCCAGTTGAACGTGCTGCACGTGATTTACGCTTATCTTTCCCGCAAGATTCGATTCGTTTGTCATTGCAACAAATCGCACCGTCTAGTGATTTCTTTCCGAATCTGGAGGCCCTGAAAGACTCTCTGGGTGATTTGATCCAAGTTTTAGAAAAACAAGCCGAACGTGCTGAGACAATCGAACAATGTCGTGTGCGCGCTATCGATTTGCAAGATCAGCTAGACGATTGGCGTGAACTTGAACCTGATTCGAAAGCTGCCAAAGCGAAGCCTGAATGTGTTTTATGGGTTGAGGCTTACTCAGTCTCGTTGCAATTGCATCGGACGCCGTTATCTATCGCGCCAATTTTTAACAAACAGCGTGAAGGGGTACCGCGCACATGGATTTTTGCTTCCGCAACCATGGCTGTGAAGAATGATTTTAGTCATTACGTGTCACAGATGGGTTTATGGGATGAGCCTGCTCGTACTTGGCCGAGTCCATTTAATTATCAAGAGCAGGGCATACTTTACGTGCCAGAGGGGATGCCGCAGCCTAATTCGAGAGAATATACCGATGCGGTAGTGGATGCGGCTTTGCCAATTATTGAAGCGGCTGGAGGTCGCACGTTTTTACTGTGCACCACTAACAAGGCAGTCAAACATTGCGCAGAACGTTTGAAAGACGAATTCACTCAACGAGGATTAAATTTTCCCTTGTTTGTGCAAGGTGATGCCGGACGTACAGAGTTATTAGATCGGTTCCGCGCTGCGGGAAATGGTGTCCTCATTGGCTCGCAAAGTTTTTGGGAGGGCGTGGATGTACGCGGCGAGGCACTTTCCTTGGTGGTGATCGATAAGTTACCATTCGCACCACCAGATGACCCCGTGTTAGCGGCGCGAATTGAGGCGATGGAAAAGAAAGGTTTAAATGGTTTTGTGCATCACCAGTTACCCGAAGCGATTATTAATTTGAAGCAGGGTGCAGGACGATTAATTCGCGATGAAACTGATCGTGGTGTGCTCATGATTTGCGATCCACGATTAATCTCTAAGCCTTATGGTAAGCGTATTTGGCAAAGTTTGCCGGCGTTTGCGCGTACACGAGAATTGCCTGTGGTGCTGAAGTTTTTCTCAGACCTAGCCCTGTCGCGACAGAAATCACCAATAGAATAGACTAGAACATATCTACATAAGTAAATTCGCGCACTTCATATACGCCAATGAATTTTAGGAGTTAGCCGATGATTTCGAATTTAGCACAAGAAACCGTTGATCAAGTTATTCGTTCACGCCGTTCTTTACGCGCTTTTCTCAAGACGCCTGTTGCGGTTGAGGACATTCGTGCAATTCTGGAAGTAGCCGCACGCGCGCCATCTGGTACAAATACGCAGCCATGGAAAGTGTACGTACTGACTGGTGATCGGCTACAACAGCTGTCGAGTAAGATTTTGGCTGCTCACAATAACCCAGAGATAGCCAAATTGCATACCGAAGAATATCGATACTATCCGGTCGAATGGCGTAGCCCTTATATTGATAGACGACGTAAAGTTGGTTGGGACTTATATGCATTGCTTGGTTTGGCACGTGAAAATAAGGAGGGTATGCATGCCCAACATGGTCGCAATTATTGTTTTTTTGATGCTCCAGTGGGCTTGATTTTTACGATCGATAGAGTCATGGAGCAGGGTTCTTGGCTCGATTACGGAATGTTTCTGCAAAATATTATGTTAGCCGCAAAGGCGCGAGGATTAGATACCTGTCCGCAGGCGGCATTTACCCAATACCACAAAATCATTCAAGAGGAATTGGCATTACCCGAGCAAGAAATGCTGGTTTGTGGAATGTCTTTGGGGTTTGCAGACATGCATAAGATCGAAAATTCTTTACAAACTGAACGTGCTCGACTCGAAGATTTTGTCCAATTTCTAGAATGAGTGTAAAAAATTTATATCATTTGAATACTTTTGATTCAAATGTGAAGAATTCTGGTGAGGATGTGACGCTAAGTCTTTAATTCTCTTGCGAATTATCAAGAATTTGCTACACTTCGTTCCATTAGGAAATTTTTGCCTCAAGGAGTAATACATGGTTGCACTAAGTTTGAAGTCTATGGTGAAATCTATGTTCAGTTTTTCGTTGAATAAAACGGTTTTGTCTGCGTTTGCATTAGCTTCTGTTTTTGCTGTTTCTCAAGTTAGTGCTGCGAGTGATACGCAGGTGCGCTCAAAAAAAACCAGTCTGAAAAAGAGTAGTTTGGTACAGGCTAAATCAGTCAAAGCAAAAAAATCAACAAAACGCAGTAAGCAGACGCTCATCGTCTCGAAACCTAAAAAATCCACCAAATCCAAAACAGCCATACGCTATGCAGCCTTGGATAACGAGGGGCCAAGCGTCGGCGACGCGGTT
>DLGN01000242.1:6913-7831 GCA_002482715.1 Oxalobacteraceae bacterium UBA7693
GGATTGAAGCAGTCTAAAGATGCGCTTTCATTGTCTTCAAACGCGGCATTTGTCGTTGATCAGGATAGTTCTAAAGTTTTGTTTGAAAAAAATGCGGAAGTATCTTTACCTATCGCATCGATCACGCAGTTGATGACCAGCTTAATCGTGGTCGAAGCAAAGCAAGATCTTGATGAGATGATAGAAATTACCACGGATGATCTTGATCGTGAAAAAGGAACTGGTTCTCGTTTAGCGATTGGAGCAAAACTATCCCGTGCAGATCTTTTGCATATTGCTTTGATGAGTTCAGAAAATCGTGCGGCGTCAGCACTGGGAAGAAGTTATCCAGGTGGTTTGTCTGCATTTGTCGCTGCGATGAATGTCAAAGCCAAGCAGCTTGGCATGAATGACACTTATTATGTCGATTCTAGTGGCTTATCAAGTAAGAATGTAGCAAGTGCGCGTGATTTGGTTAAACTAATTAACGCTGCTTATCAATATCCACTTATTCGTGAGTATTCAACCGACACAAAGTATGTTGTGAATCCTAAGGGAAAGCGATTGCTGGAGTACGGTACAACCAATCATTTGGTTGATAAGTCTGACTGGAATATTGGTTTGCAAAAAACCGGATACATTGCAGAAGCTGGTCGTTGCTTGGTCATGCAGGCAATTATTGAAGGACGCGCTGTGGTGATGGTGTTTTTGGATTCTAAAGGTAAATATTCACGTATGGCAGATGCTAGTCGCGTTAAGAAATTGATTCAAGGAATGCGACCACAGGGATAAATTCAGAGATATTGCTGTACATAAAAAAAGCTTTGCGTTGCAAAGCTTTTTTTATGCGTGGAAGAATTGTGTAAAGAATGAGAAAAACTAACAGAGCTTAATCCAGAATTTCCACTAGGATTTGAGACGATAGCGGATGCACTTTTT
>DLGN01000082.1:0-3628 GCA_002482715.1 Oxalobacteraceae bacterium UBA7693
AACTCAGCCCGCCGATCAACGCAAAACTAACGATAAAATGGAAGCGCATTATAAGAAGTTAGAAGGAACTTATTCTTCTGAGCTGATTGATGTGGTTCGCATGTGTTTGAAGCTTGACCCTATGGAGCGTCCTCAGAGTGTTTTTGCGTTGCAAAAGGCGCTCACTACGAAGGCTCCGCCACAGCGGGAAATTGGTTTTTTTGAGCGTACAAAGATGAAGATTTCTGCCTTGATCGGAAAAAATAACAAGGATTCCGACGATAAGGATTTTACAACCATACAAGAAGATACGATTTCTTGATGTTATTCGGCCACTTAAGGCTTACTGTTCCGAGAACGCCAATATTGCTGACAACTTGCAATCGCTCAGCGTATTTGATTTTTGAAGTTATTTGATTCTTTAGATAATAAATTTATGCGCTTTTCAGTCTATCAAGAAAGTCATATCGGCGGACGTAAGGTCAATCAGGATCGCATGGGGTATAGTTTTACTCGTGATGCAATTCTATTGCTACTTGCGGATGGTATGGGTGGCCATATTATGGGCGAGATGGCCGCAACGATTGCCATGCAAACCATTGGTAGCCTATTTCAAAAACAAGCGCATCCAATGATCGATAAGCCTGAGCGCTTTTTGGAAAAAGGTTTTTTGTCTGCGCACAATGAAATTCATCGCTTTCGCCAATTAAAAAATTTACCCGAAACGCCGCGCACCACGATCGTCGCCTGTCTGATTCAAAATGGTAATGCGTATTGGGCGCATTGCGGTGATTCGCGTTTGTATTGGATGCGTGATGGACAAATACTCCTGCGGACCAAAGATCATTCTCGTCTAGAGACTTTAATCGAACAAGGTAAAGTAGATCCTTCGGAGCGAAACACGCATCCAGATCGCAATAAGCTGTTTAACTGCCTTGGTGCACCGAACGCGCCGATTGTTGAACTTTCGCGCAGGGCATCTTTGCAAGCCGGTGATTTGATGTTGTTGTGTTCAGATGGATTGTGGGGCGTGTTGCCAGATCATATTTTGGCGCAGAAATTACATGAGCAAACAATTGTGCGTGCGATTCCTGAGCTAGTCAGATCTGCTGTTGAAATTGCAGGACGGCAGGGTGACAATGCAACGGCATTAGCAATGATGTGGGAAGGGAATGATATCCTGGAAAACTCTTCTATTATTTCAACGAACACTTTACCAGTCGGTTCAATTGCGACCACGATTCAAGTACCCATGGACGGTGAAGATGGCGCGAGCGAAGACGATATTTTTAATGATGAAGAAATTGAGAAAGCGATCGATGAAATTCGAAATGCAATTCACAATTCAACCAAAATAACAAATAAGAGTTAAATTTATGACTGATTTATTGCGTCCAAGTGGACGTGCCGCCAATTCTATGCGGACAGTTTGCTTCACCAGACAATTTACGAAACATGCAGAGGGTTCTGTTCTGGTTGAATTTGGCGATACCAAAGTGATTTGCACCGCTTCAATCGAAGATAAAGTGCCTGGATTTCTGAAGGGCAAAGGCCAAGGGTGGTTGACCGCTGAATATGGCATGTTGCCACGTTCTACCCATACGCGTATGGATAGAGAAGCTGCAAAAGGCAAGCAGTCTGGACGAACCCAAGAGATTCAGCGTCTGATCGGACGCTCACTACGTGCTGCATTTGATTTGGAAAAATTCGGTGAGCGAACACTTCATCTGGATTGTAATGTCATTCAAGCCGATGGTGGCACACGTACTGCTGCGATTTCTGGTGCGATGGTTGCCGCTTATGATGCGTTTGCAAAATTACAGGCACAAGGCGTAATTAGCGCCATTCCAGTGAAGCATTTTGTGGCGGCGATTTCAGTGGGTGTGTTCAAGGGCGTTCCAGTGTTAGATCTTGATTATCCGGAAGACTCTGCTTGTGATACCGATATGAATGTGGTCATGGATGAAAATAATCATTTTATTGAAGTGCAGGGAACAGCCGAGGGCGCTGCATTTAATCGACAGGTGCTGAATCAGTGTGTGGATTTGGCACAAATAGGCATTCAAGACATCATCACAAAACAAAAACAAATATTATCGATATAAGTAATTAGGTCTACACGCCCGAATATGAATGGTTCATTGAACGGCCAATGTGTTGATCAATTTCGTGGCTGATAATGGCCTAGATTCAAGTAAAAGTATCATGAAACAAAAAATCGTATTAGCTTCCAATAATGCTGGGAAGTTGAAGGAATTTCAGCAGATTCTGTCACCGTTGGGAATGGATTTGTATGCGCAGGCGCAATTGGGTGTGCCTGATGCGCCAGAACCATTCTTTACTTTTGTTGAGAATGCATTAGCGAAGGCAAGACATGCATCCCAGCTCACTGGTTTACCAGCGATCGCCGATGATTCTGGAATCTGCGTCAACGCCTTAGGTGGAGCTCCAGGTGTGTTTTCTGCGCGATATGCAGGAGAGCCAAAATCCGATCAGCGTAATAATGAAAAGTTGATTCAGGCGCTCGCAGATAATGAAGATCGATCTGCTTATTATTATTGTGTTTTGGTGTATGTGCGCTCCGCTCAAGATCCACAACCCGTGATTGCCGATGGACGTTGGCATGGCGAGATTGTTGCTACCCCACGTGGTGATGGTGGCTTCGGTTATGACCCTTATTTTTATCTGCCTGAGTTGAAAAAAACCGTCGCGCAATTAGATTCTCCGCAAAAAAACAGTCTGTCGCATCGTGCTCAAGCCCTACAAGAATTACTGAAAAAATTACAATGATCCCGATTAAGCCTATACCAGTTTCTCAAACAATTTCTGATGAAACTGGAAAGGGCAGGCGAACGAATATCAGTGAAGTTCCTGCATTAGTGCAGCAACAATACCTGACCCCCGGCGCTATCAGCCTGCAATCCTTGCCACCATTATCTTTGTACATACACTTTCCTTGGTGCGTGAAAAAATGTCCTTACTGTGACTTCAATTCGCACGAAGTGAAAAATCAGTTTGATGAACAGGCTTACTTAGATGCGGTGCGATCAGATTTGGAGGCAGCTTTGCCGATGATCTGGGGACGAAAGATTTATACGATCTTTATCGGCGGAGGAACCCCAAGTTTGATGTCAGCGGCTGGCCTTGATCGTCTGCTTTCTGATGTGCGTACCTTGCTACCGATTGATTCTGCAGCGGAAATTACGATGGAAGCAAATCCTGGTACTTTCGAAGCTGAAAAATTCAAGCAGTATCGACGCAGTGGTGTTAATCGTTTGTCGATTGGTATTCAAAGTTTTGATTCCAAGCATTTATCGGCATTGGGACGCATCCACAACGGTGATGAAGCGCAACGTGCAATTGCTATTGCGCAGGAAAATTTTGACAATTTCAATTTAGATTTGATGTTTGCATTGCCTTCGCAGTCCATTGCAGAATCAATCGCTGATTTAGAAATAGCCTTGAGTTTTCAAGCTAATCACTTATCGCTTTATCATTTAACCCTAGAGCCAAATACTTATTTTGCAAAGTATCCTCCCGCAATTCCTGATGATGATCTCAGTGCCGAGATGCAAGAGCAAATACAGCTGAGAATGGCGGCTGCAGGATATGAGCATTACGAAGTTTCCGCGTTCGCAAAAGCAGGTAA
>DLGN01000082.1:3668-3814 GCA_002482715.1 Oxalobacteraceae bacterium UBA7693
ACAATTTAAATTATTGGAATTTTGGTGATTATCTTGGGATCGGTGCTGGCGCTCATTCAAAGTTGTCATTTCCTAACCGCATTATCCGGCAAGTCCGACATAAGCAACCTAAGATGTATATGGATGCGGTAGCAGGTGGACATCCA
>DLGN01000381.1 GCA_002482715.1 Oxalobacteraceae bacterium UBA7693
ATCAGGGTAAGTTCAATGGCCGCATTGGCGAAACGCTTCAGATTGACGTTAGTGGTGACCTCGCCACCGCTAAAGTCGAAATCATTATCCCTAGCCAACAAAGCCGGTTTATTGATGTGTTCTTGTTGAAGAATGTCGACAAGCAATGGCAGATCATCAGTAAAGCGGCGGCAAAACAAGCGTCGCAACAAAACGGGGTACGCATTCTATTTATCGTGTCGAATGCCCATTTTCATGGCACATCGAAAGTGCCAGCAGGCGCTAGTTTTTCAGAAATTGTGAATGCCTATCATACCTTCAAGGAAGCTGGATACACAGTTGACTTCGTCAGTCCAGATGGCGGCGCTGTGCCACTTTCCTACATCGACACGTCCATTGCACTTCAAAAAGCACATTTGTACGATAGTGACTTTATGTTTGCATTAAAAAACACCAAGAAAGCGACACAATTAATAGCAAAGGATTATCGCGCCGTGCATTACATAGGTGGTGGTAACGCCATGTATGGTGTACCAGAAAATCCAGAAATATCGCGCTTGGTGATGGAAATCTATGAGCAACACAAGGGCATTATCTCTGCGGTTTGCCATGGCACCGCCGGCATCGTTCATTTAAAGACAAAAGATGGCAAGTACTTAGTGGATGGCAAAAGAATTAGCGGCTACCCAGAGGACTTCGAAAAAACCACTGCCGAATACTTTAAACAATTTCCCTTCTTGATCAAGAAAACGGTTATCGATCGCAATGGCACTTTCCACTTTGGAAAGCCAGATGAAGCCTATATCGAAGTCGATGGTCGTGTCGTGACAGGACAAAACCATCAATCATCGGCATTAGTGGCAGAGGCGATCATCAAACAGCTTCAGAAAGAACGTATGAGCGCCAAGTAATCTAAGGAACACAAAATACACCACTAAATTTCCCCTTCCCCGCTTGAAGGCGCGGGGAAATCATGCCCCTAAACCTATAGGCCATGACGCCCCGATCTGCTAGGCATCTTGTTCACGATATCTAACTAAAAAATGAATCGATGAACTAAGGCACAGACCAGTTAACTCACCCTGCACTAGGCAAGCTATTCTTGTTTCGCAAATGACGCGCTAAATTCATGCTTGGAACACTTCTTAATCTGCAACGCAGATACAAGGTTTCAGTAAAAATGTAAGCAACTTTGTACAATTTATTACAATATTTCGGTCGATTACTTTCATATAATACAAACAAATGAAGCTGTTTACACCACCTTATCCGCACGCTCAATTCTTTAGCCAAATCAAACAATGAACTGGCAGCAATCTGAATTCCATCGTGCTACGTTCGTGAATTGGATAAAAAATGATCGCAAGCAAAGCCCAGCTAATTATTGCTAACGCTAAAAATTTCGGCTATTTATTTCCGACTTATGAACGCCATCAGTCGTTCCAAAGCGCTACCTACATTTCTTCATTCACTAAGCAATTCACTGCGCCTTTCAAGTTGATCGCCGTATTCATTGGCATGATGCTAGCGACTCTGCATTACGCACACGCACAAGAATCAGAGGGAAAAATTATCACGCGTTCCGAGCTTGGTGCATGGCACCTTCGATACGACGAATCGACCCCTGGTTTGAACTGTGGTATCCGCTTCATCCCCGGCAAACGCAATGTGGATACGATCGCCATATTTGGCCCCACATCAAAAGCTACCTACGCAACGCTATTATTTTCTGGCGCGCAAATTCCTGTAACACGCTCACCAAAAGAAATTGACTTAATCCTGCGAATGAAGGGATTACCAGAGTCAAATTTGAAAGGCGTCATTTTGCCAAAGCAAGCTGACACAAGCACCAATAATTTAATGATCGCTGCTGGCGATATTCGTAAATTATTACAATCCATGCGCGATAGTGAGGATGGTCTCGGCCTATTAGTTAGCCGCGAAGTCATTCCACAATATATTGTCGATTTAAATTACGATGGACTTGATAAAGCCCGTACTGCCATGCTTGATTGCATTGCTGGCCGCCCTATTAGCGGTCAAAGCATGGATGCGGCTTTGGCAGAAATCCGTCCATTAGGAAAATCGACGATCAGTGGCCGCGCGTATTTCAAAGGTGGACTACTTGCTTCAAAACAGTATCCGCCCAAAGGCAGCGGTGCTGTAGGTTTGATCTGGATGAGCGATGAGTTCAAAGCGTGGTTCGAGGAAGTAAAGGCGAGTAAGAAAGTTCCAGATCAAATTCCAGAGCGCATTGCCAAACACTTTATGAGTACAAAAATTCTGGACAATGAAGGCGGTTTTTCCTTCAAGCGTCTGCCTGCTGGTGAATATACTTTAATCGCTAATTTCAGCTACAGCAAAGAGATCAACGTTCCAGAAGTGGTCGGTCAAACTCACACATTTAATGCCGCTGGCGTGCATCTCGGCACGCAAGACAAAGTAGTGAATTGGTCTTACATCATCAAGCAACCAACTACCTTCCAAAAGCAAGTAACGATCAAGAATGATGGAGAGACCTTAGATGTTTCTCTCGACAAATCACAAATCATTTGTTTCTTGGTTTGCTTTTAATAAGCGCCATGAAATCAGAAAATTTGCTTGTATCTGCGAGCAGAGTATTGGCTGTGTTGATTAAGCTGGCCGTAGCTTTAAAATAATTTACATTCACTGATTGATAGTACGCATCTTTGTTCATCTCAATCAGTCGTCAGGAGATATTTCATGTTTTCGATTAAATCATTCGGTGTAGCAACATTACTAATGACTATGATAGGTAACGCGAATGCGGGTTGGGTACTGTTTCACCAGCAAGGAAAAGCTGGGCAAAGAGAAGCGTGGTATGCAGAGATTACACGTGTTTCTGATCGCACCGAAATAGATAATATGCTAGGCAAAGGCAGCGAAATTATGGCCAAAACTAGTGTCAAAGAACTGCCAGTGATTGTTGTCTACGAGTCGGTCACCGCACCAGAATGGGATGAACTAAAACTACAATTCGAATGTCTGAATAAATATCGAGTATTAACGTACAGCGAAGCCGCGAAAGCAGCGAAAATCGCCAAACAAGAAAGCAAGCCTTACAGCTCATCTGTGATCGCCGATGGCTGGAACGATCCACAAAAATGGAAAAGCCCAGTGAATATGCGCATTGCTGCACGCAGCTACACTGTCCCTAGGATTGACCTTTCGAATCGACCAATTCCGCAGACAGCATGGGCGCTAGATGGCAACGCCGCGATGATCAAGGCGCAAAAGTTTGCATGCCAAGAGGAAGATGTTCGCAATACCTTGCACGAAGCCACAGCAAACGGTCAATTCAACAACGGCATCTTCAATTCTGGCTTACAAAAAATCGGTCTACAAGAAGCTGTTCATCCGCTAGAAGCAAAAACCGTGATTGACCTACTCAATCTAAGTTGGGAGGTCCTTTGGAAAGGTAGTAAACGCGCCGATCCGTCTGGGCTTTGGGTAAAAAAACTCAGTCCAGAAGATAAGGCACGTAACGAAATTCAGTATGCTGCCATTGAGAAGCAGATGAAAAAGCAAATGGATGCCGCACAAAGTTTCGCGCAACCAAAAATTGAGGAATACCAAGCGGAACAAGAGTTTCTCGAAGTTGTGCGAAAAGTCCGCGGCACCCGACAAGTTGGCCAAGAAGAAAGCACTTTGCTTTCTGTCTGGCAGGGCAAACCCGAAGAGCAAGTTGGCGCTAGCATGGGAGCACCGCAGGTTAGTGAAGCTGGTGGACTAAAATTCTTGAACTACCAATCTTCGTTTGATAACCGTTCTGCGTTAGTCAGTGCTGCATCTGGAAGGGTTCTCTCAACTCAAGGTGCAAGTGGCAGTTGTCGGATTAGTTTCATCACCGCACCAGACCGAAAAAATATTTGGCGAGTTGCTGACATTCGTATCGACTCGCAAGGAGAAGTTGGCGGTGGCGTTTGCCGTGGATTGTGGCGTACACCTGAAAATCTAGCACTGCCATCGAAAAAGTAAGATGCAAGCGAGATTGCAGGTTCTGGAGAAATTTTTCGGAGACTATCGTGAATGTTCAAACTCAGCGCAGAGCATTAGGACGATCGAACATTGAAAAACATCCGATCGAAAATCATTCGATCGAAAATGAAAGATAAAATGTTGAGTCGAATTAGAAGGAAAAACAAGCCAAAGCATTGCCCTCTCAATGATTGAATATTTGAACAAAAAAATCACTCAATTACATGATAATTTGCAATCAAGTTGTATCAATCGTGCCTTTGCTAACGCAACGGTAAACGGATGACGGCCCACAAATTTATAAAACACTTAAACTTATCACGGCCAGCCCGTTCGACCATCCTGTTAAAGAGATTCATTTCGATTGCTGCCTAACGATTTTTAAAATTTCCTCTGATTCTTCAATATCAAAACCATATATTTCGTGGAAACCACCGTACATACCAATTTGCGTCTCCCCTTTGCGAAGGAAAATTACATATTTTTGTGCGACTGTAATCTGAACTCCACAATCTCCCCCTAGTGGCTTAGTCTTAACAGTTACACTTTTCGGCACCTCACCTTTTAACTCTCGAATTACTCCGAACTCGACATCAACGTAAGATAAATCTTCATTTGCTTCGTTATAAACTTTTGCAGAAATTGCTTTCGCAAGAAAAACTCTTTCAGCAGTAGACACATTCGCTTTTAGATCAGGTGCACAAC
>DLGN01000201.1 GCA_002482715.1 Oxalobacteraceae bacterium UBA7693
GTATGACTCAGCAGATGATGCTCAGCAATCACGTAACGATAAAAATAAAAAACCACGCCGTGATTTAACTGCCGATGATGATGCGCCAAAATTGCATAAAGTCTTGGCGGAAGCAGGTCTGGGTTCGCGTCGTGATATGGAAGAATTGATCATTGCGGGTCGCGTATCCGTCAATGGTGAGCCAGCGCATATCGGTCAGCGTATTTTGCCGCAAGACCAGGTGCGTATTAATGGCAAACTCATTCAGCGTAAAGTTAGTAAAAAACCGCCACGCGTGCTGATCTATCATAAGCCAGCTGGTGAAATCGTCAGTACGAGTGATCCAGAAGGTCGTGCATCGGTGTTTGATAGTTTGCCGCAAATGAAGGTGGGTAAATGGTTGGCAGTAGGTCGTCTCGATTACAACACCGAAGGTTTGTTGTTGTTCACTACCTCGGGTGATTTGGCGAATCGTTTGATGCATCCACGTTACGGCATTGAGCGTGAATATGCAGTGCGCACTCTGGGTGACCTTGAAGAAGGTATGCGTCAAAAACTGTTGGCTGGCGTTGAGCTGGAAGATGGTATAGCGCAATTCTCCAAGATTTCTGATGGTGGTGGTGAAGGCGTGAACAAGTGGTATCGCGTTATCATTGGTGAAGGTCGTAACCGTGAAGTGCGTCGTATGTTTGAGGCAGTCGGTTTGACAGTGTCGCGTTTGATTCGTACTCGTTACGGCGTGATGACTTTGCCTTCGGGTCTGAAGCGTGGTCGTTGGGATGAGTTGGGCGAAGATGCGGTGCGTAGTTTGCTTAAAGTCAGTGGTTTGGAAAAAACTACGGGTGAAAAATCTGAAAAACCTATGGGTAAGCCAAATGGTAATCGCGTGCAAGGTGGAAAAGTGCCACGCAATGTGAATCCATTTGATGCGCCAGTGCAGAGAAGTTTTGAGCCTACGGTGCGTGGTGGTTTTGCTAATCCGCCAAATGGTCGTCCGGCACGTAATTCGGGTACTGGTGGTGCTGGTGGGTATGCTGGTGCGCAAGGTGGTAAGCCTGCTAAGCCGAATGCAAATGGCGGAAAGCCACGCAATCGTCAGCCAGATCCTTTACAAACAGCTTTAGGTTATCCAAGCCGTGATCAAAATCGCCGTGGTCCAACCGAGCGTGGTAGTGGTCCGGCTATTGGACAGGCGATAGCGGCACGTCGTCGTCGCGGGACTTAAAAATTAAATGCCCGGAAGTCGTTGAAAGATGTTGCTCAGGCCGTGTTTTTCACCGACTTCTCATTGCGATTGAGTAATTAATCGTTTATAATCTTGTAGTTAGCAGATTTTTCCTTGAGTTGATTTTTGATTAATACAAAATCTGGTCAAGGCGCTAAGAAGATGGGCTAGTGCCCATTTTTTTTTGGCGAATCGTTTTTGCGCGTGAAATTAAGTGAATTGAACTTAAATTGATTTGCTGCAAAAGCGAAATCTGTATTTATCGGAGAATTGTCTTGCAATTGTTGGAATTAATTGAAAAGACTGTCAATGGGACAGGCTATGATCTGGTCGACTTTGAGCGAGCAGAGCGCGGTTTGTTTCGTGTGTATATCGATCTTTTGCCAGAAGATGTTGAGGAAAAAGGTCATATCACAGTAGAGGATTGTGCGAAAGTCAGTCATCAATTGTCACACGTATTGACTGTAGAAGAAGTGGCTTACGAACGCTTAGAGATTTCTTCTCCGGGCTTAGATCGACCATTGAAGAAGATGGCTGATTTCATCCGTTTTGTCGGCGAAAAAGCCAATGTGAAATTGCGATTGCCTATGCCAGGCATGGCGAATCGTAAGAGCTTCGAAGGTGTATTGCATGAGCCAGAAGGGGAAACTCTGAAGCTCGAATTTGAAACAAAAGATGGCGCAGCGATGCTTGAGTTTACGCTCGCTGATTTAGATAAGGCACGCTTAGTGCCGCAAGTGGATTTTAGGAGTCGCAAAGCATGAGTCGCGAAGTTTTATTATTGGTTGATGTGCTGGCGCGTGAAAAAAACGTTGATGAAGATATCGTTTTTGGCGCATTGGAACATGCTTTGGCAACAGCTACCAAAAAGCGTTATGAAGGTGAAGTCGATNNAGAACGTCGATGAAGAGGTTGTTTTCGGATCGCTGGAACATGCTTTGGCGCAAGCGACAAAAAAACGTTTTCCCGGTGAAGTCGATATTCGCGTAGAAATCGACCGTGATACTGGTGAATATCGTACATTCCGCCGTTGGCACGTGGTGGCTGACGAGGCAGGTCTGCAATTGCCGGATCAAGAAATTTTGCATTTCGAAGCAGTGGAACAATACGCTGATATCGAAGTCGATGAATACATCGAAGAGCCTGTTCCTTCGGTAGAGCTGGGTCGTCGTTTTGCGCAAGATACGAAGCAAATCGTTTTGCAACGTATCCGTGATGCAGAACGTGAACAAATTTTGGCTGAATTCTTAGAGCGCGGTGATTCCCTGGTGATGGGTACTATCAAGCGTATGGAGCGCGGCGAAGCGGTGGTCGAATCTGGTCGTATCGAGGCACGTTTGCCACGCGATCAAATGATCCCGAAAGAAAACTTACGCGTTGGTGATCGTGTCCGTGCTTACATCTTGCGTATTGATCGCAATGCACGTGGCCCACAAGTGATCTTGTCCCGTACAGCACCAGAATTCATCATGAAATTGTTTGAATTGGAAGTGCCAGAAATCGAACAAGGTTCTTTGGTCATCAAATCTGCGGCGCGTGATCCTGGCGTGCGCGCTAAGATCGCGGTTCACACCGATGATAAACGTATTGATCCTATCGGTACTTGCGTTGGTATGCGCGGCTCTCGCGTTCAAGCAGTGACCGGCGAATTGGGCGGCGAACGTGTTGATATCGTGTTGTGGTCTGAAGATCCAGCGCAATTCGTGATCGGTGCATTAGCACCAGCGAATGTTTCTTCCATCATGGTAGATGAAGAAAAACATGCAATGGACGTCGTCGTTGATGATGAAAACTTGGCGATTGCGATTGGTCGTAGCGGTCAAAACGTACGCCTGGCAGCAGAATTGACTGGCTGGCAAATTAATATCATGACTGCAGAGCAGTCTGCGGATAAAGCAGAACAAGAATCTGCTGGTATCCGTGCTCTGTTCATGGAAAAACTCGACGTGGATCAAGAAGTTGCAGACATCTTGGTTGACGAAGGCTTCTCTAGCTTAGAAGAAATCGCTTATGTACCTATTAGCGAAATGCTGGAAATTGACGCCTTAGATGAAGATACAGTGAATGAATTGCGTAATCGCGCACGTGATGCACTTGTGACAGAAGCAATCGCTTCTGAAGAAGGTGTAGAGGGTGTGGAAGACGCATTGATTAATCTGGAAGGTATGAGCCGTGCAACAGCAGGTAAATTGGGCTTGGCTGGTATTAAGTCCCTCGCTGCTTTCGGTGGCTTAGCTTACGATGAATTTGGCGCGATTTTGGCTCTGTCTACAGACCGTGCGCGTCAATTAATTGATAATGCATTTGAAGATGTGACTGATGATGAGATGAAACTCATCGACGCTAAATATGATGAACATGCTAAAGCCTTATTGGAAAAAGCATGGAAACTCGTTGAAGCAAAATAATCACGAGTGAACAACATAATTGAAGCGTGGATTTAACTCAATTTATAACGTTAAATCCCAGCACAAAACAAGGAAAGAGGACTGAATGGCGAGTAATAATGTAGCTCAATTTGCCACCGAGCTGAAAATGTCAGCGGATTTACTGCTCACGCAATTGAATGCCGCAGGCGTTACAAAAGCGTCTGCGTCCGATATCTTATCCAAAGAAGATAAGGATAAGTTGTTGGAACATTTACGCCGTTCACACGGCGTGGCTCCTGATGCCGAAAAGAAAAAAATCACTTTGACTCGTAAGGAAACAACCGAGATCAAGCAAGCTGATGCGACTGGCAAGACGCGTACTGTGCAAGTGGAAGTGCGTAAAAAACGTACTTTCGTCAAACGTGACGAAAGTTCTCCAGAAGAAAATGCAAGACCTGCAGAAGTATCTATTGATCCTGCTGAGGTTGCTCGTCGTGAAGCGGAAGCACAGGCTGAAGCGGAATTGGCAGCACGTCGTGAAGCTGAACTGTTAGAGAAGCAAGAGCAGTTGGCTAAACTGGAAGCAGAAAAAGAAGCCGAAGCGAAAGCAGCACGCGAAGCAGAAGCCGCAGCGAAAGCGAAGGTTGATGCAGAAAAAGCGAAGCAAGCTGAAGAAAAACGCGCAAAAATAAGTAAAGCACCAGCAGCTTCGGAAGCAGCTCCAGAAGTATCTGCTGTCGATGAAGAGGCAAAACGCGTAGCGGCTGAAGAAGCGAAGAAAAAAGCAACAGCAGCAGCGGCCGAAGCCAAAGAGGCGGTGAAAGAAGC
>DLGN01000237.1 GCA_002482715.1 Oxalobacteraceae bacterium UBA7693
AAAGATCACCAACATATGTGAAACGGCTTCAGCGATCTTTTTAATTCTGCCGCCACGCCAAGCCCAAATTGATGGACTGATGTAATGCATCGTTGGGATGCCAGCACGTTTGAGTTGAACTTCTAGATCTAAATTAAAATCAGGTGCATCGACACCAATAAACACATCAGGCTTTTCATCCAGTAATTGCGCCATCAACTGCTTGCGAATGCCAGAAATTTCACGGTAGTGCATCAATACTTCAAACAGGCCACGTACAGACAACTTTTCCATAGGAAAATCGCTATGAAATCCAAACTCGGCCATGTGCTTACCGCCAATGCCATGCATAAGAGACGATGGCAATTGGGGACGTAAGCCCGATAATAAGCGGGCTGCCAGCATATCACCAGAGGTTTCTCCGGCGACCATAGAAATAATAGGACGCGTCACGTTTGCCCTAAAAATTAACGCACGATACCGCGCGTTGAGGTATCTAAGAAATTCCGGAATGCAGAAATATGCTCAGCAATTTCCGGCACTTGCTCAGCGATTTCCTGATCCAAAGTCGCTTTTGCTTCCTCTAAAGTCAATCCTGATTTGTACAATGTTTTGTAGGCCTGACGAATCGCAGATATCTGCTCACGACTAAAACCACGACGCTTCAATCCTTCAATATTGATACCATGCGCCGCCGCTGGATTGCCATTCAAAATGACGAATGGTGGTACGTCTTGTGTCAAGCTGGTACTCATTCCAACCATCGCATGTGCACCGATTTTGCAAAATTGATGCACATTAGAAAATCCACCCAAGATAACCCAATCTCCGATATGCACATGCCCAGCCAAAGCCGCATTATTTGCAAAGATCGTGCGATTTCCGACGTGACAATCATGCGCGATATGCACATAGGCCATGATCCAATTATCATCGCCAATACTAGTCACGCCGCCATCTTGTACCGTACCTAAATTAAAAGTACAGAATTCGCGCACCACATTGCGATCACCAATCGTCAATAGCGTTGGTTCTCCTGCATACTTTTTATCTTGAGGTGCAGCACCGATCGAAGAAAATTGGAAGAACTGATTATCTTTACCAATTGTCGTATGCCCTTCGATCACTACATGCGGTCCAATCTTAGTACCTGCATCAATACGAACATTCGGACCAATAATTGAATAAGCGCCAACTTCCACACTGGAATCGAGCTGCGCTTTAGGATCAATGATTGCGGTGGAATGAATAGCCATGTTTACGCTCCTGCGGGAGTTTCGCTAGAAGCTTCTGCTGGTGGCGCTGCGACCTTGACGTCATCACCAGTACTGCGCAAAGTACACATCAATTCCGCTTCTACCGCTAATTGACCATCGACTGTTGCCACTGCTTTATATTTCCAAATACCACGTGCCACACGCAAAATTTCCACATCCATTTTTAACTGATCACCAGGACCTACTGGACGTTTAAAGCGAACATTGTCGATACCGACAAAATACACGATGGTATTTTCATCAGGCTTTTTACCCATCGTTAAAAATGACAAAATCGCCGCTGTTTGCGCCATCGCTTCCACCATCAATACACCAGGCATCACCGGTTTATTTGGGAAATGGCCGTTGAAGAACTCCTCATTTGCAGTGACATTTTTAATTGCAGTGATCGTCTTACCACTTTCCCATGTCAATACGCGATCAACTAGTAGCATCGGATAGCGATGTGGCAAATACTGTTTAATCTGATTGATGTCCAGGGTCTTATCGATGTTTTCCATACTATTCTTCTGAGTTAGAGGTATTTAAATGTTGCGTAATTACTTGTGATGTCTGTGCTTTGACAGTCTTTTCTAATTGTTTGAGCTTGTCGCGCATACTATCGAGATTGCGTACGATCACAGCAGTCTTTTCCCAATCGGCATTCTTTGCCAAAGGATAAAAACCTGTGTATTGACCTGGTTCGTGAATAGATCGCGACACCATGCTGCCGGATGAAATATGGACGTTATCTGCAATCGTCAAATGTCCGAGCACCATCGCAGCACCACCAAACGTACAGTTTTTGCCGATCTTGGCACTACCAGCCACACCAACACAGCCAGCCATTGCGGTGTTTTCACCGATATGACAGTTATGGCCGATTTGAATTTGATTATCGAGCTTAACGCCATTTTCAATAATAGTATCAGCCAATGCGCCGCGATCTATGCTGGTATTCGCACCGATCTCAACATCATCACCAATCACCACGCGACCAGTTTGTGGAATCTTAATCCACTTGCCTTTTTCATTCGCAAAGCCAAACCCATCGGCTCCTATCACCGCACCTGAATGGATAACGCAGCGCTCGCCAATGATACAGTCATTGTAAATACTGACATTGGCATTGATCTGGCTACCATCACCAATCACAACACCACGACCAATGGAAACACCTGCAGCAATCACTACACGCTCACCAATGACAGCACCAGCCTCAATCGATACATGGGCTGCAATACTGGCGGTTGCCGCAACTTCCGCCTGCGGACTAACCCATGCGGAAGAATGTATTCCGAGCTGCACAGCGATAGAATTCAAGTCGAAGAAATGCTGCGCGGCCTTGGCGAAATACACGTAAGGATTCGTGGTAACAATGCGAGCGCCAGCGTAAGTATCACCAAGTTGCTGATGATCATGCTCAGACAAGATCAAAGCGATCGCTTTCGTCTTTTCTGCTTGCGATCTGAATTTTGAATTTGAGAGGAAGGTGACATGACGATCGCTCGCATCACTTAATGGGGCAATGCCGACGACCTGAATATCAGGATTACCAATTAACTGACCACCGAAGCGATCGACTAACTCCCCTAGTCGAATGCTTTTATTTGTCATTTTTATTTGGAAAGTGCTTTCAGTACTTTATCTGTAATATCGATACGCGGGTTCACATAAGAAGCGTCCTGCACCACGATATCAATTTTTTCTGCTTCTGCAATTTGTCGCACGATTTTCAAAGCCCGCTCACCCAAAGCAATTGCTTCTTCTTGACGACGCTGTGCTAAGTCTTCGTTATAAATTCTCTGCTTACGATTAAAGTCTTGATCTAATTCAGTCAACTCACGTTGACGACGCAAGCGTTCAACTTCCGACAAAGTTGGCGCATCTTTTTCGTATTTACGATAAGCATTACGAAAACGCTCGTTGACTTCATCCAGTTCTTTTTTACGTTTTGAGAACTCTTGCTCAATACGCGAAGACGCAATTTTTGCAGGAACGGATTCATCTAAGACACGCTGTCCATTAAAAAATGCGACTTTAAAATCTTGCGCCTGCACTTGCGCAAAAGCTAGTAAAGAAGCTGCGCCGAAAAAGAAATTGCGCATCAATTTGGACGGATTAGATATGTGACTCAAAATATTCTCCACATTACGAACTTCAAATTACCAACAAGCAAATCGCAAACGCAATCTCAAACACAATTTTAGAAACCCGTTCCCATCGT
>DLGN01000323.1:0-20704 GCA_002482715.1 Oxalobacteraceae bacterium UBA7693
CCATACTGCGCATTTTCAGCGGGTGGAACAGCAGTGCCGACAAGTGAACATTCCTTTTTTGCGTGCTTGTATCGAACAAGATGTCGGCAAGACACTACGGGATTGGCTTAAGTTAGCAGGGCGCGTACGATGAACTGGAATCTTGGCTTGAGTCCTGCATGGTGGTTGCTATTGCCACTGTTGATTTTACCAATTTGGTGGTTGCGCCAACGACGTGAAAGCGCGCAACGAAAAATTCTGGCGACGGCAAAATTTTTAGCCGTGGCAAATCCACAGTTAGTTCGAGTGTGGCGTTGGCGTGAATGGCTATTGATGCTATTGCGTTGTTTGCTTTTGATAATCGTGCTCGCCTACCTCGCTAGCTTATTTGTCGCTTGGCGTGGTGATACGGTGTTGGTAGCAGACGGTGTGGATTCGGCATGGTTGCAGCAACAGCTAAAAGAAACCGGTATGCAGGATGCAAAGCAGCAGCGCTTTTGCGAGCGTCGTGATTGCGATATTCAAAGCACACAGATTCTGTATTGGCTTGAGCAGAAGCAAGCTTGGTGGAAAGCAGACGCTCGCATTTTGATCGCGGCCAAGGCAGGGCAGTTACCACTCAACGCCGAAATACCGCAATTGCGTCCATCAACTGAGGTGCGTATTCAAGCCGAGGCACGCCAAGCGCCCACCCGCACCCACCATCTCATGTTGCGTAGTGATCGCCCTGAGCTTTGGCAAGCATTGTTTCGCGCGTTCACCGTGGCGGGCGATGGACGCGATGAATATGTATGGCAGCAACAAACTGATGCCAAGACTGACTTAATTATTTGGGATAGCAATGAAGTGCCGCCAGCCAATTGGCATGCACCGTACTGGTGGATGCGTCGGCCAGCAGACGGAATCCCAACAAACCTTGTCGCGCAAGATAATCCTATCTTAGTTGGATTGAAGCTGCGTCAATATCAACAAGGAAAAGTCCGTTATTGGCTGACCGATGAGACAGGGCGCTGGCCTTTTACTAGTGTCCACGAAACCAGGCAATGGTTCAACGCATGGCAACACAGTAAAGCGCCACAAATGGATTTTGCGTTCACCGGATTTACTTTGCCACGCGCCGAGTCTGCTGTGCCGGGGCAGCAAGAGAATACGCGTCGTTTTTTATTAATGTTTCTGTTAGTGGTTTTTGCGTTGGAGCGAATGGTAAGTCATGTCAAACGTCTCTGAACCACAAGATACCAGTGCCATTCTCGCGTCCATTTCGCAAGGACTGTTGCGGGCAGCTTGTCGCCACAACTTACTCGCGTGGCTAGCGGTATTAGCACCGTGGATCATTTTGCGGCAATTCTGGATACTCATTATCGGCCTTGGTTTGATCACCTTGCATGCATGGTGGCTGCGTAGTCAGGTAAAAAAAGCTTGGATTTCTTGGGCTAATGCGGCATTTCCAGAACTTGAAGACAGCGTGCAGCTATTGGTCGAAAAGTCGGCAGAAAAATTGGCGGAAGATCAAGCCAATAAAAGTGCCAAGAACTCATCGCTGCTTCACTTGCAGCAACAACGCCTACTTGGTCGCGTGACGCGAGTGCTGCATCCCGCAGCCTGTCGTCAATTAGTACAACAGCATTTAGCTTTTCCGCGCAGCTTGATCGCTGTGAGTTGGATCAGCGCCCTACTGGTGTTTTTTCTGCCTATGCAAGCATCAACGAAACCGGGTGCTGTTGCGGATCAGCGCAATGCGGTAGATGCTCAATGGCGTATGTCCATGCACGTTGTACCACCTGCTTATACTGGTTTAGCAAGTGTTGACACTTCGCCTAAAGAGTTACAAGTTCCCGAAAATAGTCTGGTGAAATGGTGCATACAGGGTAATCAAAGCGGTGGGCAAAACCCTACCTTGACACTTAGCCACGGACAAGAGATTCCATTTACTGTGTCTGATGACGACAAGCAAACGCAGACGCAAACGCAGACAACAACAAACGCAAACTCGAGAGAAACATCAACACTGTGCGCAAGTTGGCAGGCGAGTGAAACGGTCTTTTGGAGTTGGAGTGGTGACGCGGGGAAAAGCCGCACGGTCTTGAAAGTGATTTTGGATCAAGCACCGCTAATCAAAATTGAGCAACCGATCGAGTTATTGCAAATCTTGTCTACTGATGCGCGGCAAGTCAAGATCGCCCTGCGTATCGATGACGATTACAAAATTAATCAAGCCACGATGCATATGACCTTGGCGCGTGGCAGTGGCGAGAATATCCGTTTCAGCGATAAAGAGCTACCTATCCCTCAGGGCAAAAATCCGCAAACGCGGCAGTGGGATAAAACCTGGTCTTTAAGTGAATTGGGGATGGAAGCGGGTGATGAGTTGTATTTCTTTGTGCGCGCCACCGATAACGCGGATAAGAATCCCCACATCAGTCGTTCAGCGACCTATACCTTACGTTTGCCCGCCCCTGAAGCTCAGGCGGAAGAAACCTCCGCCTTACCGATGCTAGCCAAGCCAGAATCATTACGCAGTCAACGTCAAATCATTATCGATACCGAACAATTGGTCGCGGATATGAAGGCGAATCCAAAGATGAACCCGAATTTGATCCGCACGCGTAGTGAAGCGATAGCGGGCGATCAGGCAACTCTACGTCGTCGGTATGGCAAGTTTCTTGGCGAAGAATCGAGCTTATTTGGCGATGAGGATCACGAAGAAGGCCATAGTGCCGATGACGGACATGATCACGGTGATGCCGCTCCACAAAACTTGGCCGCCCAGTATGGACATGCGCATGATCAGGAAGAAAATGCGACTTTGTTTGATGAAGCAACGAAGAAGATTTTACGCCGCGCCTTGGTCGCCATGTGGGATGCAGAAAAAGCCTTGCGTGCGATTAGTCCAGCAAGCGCTTTAGCGCCAGAGAACAAAGCCTTGGAAGCGATTAAGCAATTGCAGCAAGCTGATCGCATCTATTTGCATAAAGCAGCATTTTCCCCCCCAGCAATTAAGGAAGAAAAGCGTTTGACCGGTGACGTATTGGATTTGAAAAATACGCAGAAGAAACAAGATGCCGCGCAACAGATCGTCCCAGAAGATTTGCAGAATCTACTGCGCGCTTTACAATCCGAAACCGTGTTGCCGGCCTTATGGTCAAAAACAGCGCGATCATGGATTGCCTTACATCTCAACAATGAAGAACAGCGCTTAGCAGCACAGGCAGCGATCTTAGATGTGGAAAATGGATGCTTAAAGTGCCGACCAGTGTTGGCGGCATGGCTACGTCAGGCAATTCCGCAGGCGGAGTTGATTCTCCAAGGGCGGACTGTGTTTCAGTCAAAACGTGAGAGCGAATTTGAACAAGCATGGAAGAAGTTGGGGCAACTGAAGCAACTGAGGCAAGAGGCGCAAGCGAAGCAAGAGGTGCAACGATGATGCAGAGTCTCACTTCTCATCTGGTGCTTGAAAATTGGCAGATCGTGTTATGTGTAGGCGTGATCTTGGTCGCAATTTTGTCCGCACTCGTCTATTGGCGGCAAAGTAAGCGCATCAATGCCGCGCTGATCGTTGCCGCTGGACTGTGCTTTTGTATGATGATCGTCGAGCCGAGTCTGCCGTTGAAGGCGAACCCAATGCTGATCGATGGTAGGCAAAGTCAGCAACACATGGCGCAATTATTACAGCAGAGTCAAAGTGCAGATTCCTATCTGGTGCGAGGTGACGGCTTACGCTGGGCGCAGTGGCAAGATTTGCCGCGCTTACCTATCCGTATTGAATCCACGGATCTATCTAAACAAGGCTCGGTTCAAGCGGCCGAAGTGCTAGCACCTGTAATAGAACTCGATTTCCCCACGCAGATAACGCAAGGCCGCATCTTTCATTTAAGTGTGCAACGTCAGCATGTCGATGGAGAGTGGCGTTTGCAACTACTTGCAGAGAATCAGCAAGTCTTAGCAGAAACGCGTGGGCGTGATAAACGACTCAGTTTGCAAT
This sequence comes from Oxalobacteraceae bacterium UBA7693, assembly GCA_002482715.1. Lineage (GTDB taxonomy): Bacteria > Pseudomonadota > Gammaproteobacteria > Burkholderiales > Burkholderiaceae_D > Undibacterium. The sequence goes on from DLGN01000323.1 coordinate 3,962, forward strand.
GGTTACCACCGGCCGCAGAGCGTTTGGTGTTGCAAGCAAAAATTCTTGATCAGCAGGGGCGTGTGCTAGAACAGGGGCCGATTCCTTTAGAAGTCATCGCCGCGCAAAATTTATTGGTGCAAGGTCGATTTGCTGCGCCTTCATTCGATAGCAAGGTATTGAATACTATGCTCAGCCAAAGTCAGGCCAAGTTAGATTGGCAAACCAAGTTGGGTAAAACTGTTACGCGCATCGAGACTGCACAAACGGAGACCGCTGAAAAACCGAATTCAATAGCGAATGCGGATACATCAAACCCAGATTTATTCGTCCAAGATGCCGCTTATTTTGAACAGCAAAATCCTAGAGCACGCGCACAAGTGTTGCAACAAGTGGCTGCCGGTGGATCCTTATTGATACTGGGTGCGAATGCCAGCGATACGGCTCTATGGCGACGTGAGCTTGGCTTGCGTTTGCAAGCGACCGATACTGCGAAAGAAGTTGTGATTGATCCGTTGATGACGCTGCATCCAAGCGCATGGACACCGCAAGTTAAATCGGATGCTTACTGGGTTCAACCAACAGCGCAAACTTGGATGGCGCAGCGCGCTTGGGGGCAAGGGCAGATTGTTTGGCTTGGTGTCGCTGATTGGCATCGTTATCAAATCAGTGCGACGAATTCTTTACAAGCATGGTGGCAAAGTATCTTAGACCAGGCGCAAGTAAAAAAACGCGCTGAGTGGGAAGTTCGCACCGAACCTAAGATGCCGATCGTAGGGCAACACTTACGCTTTTGTGGACAGGGTTTGCAACAAGCGACGCTCGTATTTCCATTATTGGATAAGCGAATGCCATTGCAGGCAGTACGTGATCAAGCGGATGCGCGTTGTGCTGCATTTTGGCCAGAAAAATCTGCATGGTTAGATTGGCAGGCTGTCGCCACACGCCCTGAATCAGCGAACAGCAAGGACGCAACCGTAACACCAGCTGGTGCGATTTATGTGTATCAGCCACAAGATTGGCCGGCATGGCAAAGAGCGCAAGCGCGCGCAGACACTAAGGCGATGCAGGCGCTCGCACCAATTGATACGCCAAATGCTAAACCGCTACCTCAGCCCTTAGCAACTTGGCCGTGGGCATTGGGTTTGATCCTTGCATTGTTACTGCTGTGGTGGCGCGAACAGAAAAATTGTTAAGCAGAGGTCTCAAGCACTGGCGAGCAAGGAAGTGCCGCCCAAGTTCGACTAAGAAGATCTAATCACAAAAAAAGCGACATGACTGCATTTCGCTCGTCATCTCGCTTTTTGCTCGTTAAAGCGCTTGGCTTTTATAAGTCTCTTTTATTTCTGTTGTGCTTTGACGATCTTCCCGCCTTTAATCACTACAGCGACATTTTCTAAGACGCGCACATCCTTGCTTGGATCGCCGGCAACGGCCACCATATCAGCAAAGCGACCAGCTTCGATAATGCCTACATCTTTGCTCGCCAGTGCTTCTGCTGCATTGATTGTTGCGGCTTGAATTGCTTGCACTGGCGTCATGCCATACTTCACCATCGTCGCAAATTGTTTGGCGTTTTCACCATGTGGGTAAATGCCCGCGTCGGTGCCATAAACCATTTTCACGCCAGCAGCATGGGCACGACGGAAGCCTTCACGTTGCACATCGGCGACCTCACGATCTTTGCGTAGATTATCTTCCATCACACCATTTTTCTTACCCTCGGATTGGGTGTAATCCGTGTTGTAGATATCCATCGACAGATAAGCACCATGTTTTTTGGCCAGTGCTATACCTTCGTCATCAATTAAACTCGCGTGTTCAATCGTATCAATGCCAGCGCGAATCGCATCTTTAATACCAGAAGTGCCATGCGCGTGTGCGGCGACACGTATGCCCCATTGATGGGCTTCTTCCGCAATCGCTGTCATTTCTTTCAAACTCATTTGCTGTTGACCTGGCTCGGTGTTATGTGAAAACACACCACCAGTTGCGCAGATTTTGATGACTTGCGCACCGTGCTTGCGAATTTCGCGTACGCGTTTGCGGCCTTCCTCAGGGCTATCCGCATTAAACGGACTTTGTTGGTTCATAGATGGCGGGAAGAAAGTGGAATCGCAGTGACCACCAGTCGCACCAAAAGAGTAAGCCGCCGCGACAATGCGCGGGCCTGGCACTTTTCCTTCATCAATGGCTTGGCGTAAGCCAATATCGTTCCATGCATCTGAGCCTAGTGTGCGCACTGTTGTAAATCCCGCTTCTAAAGTGCGACTTGCATGTGGCACATTCAGCATCGACCAAAAGCGATCATTGTATTGCAGGCTACTGTAACCGCCATAGGTTGGATCGGTATCCAAATGGACATGCATATCGATTAAGCCGGGTACCAAGGTCATTCCAGCTAAATCGATTTTTTGCAATTTGCTGTCGGTGCTGGCGCTAGCATTTTGTTTCACGCTAATGATGCGACCATCGCGCACCAAAATTTGCGGATTAGCGATCATTTTGCCTGTTCGTACATCGAGCATTTGGCGTGCAGTGATCAAGGTGTCTGCAGTGTCTGCGGCGAGCGCCGGTGCGCTCATACAAAAGGCAGCCGTGATGAGGGCGGAACAAATAGTTTTTTTCATTCGATACTCCGAGTTTGATGTGATTGCCTGTGTCATTGTTTTATCGGTTTTTCAGGCAGCCGCTCAGTATCGGGCTTAGATTAGCGACGGTCAAATTTGATTCGACGAAATGATGTGCATGACCAACATTCTTGATGAAAACTACCAAATAAATTTATTTGATTATTTTAAATAGCAAAAAGCCCACCAAAGGCGGGCTCTTCATGCATTGCGATAATTCATTAACAACCAAGGCTATCTGCCAAGTGCCATTAAGTTTCCGACACCCATGCTATCTGCGTGGTGTGCGTTCGGAATTATGCCGCTGCGGCTGTTTGATCACACAGGCGCAGTGCAAAGTACAAATTATTTGCAGCAAATTATTGCGTTTGACGAATCATCGTCAAATCACAAAGACCACAAATCAGCATGTTATTTTGCGAAATTTTAGCTTTGCCTGATGTTTCATATTGCGCCAATCACGAATGAAGACGGCATCTTGAATTTCATCACGCCTGGCTAAACCATTTTCTACTACCCCATGCTATCTGCATAGTGGCCTTAGCCGGTTAGAACCAGTTTGTGCGGTCTGTGTGCCGGGTTTGTTGCCCGACTTACTTCGACCATTTGCGGTTTGAATGTGGGTGTGAATCTAAATTAAATTCACCCATGCTATCTGCGAGGTGTGAATTTTTTTTAGCTGGCGCACCTGAGGGATTAACCTGGTGCTGACCTGCATTCGCTTTGATGTGTCATGCGTGCATCACACATCAAATTTGATTCAATTTTGTAGTCTTACAAAATCTGAATGTTGCTGGCTTTGTCGCCCTTTGGACTAGCGCTGCGTTCGAAAGAAACGCGTTGATTTTCCGACAGGCTTTTGAAACCAGAAGATTGGATGTCTTGGAAGTGAGCGAATAAATCCGCGCCACCAGCATCAGGTGTGATGAAGCCGAAGCCCTTAGCATCGTTGAACCATTTGACGATTCCAGTTTGAGTACTCATTTTATTTCCTTTAGATTAATGGCAGAGCTCACTACGCAAAACAAAGCTTGTGTGTGATTGACGGCCGATAGGCAAGATTGCCTGCTAGGCACTTAAAACCAAGAGATGAAACCGAAGGAGATAAAACAGAACGACTAGAGAAGAACAGCCATGCGGAATTGGGACCAACAATATTACGACCTGATGCAAGTACGAGACGGAATATACATGCTTTATCCGAAATCACCTAATCTTTTTTTTCTTATGAAAATATCAGCTGTTGCAGTGAGCAGGGATTGAGAAATGTGTTGCAGAAGAGTCTAAAGTACGCGCCCTTATTTTTTCAATATGATTTTATTGAGTGATAATGCCATTTTGCAGCATCATTTATTTCCGCTTTGATGAAAGAAGGAAAATATGCAGGTGAAGCCTAACAATAACGCAGATAGCCCAAATAATGCCACGCAACGTTTAATGTTCTTTAAGCGTTTGCAGACACTGACCAATAAGATTCATGCCAGTAGTGCACTGGATCAGATTATGGTGGATTTGATTGCAGATATTTGTGATCTATTTGATTGTGATCGCCTGACGATTTATGTCGTCGCCCCAGATGGCAGCAATTTGATTTCCAAGGTCAAGAAAGGGCTCAATTCTTTTAAAGATATTCGTTTGCCGATCTCTGACCAGAGTATCGCTGGGTACGTCGCTTTGAACCGCGAAGTGCTGTGCATTAACGATGTCTATGACGAAGCCGAATTATTGGCTATTTCTCCTGATTTGCACTTTCAAAAAGCGATCGATCAGCGTACCGGTTATCGTACCAAAGAGATGTTAGTTGCGCCCATTATTGATGCGGAAAAGGGCGATTTATTGGGCGCTATACAGTTCATCAATAGCCGCCAAGGAACAACATTTAATGCGATCGCGCAAGAAGGTGTGCGTGAACTTTGCGAGACCTTGGCAATCGCATTCGCGCAAAAGAGCAAGCCTTTACCTATTCCGCCATCAAAATTGAATAGTTTAGTTTCTGATGGAATCTTATCGTTGCCTGAGTTTGAATTAGCGATCAGTGCGGCGCGAAAAAAACAAGTCGATTTAGAAGATATTCTGATTGATGAGTTTCAGGTATCTGTCGTAAAAATTGGTTTAGCACTAGCGAAGTTTTTTGGTGTGCCGTACGAGGCGTGGCAAGAAGGTCGTGTGATTGATGTCGAGCTGGTAAAGAAATTGAAACGCCAGTATGTCGAAGAAAATAATTGGTTGCCGATATCTGACGATAAGAGCGGCATGACTATTTTGGCTTTAGATCCAGAAAAAGTGAAAAGTACAAGGGTGGTTAACCTGATTTTTCCGAGCGCACGTTTGTCTTTTAAAGTTACTACCAAGCGCGAATTCAAGCTTACGGTTGATCAGTTCTTCGGCCAAACTGCGGATAGCACGAGCGTTGGCGAGCTATTGTCAGGCATGGAAGGTGAGGAGGACGAAGGTGCAGGTGGAAATCAAGAAGTTTCTGCTGCCGTCGAAAATGAACTGGTCAAATTGCTCAACAAGATCATCGTCGATGCTTATCAACAAGGTGCTTCCGATATTCATATCGAGCCGCGCCCTGGTAAAGAGAAGACCTTGATTCGTTTCCGCAAGGATGGCTCTTTATCGCCCTATATCGAAATTCCTGCTAGTTATCGCAATGCGCTGTTGGCGCGCATCAAGATCATGTGTGATCTGGATATTTCAGAGAAACGCAAACCACAAGATGGCAAAATTAAATTTAGAAAATATGGACCATTGGATATTGAATTAAGGGTGGCAACGATTCCTTCTGCGGCGGGAATGGAAGATGTGGTTATGCGTATTTTGGCGGCAGGCGAACCTATCCCATTGGATAAACTAGGCGTGTTGCCGCATAACCTGCAACGTCTGAAAGAGGTGGTTGAAAAGCCTTACGGTATTTTCTTTGTGTGTGGGCCAACTGGCTCGGGTAAGACGACGACCTTGCATTCCGTTTTACATTATCTCAATCGGCCAGAAACAAAAATCTGGACAGCCGAAGATCCAGTCGAGATTACGCAAAAAGGCTTACGACAAGTGCAGGTCAATCGCAAAGCCGGTATGGATTTCGCGACTGTCATGCGGGCATTTTTACGCGCCGATCCCGATATCATTATGGTCGGTGAGATGCGTGACAAAGAGACCGTATCGATCGGTTTAGAAGCATCGTTAACTGGGCATTTGGTGTTTGCAACTTTACATACGAATAGCGCGCCGGAGTCGATTATTCGTTTGCTCGATATGGGTATGGACCCATTCAATTTCGCCGATGCTTTGCTCGGTATTTTGGCGCAGCGTTTGGCCAAGCGTTTATGTAATCAATGTAAAGTTGCTTATCATCCTACGCAGGATGAATTGCTGAGTTTACTCAATGAGTATTGCACGGAATTACTGCCAACCTCCGCGTTTCAACAAGATGCCGAGGCAGCGAAACGTCAGGTGTTGAAAAAATGGGCGAAGGATTATGCCGATGCCAAAGGACAATTTACTTTATATCGCCCTCAGGGCTGCGATAAATGTGTGAATGGATACAAGGGCAGGGTTGGTTTGCATGAGCTAATGGTTGGCAGTGACCCTGTAAAAAAATTGATACAGGAACATGCACGCGTCGCGCAATTATTTACCGCAGCGTTGGAAGACGGCATGCTGACTTTGAAAATGGACGGTATAGAAAAAGTCCTATCCGGCATCACTGACATGAAACAAGTCAGAGTGGTTTGTATCAAGTAGCTTGGATAGCAAACTAGGCTTGCTCAGCCTTGTTCACTAGCTTGTCGTTTGTTGAGGCAGTGTTGACGACCATATTGATTGCCTCTGTATCGCGAACTAAAGGCGGTAATTTTTTATTGATGAGCGGTAGATTCTCGCGTTCGCTGCCATCAGCTTGCACCGCTTGTTGTGCAGAAAGCCAATCGCCATTGTCTTTGCCTGAGGTCATCATGCGCTCCAGATTTGTGTTGGCAAGTAAAGTCAAAAAGATTGCCGAAGTATTGATTGTCGACCAAACCAGCATAAACTGGTCTCCTACAATACTCAAAAAAAACTAGATATTTTTTGTCTTAGCGCAAATCGGGGTAATGCTTTTAAAATACTCTTGCGACAAATCGGATTTTATTGCTGATATGGTGGCAAATGAGCACCGCAATGTTGACAAAATTTTGCATCGGCTTGATGTCCTTCAGTCAGACATTCTTGGCAAGTACGGGTGGTGGTTGGCGTGTTTGCAGATTGACGACGCTGTACGGTCATTTCTGCCGTGACGATGCCAGTTGGCACTGCTAGTACGCCCCAGCCCATCAGCATCATGACTGATGCGATAAAGCGCCCCAGGTCTGTTTTTGGGGTGATGTCGCCAAAGCCAACCGTGGTCATTGTTGTGATCGCCCAATAAATACTGGCAGGAATGCTGCTGTAACCGTGTTCTGGACCTTCGACCGCATACATCACCGTACCCATGATGATGACGACCATTAAGACCACCGATAAGAAAACCAATATTTTACGTGCGCTAGCACGTAAGGCTGTACCGAGTGTCGTGAATTCTGCCAAGTAGGCGGTGAGTTTGAAAATCCGGAATATGCGTAATAAGCGCAATACCCGTACATCCACCAGCACATACACTTCTGGAAAAAATAATGCCAAATAGCTAGGTAGCATGGCGAGCAAATCAACGATGCCAAAGAAACTCAAGGCGTATCGTAATGGATGTCTGACGCAGATTAACCTGGCAATATATTCCAGTGTGAATAAAGCGGTGAAGCCAATTTCGACCCAGCTAAACAGTGCGGCATGTTGTGCATTAATTGAAGCGACGCTACCTAACATCACAAATAAGATGCTCAATAAAATCGCGACGATCAGCGCAATATCAAAATTACGCCCGGCTCTCGTATCCGCCTCAAAAATGATGGTGTATAAACGTAAGCGCCAGCCTTCTAAGGGGCGCCCTAAGGCGGCGTCGGCGCTAATGCGTTTTTCCATCGTATTCTCTTTGGTGATTCTGGGTTAATTGGGATGTTGATGAAAGTTATGCGCCAAAAAACTCAGCGTGTACCGCTTGCAATGCGAGTTTCGTATCATCCTGATGTACCAGCATATACGCTGCGACTTCGCTCGCTCCGGCAGCCGCCAGACAAACCCGAACGCCGCTAGCAATCGCTGCGGAGAGCGCGCGACTGGCAATTGCACTGCCGACATCAGAGGCTTCTAGCACACCATCACCCACCACCGCGACAATCGCCACTTCAGCGTTGCGGGATACCTCCACTACGCCTGCCAAATGGTGTTCTGCCAATGCCGCATAAGCTGCATCTAAGTGATCACGTGCGAGCAAAATATTAATCGCCGTCTGCGCAGTTAACACACTCTTGATATTGATTCCCAAACTATCGAGTTGATTCGTGACACGCGCCAAAATTCCTGATTTAAAGCCAACTCCGGGACCATGTAATTTTAAGATAGCGACATCTTCGGTCGAGGTCACGCTCTTTACCACATCCTTGGTTACTTTCCGTTGTCCGTTAATCATGGTGTAAGGCTGCAAGCCGCGCTCTGGTTTAGTTATGTTCAAGATGCGAATAGGAATGTCTTGGTCAAATAAGGGTTCGACGGTGCGTGGGTGCAGAATTTTCGCGCCGAAATACGATAACTCCGCAGCTTCCAGATAATTTAATTGTGCGATGGAACGTGGTGTACTGACAGTGCCAGGATCCGCGCTTAAAAAACCATCCACGTCTTTCCACACATCAAGCGATTCTGCGCCGATACAGCAGGCAATTGATGCGGCAGAATAGTCTGAACCTCCACGGCCGAACAAAGTGGCTTTGCCATCACGGTCAATACCATAAAAACCCGGCACCACGATCACACCATCACCAGCGAGGGCTTGTGATACCGATGCGGTACTTGCGGCAAAATCACAAGCAGAGTTGCCGAACACGCCGTCAGTAATTAGTCCGATGTCTTCTGGTAAGGCCTCGCGTGCTTGGATGCCGCGGCTGAGTAGCACTTCTGTTAGCAATAAGCTGGACAGACGTTCGCCATAACTGAGTATCGCGTCATAGACAAAGGTTGGTACGTCGCCAATACAATGAATACCAGTCAGGTAACGATCTAATTGATCAATCCGCACTGCAAGCGCTTTTTCTATGCGATCGCGTTGTGCTTGGTCGGCGACATTCGCGTCAATCAGCTCACGTTTTAAACGTCGGAGATGTTGCGTGTAATCCTGGCTTTCTGCTAAAGCCGCTTTGGTTCCCGCACCTTCTTTGGCCGCTTGTACGCATGTAATTAAGGCATTCGTGATGCCATAAAATGCGGATACCACCAAAATTAAAGGGCGTTGATAGGTTTGTACGACGTTGACGATGCGATCAATATCTTGTGGTTTGCGTAAGTTAGAGCCACCAAATTTAACAACGATTTTTTTCATTCTGTTTCCGGTTTGTGTGGAGGTGCCAAGAATATTTTTATTTTAGGGCAGATGGATTTGAGTATGCTTTGTCTTCATTCTTTGTGAATTTTGCTATGAAGTGCAGTCTGTCCGCAAAATGAAGAGCGCGGCTAGGTTACTGCACTGCGATCTACTGGTCAATCCATGAACTTAACTTTTTAACAGGGGTGAGCTTTGCAATTGGACTGGAAATCTTGGTCTGTTCTGCGGATTTGCATCGCGCAGAATGGACTACATTAAGCGCAGTCAGCGATCCATCGTGAAGTCTGTGCAAAATGAATAAATCTCAAGAAGCAAATTCGTGGCAAAACTTGTCTGCACAGGCCAGCTTGGGCACGCTGCCGTCCTATGGATCGGGCAAATTATCCACTGGCCCGACGATGGTCCAACCGTATTTACGATTTAGTGGCTATGATCCGCGGGCCGCGGGCGGCCGGCAAACGCTTAAATTAGAGTTGCCTGAAGATTTTGAACCTGGTTTGCAGCAGATCAGTTTAACTTGCCGTTCCGAGTTAATCGCACAGTCTGGTAGCGTCCATCAACTGTTACGCAGCCCAGCGGGAATATGGCCGCCAATCTTGTTGAGCTTCTCTACCAAAACGCGTGAGCATGGTCAATATCCATTAGAAATTCATCTGACTTATCACGATGCAGCAGGTGAGCCGCATTTATGGGTTTGTACCAGTACGATTTTGCTACCGCGAGCGAATGCAAGTCTGAGTGAAATTCATCAGGTATTTTTAGCGGCGCAAAAACAATATCGGGTCCACGCGGAAGATGGTGCGATTGCCAAGTTGAGTGGTTTCCAGCCAGCAGGAATTGGCATGCATGCGAATTTGGATGTGGATATTTATGCTAAAGATGCGGCAATCGCCCAGCTTGATTTCAATGCCTTAGATAGCGCTGGTGGTGATCAAGGGAAATATGCAATAGGCTTAAGTAGCATCGCCTGGCGCGAAGTATTAATTGAGCTTGCGGTGCCAGCCTCATCACTCAACATACCGGTAACGCCAGCAAGGCAAGATTTGATGAAGCCTGATTCGACAAATTCAGCGACGAATTCAATAAAGAATTTAGCAACGAACTCAACCACCTTTCGCGCCAGCTTAGTTGCTAAAAATCGCGCCAATGCAGTACCAATTTACTTGTTAGCGCTCGATGAATGGTGTCTGGGGCGGCAAGACGGTGGTCGACAAAACGCTGATATTCAATTGCAGCACTTAACCGAATCTGGTCACAAGCAAATGTTGACTAAGCGCATCAGTAGTCGTCATGCGATTATCCGCAGGCAAGATGCGCGTGTTGAAATCACCGATGTTTCGCGTTACGGTCTTTTGGTCGATGGGGTCATTCTGGAAAAACACCATCCCATGCCCTTGTTTGTTGGTATGCAGCTGGAATTATCGGCAAGCTTTAAAGGCTTAGTTGAATTGCGTGTTGCGGCTATTCTTCCACACGCTGTCATCTTGCAAAGAATCGTGGGTGGAAATGTTGTCGCGCTGTTTTATCTGCTGAACCCTGAGCAGCGACCTGAAGTTGGTACATCAGATTCAATGCCGACTTTAATGCCGACTCTAATGCCGAATAAGATGGCCGCCAATGAGAATCTGCTGTTCTTTCATCAGCATGGGCAATTTTGGTATCACGATCCGCATAGTTTGCAAGATAGTGTGCTTGATCCATCCATCGAACTCGCAGGGCTTCATCCTAGCCTGCAGGCATACCGGTACATTTGCGACACTTGAATTGCTTGATTTTTCGTCAAATTTCATTCTATCCATAATCCCGATTTGACGGGTTTTTCGCCCTCTATTCGCGCCTCTTGATTCGTGGGCGAATGCTATTCTTTTCCTCACTGCATCTTTCTACGCAGTTTTCAATTGATTGTTCGTTGCCGACGCGATCCGTCGGAAGGGGTTTTGCATGCGCTCATTATTTCATTCCTTCAAGCTTCAATGCGCTCGTTGTGCTGCTTATTGCAGTTTTGGCAGCTCTGCAAATCCCAAAGATGCTAGTTATTGTTCGCAGTGCGGTTTGCTGGTTGGCAGTCCGCCACATGAAGCGATTTTTAAACAAGCGTATTGGTTGCCTGCTGATGATGAGATCGCAGTATTTTTTGCGGTGGAGTCTTTGGCAAAGCTGGCGAAAGATAGTGTGCAAATTCCAGCCCGTGCGCGCGCTTATGTCTTGCAAAATGACCGCAGTGTTGAGCTATTTTCAGGTAGTTACGATGCGCAAAGCTTGCGCGCGCGTACTAATGCATTGAATCCTGATCAGGCTGTGGATTTGTTGATCACGCGTTCCCACCCTTTAGCCTTGAACTTTGTATTCGATGACTTGCATTCCAGTGAGTTTTTGCCGGTAACGGCCAGTGTTTTATTGCGCGTTAAGATCGATCAGATTGCGCAATTCGCACATCAGTTTATGCTGACACCAGGAACACTGAATACTGCGCAGTTGCAGGCATTATTGGCACCTATGGTAAGACAAGCATTGCTAAGCGTGGTGAGGGCCAAGTCTTTACGAGCAATGCAAGATGACGTTGATTTTTATGCGCAACTAGATGAGCAATTGCTATCGACTTTGAACCAAAGGTTTTCTAATTTTGGCTTAGCGTTGACACAGCTGATTACGCAGCAACTGCAGCACGTAAAACTGTCGAATGATAGAGAAACGTTGAGCGAAAATGCTGAACTGCAGACATTGCAGCTGGATGCCAGCCGCGCTCAATTAGAGCACACAAAACAGGCTGATGGCTTATATCGTGAACGTGAATGGCAAAGAGTCAGCAAGCAAGAAGAGCAAGTACGTTTGCGATATCGTCATGAAGAAATGCGCGCGCAATTTGCGAAAGATCTTGGTTGGTTATATTTGCAAGGTGACTACGATAAAGCGAAAAAGCGCTTAAGTCGCGCTAAGTTGCAGCAAGATGAAGCCGAACGTTTGCAAACTATACGTTTGCGAGAATTGGATTTATATGCGCAGGTGACTGAGGCAGCCAGCCGTCAGCAAGCGATTGATGCAGGCGCGGGTGAAACGGTACGCGCCTTGGAACATGATTTAAAAGAAAAAAATGAGACCCGCCAAAATGAGGCAGATCAATGGTTGCACGTGCGTACTTTAGCGCGTATCAAGATGCGTTCAGAATCTGAATTAACGCAATTGCACAGTAAACAAGCAGCACAGCTATTGCAATTACAAAGCACACAGCAGCTGCAAAAAATTCAGCTTGAACATGAGATTGCACAAAATCAGTTAATCGCCGATAAGGCGCAGCAAGCATCGCAGCTTGAATTACAAAGGCAACAGCAGCAAAGCTTGCAACAAGCGGAACAAGAGTTAGAAGACGAACGTCAAAAACATCGTTTGATGAGTATCAGTTTAGAAACCGAATTGCGCGCACGCGAGTTTCAACGCATGCAAGCATGGGAGCAAGAACTGCATAAAACCCGCGTCGATGATTTGCAAAGAGAGCAGCAAATTAAGGAGATGGATGCGGCTTTCAAAGTGGCGCAAGTGCAAGAGCAAATCACCTCGATTCAACAGCGAGAAGAGCAGGCTCGCATCACGACACAGCAAGAGAAATTACAACGCACGATAGAGCTACATGCACGTTTCCAAGATCAAGAACAGCAGCGTCAAGAGCAAGCCGCGCTGGCGGTGTTTGCGATCGAAGAAAGTCGGATGAAGTTACAGCTGCAGGCAGAGCAGCAAGCATGGGATCGTCAACAACAGAGCTTGGAAAAACAACAGCAACATCAGATCGCGATGGAAAAAACACAGGTCGAGCGCTTGCAGGCGATTGCGAATTTTAGTGAAACTGGCAAGATCGCCACCGCTGATGTTGCCAATGCAAACGCCTTAGCGGAAGTGATGAAACTGCAAACACAGGCAGGCATGAGTGCTGAACAGATATTAGCCGCGCAAGCAGGCCGATCAAGTCATGCAGCGCAAGCGATGAGTGCGATGGCACAAATTCAGCACGGCATGAGTTTAGAGCAGTCGATGAAGATGCTGCAAGAGCGTTTGCGCGAAGAGCGTGAGCAACGTGAGGCAGATCAGCAAAGACGGCACGAAATTGATTTGAGCATCGTTCAGAATTTGATGCCACTACAACGTCCTCATGCGTCATCCGTCGGCAGAAAATGAGCTGCGGAGCCTCGCTTGTGGAAGTCAATGACAGAAAAGTGTCATTCATAAAGTAGCAAACTAAACGCACAATAAAGTGCACAAATGAAGCACAAAACGAAGCACCAAATCTAGATCATGCAAAAGCCACTCCAAAAAATCCGTGAATTGCGTGATCTCTTGAACGAAGGTTTATTGAGCGAGCAAGAATTTACGCAAAGAAAAAATGCGATTTTAGATACTGAGTTTGGCCCGAACGGCAGTTTGAGTGCACCGCAGTCGCAGTTTGAATCAAGTGATGGAACCGATTTAGGTTTCGTCGCAGGTCAAGAAATTGGCGGCCAAGCCAAACGTTATCAATTAGAACGCTTGTTAGGTCAGGGTGGAATGGGACAAGTGTGGCAAGTTAGTGATTTAGCGACGCTTGCTGCAATTGGTCATAGTGAAAAACTGGCGATCAAAATTCTTCCGCCGCATTTTACCCAAAGTACACTGCATACACGTTTGCTCATTGAAGAAGCTTCGTTGGTGCGCAAACTGGCGCATGAGCATATTGTAGGAGTTTATGATTGGGCGCGCGATCCTGCTACCAACAGCTATTTCATTATGATGGAATATCTGGATGGACAAGATTTTGATCGCTATCTGGCACAGCATCAACGCTGTGAATGGCAGCAAGCTTTGCGCATGTTATTGCCAGTTGCGCATGCTTTGCAGTACGCGTGGGAAAAACACAAACTGGTTCACCGCGATCTGAAGCCGAGTAATTTATTTTTGACCAAAGATGGTCAGGTAAAGTTACTCGATTTCGGTATTTCCGCTCGTCTTCGAACCCAAACCAGCGCTGGACTTAGTACGCCGGGTTTTGCTTCAGTGCGCTCACCGCATGCGGGAACCGCTGGCTATCGAGCGCCCGAAGCGGATGTGCTAACGCACAGTACGTCGCCATCTCCTCAATATACGCCCGCTCTGGATGTGTATGCGATGGCGATTATGATTTATCAAATGCTGGAGGGGCGATTACCATTTGGTGAATACCGTCAAGCACAGCAACTGGTGCAAAAACCATTAGGCATCAATCAGGCACAGTGGCAAGTCTTGCAAAGTGGTTTTGCGCTGAATGTTCAAGAGCGTCCGCCAACCGCATTGGCGCTTCTGATCGCGATGAAGAAAGCAGCACAACAAAGTGGTGACGTCGGTGCGCATGCCACAACAGCTGTACAGACGCAAAGCTTATCGCCATTCGAAACGGCAGCGCAACAGCGAGCAGAACAAAGACGGCAACGGAAAGAACTTGAGCAGCAAAGGCGTCAACAAGCTTCTGCTGCATTGCATGCATTGGTGGAGAAACAAAAACGTCTGCGTGATTTGGAGGAGCTTCAGCGACAAAGTGAAGGACAAGGTGCGCGGCAAAACAAGGCAGCCGAATTAAACTCAATACAGCGAGCACCGCACACCAAGATACCGAGTCACGACCGAGTGCAAGTGAGTAACATCAGTTGGGAAGACGCACAGCGTTATTTGGCTGCACTAAGTAAAGAACGTGGTCTACCCTTCTGATGTGATTTGAATTGATCGAAAGTAAAAAGCCAGCATCAATTACATCAGGTCAAACTATGTGTTGGTGATGTACAAGTAGCGTCGGTTTTTAAGCTTGAATCTGAGCTTGAAGTTTGATCGGCGAGATCGAAAGGATTTTGTCGCAAGGCTGCGATCAAGATGTTGAGCGACTCTTCCAATTGTGCGTGTTTGTCTTGCGGAATTAGATCAAATACTTGCGCTGCGTGATGGTTAAGCGCACTTTCCAACTTCTCAGCACGTACCCGCCCCAGTGGAGTGAGGCTGAGTTTAACGCTGCGTTTGTCGAGCTCACTTGTCACCTTGGAGACGACGCCGTCACCGACCAGCGCTTCTACTGCGCGGCTGATCCACGCCTTATCCAGTGATAAGCGTTCGACCAAGGCTTGCTGAGTAATGCCGTCAACTCGCAATAACTCAGTCAGAACATGGCATTGCACATTCGAAGCGCCGTCAACACAAGCGGTCTGCGCACGTTGTGAGCGAACAAAAAGGCGGCTAACTTCTCTGACCAGAGAACCTGACAATGGTGATGTGGACATAGAAAGTATGATGGGCGTGGTAAAGAAGCTCGCATCTTAAGCAGGGATCAATTAGTTGTCAATGGCAACTAATTGATCCCTGCTTGCGTTCAGTAAGTTATCTTGTTGGACGTTTGCTGAAAGCGCTTAAGCTTATTCAAATGTTCCTAAGAGCCATTAAAACTTATTAAAAGTCATTTTAATGTTCTTGAAAACCATTAAAGAAAGCCTAAATCCCTTGTACTGGCATCAAAATTTTTGAGATTCGGTAACAAATCAATCAGCTCAGAATCGGAAATTCCTAGCCATTTGCCCAGCGTTGCAGCATATTGTTCGACCGCGGTGCTTGGCAATAAGCGACCTTGACCGACATCGTCCTCACCATTGTTAGCGACTACAGGTGGGGTACCATAAAGTGCCCCGCCTTTCACCGCGCCACCCAGCATAAAATGCATGCTGCCCCAGCCATGATCGCTGCCATCATTATTGCCGGTAAGGGTACGGCCAAAATCTGATGCGGTAAATGCGGTGACTTGATTTGCTACACCTAATTCGACAGTTGCGTTGTAGAAGGCAGCAAGCGCATCGGCCACTGTTTTCAGTAAGACAGGATGTTCGGTCAACAGACCATCGTGGGTATCGAAACCGCCAAGTGAGACAAAGAAGACCTGTCTTTTCGCGCTGAGTGCAGAGGCCGATGCAATCATGCGCGCCACCATTTTAAGTTGTGATGCTAAGCGATTATCGGCCGGAAAAGTGGTGTTGATTGGCGGCGCCGAGGCAAGTGCCGCACTGAGAATTTGATCTGCTTCAATCGAGCGGGCACTGACCCGATTGTATTCATTTTCAAATAAATGCGTACGGCTTTGTGTCACCAATTGGCGTAAGGCGTCGGAACATGCCGTCGAACCAAATAGCGGTGTGCTGAGTCCGTTCAAAGGAACCGATCCATTGCTGGTGACCTGATACTGCACCGCTTGATTACCTGAGAGAAAAACCGCGTTCCCCGATACATTCACGCAGGTGAAGGTGGCTTTGCCATTCCCGCTAACGAACAGGTCGCCCATTCTTCCTCCCCAACCAGATACCGCACCTTCGGGCGAGGATGATTGCCAGATTGACTGCTGATCATTGTGTGAGAACAATTTCGGCGGCAGCGGCACGGTTTTGTTGGTGTATTGCGCCTTGCTGGTCTTTTGTATCAGGCTGCCAACGTTTAATAAAACGCCGAGTTTTCCGCTATCGAATAAGGGCGAAAGCGGTGCTAGTTCAGGTGCTAAAGCATATTGCCGCTGAAGACCATTTCTATCGATTAGTGGCACCGATGAATTGAGTGCGGTGGCATGCAGACGATCGCGTGCATAGGCGAGGTTGGGACGCAGGCTTTGATAGGCGTTATAACTATTTGTGTCGTAAGGCACCAGTGTATTGGCATAGTCAT